>JAUYFG010000308.1 GCA_030690985.1 Pseudomonadota bacterium
CCCCCCCCCCCCCCCCCCCCCCCCCCCCGCAAAACCGCCTTGCCGCGCATCGTCGCCGGCTTGCGGCTATACGCCGCCGGCTATCTCGCCAGCCAGGCCCGACCCCTGCACCGGCTGGCCAGGGAAGTCGCGCTCCCCACCCCCCTGGCCTGGGCGGCCTTGCGCGGCGAAGGCCTGATCCGGCTACGCTTCTGCCATTGCTTCGAGAATCTGGGCTTCAGTTGGCAGGATGGCGAACGCCTCATGCAACTCTGGCCGCGCCTGGGCTGCCATAGCGGCCTGGTGTTCGACCTGCTGGCCCGCGCCGGCGTATTCAGCGCCCTCTCCACCCAGTTCAAACTCCCCGAACCCAGCCCGGAACTCGCCTGGCAACTTTATTGCGGCATCGTCGATGCCCTCGACCGGGATGCCAAGACCGATCTGCTGGCCCTGATCACCGATGATTTCTGGCTGCACCACTGGCGCATCCAGTTCCCCGAGGAAGCCGGCACCCCGGCCACCCCCAGCCTCACCGTCCTGCGCCAGCGCCTGCAAAAAGCCCTGCAAACCCGGCACAAACTCCCGGTGGATCTGCGCGAACGCTTTTCCTCGGAAGCCGCCGAGGCCCGCTTCCACCTGCGCTACCGGCTCTGCCCACCCGGCCCCGACAAAGGCCCGTGGATCGAACTGCCCGAACACACCGGCACCCGGCTGAAACCCCTCAAACTCGCCGCCTATCAGAAAGCACTGGAAACCGCGCAAAGCGATTGAGCCGACGTAGGGCGGAAAAGCGGCCTCATCGCGCCTTCCGCCGAATGCCTGCCGCCGAAAGCTGGCGGAAGGCGCCGGCAAGAAGCCGCCGGCTTTTTCGCCCTACGTGTGCTGACGCAGAACCATAGCCTGGATGCAGCCCGCCCACCAACCGTTGATCCCGCGCGAAACGTAGCCGGGCGGAATCCGGGGTGGCGGCAACTTCCCGGCTTCAACGGATCAGCCATCCGGCGGGCATTACGCCCGCGTGGGAAACGCCTTCCTCGGCAACAGCAGACGCCCCGCCTGGCCGGGGAGCGCCACAAACCCGAAATGCCGGTAAAACGCCGCCGCCGTTTCGGTTTTCGCATCCACCACCAAGCCCGCCACCGCCAGCACCTGGCTCGCGTGCGCGACCTTCTGGCAGGCATCCGCCAGCAGAATGGAACCCAGCCCCCGGCCCTGAAAGGTCGCATCCACCGCCAATCGCCCCAGCAAGGCCACCGGAATGGGATAACGCGGCAGCGCGCGGCGGACGGACTCGGGCAAATCGGCGGCCTGCACGCTGCCCGCGCTCAGGCTGAAGAACCCGGCCAGACGCGGCAAATCATCCGCCGGTGTCGCCACGAAAACCCGCGCGACGCCGCGCCGCACATCCTGCGAGGCATAACGGCGGAGGTACTCATCAAGCGCGGGCTCGCCACAGCGAAATCCGCCGGCCGCCACCTCGGCATCCAGCGGGCGGATTTGATACGGCACTCAGCCCACCTGCTCGGCGTGCCGATCGAACGCGCGTTGCAGCACCGGGCTCGGCTCCACCGGCGCATCCAGCGCCGCCAGGAAGGCCTGGAAATCCACGGCATTCAAACTGATGGACTCATGCTCACGCACCACGTCCTCCGCAGACGCCAGCGCGTGCCTCAGGACGAATTCGGAAACGCTGACATGCGCATAGGTCGCCGCTTTTTCCAGCAAATCCCGTGCGTGAAAATCGCAGCGGATGTTGAGACGGCCTTCCTTGAGCGAGGGAGTCGGCATGGTGGACCTCCAGAAAAAGAGGCCAGGATTGTGCGCCGTATGTGAGTACATAACAACAAAAAAACCGTAGCCTAGATGCGGCTCGCCCACCAACCGTCGAATACGCGCGGAACGTTGCCGGGCGGGTGGGCTGCATCCAGGCCACATAGGCCGCGTAGGGCGGAAAAGCGGCCTCATCGCGCCTTCCGCCGAATGCCACCCACTGCCGCCGGAAACTGGCGGAAGGCGCCGGCAAGAAGCCGCCGACTTTTCCGCCCTACGTGGGCTGCGTAGGATGTGGTTACCGAAGGGTAAGGGCTTCATCAGAGCGTAGCGAATCGCATCACCCCATCCAAAGCCCGAATTGCCTTGATTCCATCGGGGCGCCTACCCAAGCCCCATCAATATCTGTCGAAAAATTGACACAATCAGGAAGACCCCTTAAGTTGCGCCCCGTCGTCAACCCTGAACGGCCTACTTAAAGACGCTCAAGAACTGACGCCACCCTCCTGTCCGGGCTGTGCGGCGCGCCTTCGTTGAGCGCGCGGCGGCGCGGGGAAAGCGGAAGTGGTCATTACCCGGTGGTTACGCAAGCGGAAGGGCTGCGGTGACACGGGCGCTTGTGGCGAAACTCGCGGCTGGAAACCGCGTTCAATAAGCACAAGACGCACGCCTCACCCGAAACGGCAGCCCGACCGGACGGCTCACCCAACATGACCGCGTGTCGATGGAGGCTCTGGCGCCGGACTGAGTGGAATGAAAGGTGGCGCCGCAAGCTTCATGAAACACCGCTGAACCCGCATTAAACGTCTCTACCCCTTTACCCTGGCGGCCGGCGCCCAGACCCGTTATGTCGGATTAGGCACGCTGCTCGCCCTGTCCGCCGCCTACACCCTGGCGCCCGCCACCTTCGCTGCGGACAGCCTGCCCGACCTCAAGAATGCGGCGGGCGGCAACCCGGCCAGCCTGCAAGCCGGACCAACCGGCCTGACCCTGCAGAACAACGGCCCCGGCAGCCGCCTTTCCGGCACGCTCCAGACCTCGCAACACGCGGGCAGCGCCTTTGGTCTGAACGGCGCCCTCAGTCTCGGCGAAGCCGCCGCCCTCGGCGGTGGCCTGCTGGGCGGCCCGCACCTGAAGGAAGCCTACGCCAACCTGGGCCTGCGCCTCGGCACCAGCCAGCGCCTGGTCTTCACCGCCGCGCAACTGCGGCAGGACCTCGAATTCGACTTCCCGTCCGGCAGCGACCGGGCCGACCTCACCCAGAACGCCGGCGGCGTCACCTGGCGCATGCAACTCTCACAAGGCCTGCTCGACCACGCGGAAGTCACCGCCTACCACGCCCGAACCGGCAGCCAGGATTTGGCCGATGTCCGCTACACCAGCGACACCGCCAGCCTCTACGAACTCTGGAACGACCCGCGCCGCGTCGCCGGCGGCAAGGTCAGCGGCGCCCAGGCGCGCCTGGGCCTGAAGCCCTGGCAGGGCGGCGGCCTCACCCTCGGCCTCGGCCAGGAAAACCTGGAATACGACCTGCAAGGCGGCGCCGAGCAACACCGCCGCGCCACCGCCAGCCTCAGCCTGGAACAAGGTCTGGGCGAGCGCACCCGGCTCAAGCTCGGCATCGACGCGGCGGCGGCGCAGACCCGCTACAGCCTCGACCTCGCCTGGCGCCTCGCCGACGCCTGAACCTTGGGGCTGGGCCTCACCCGCCTGCAAGGCCGCGACGGCGCCCCGGACGACAACCGTTTGCAACTGACCTGGGCATTGCCGCTGGGCACCGCCGGAACCGGAGCCCGCCACGATGGCGCCGGTTCCGGCACCGTGTTCACGGATAGCAACCTGCTCGACGCCGTGGCCCTGCGCCCCGGCTGGCTACCCACCCAGGTCGTGGCGAAACGCGACACCAGTGCCGCGCCGACCCGCTTGATCGCCGTCGACAAGACCGCCCTGCCGGCGGGGGCGACCGTGGACACGGCAACAGGCAGCATCACCGTCCCCCTCGGCGTCGCCGTCACCGGCATCGCCGGCACCACCCGCAACGGTGGCGCCTTCGCCAACGCCGGCCAGTTCGCCCTGTCGTGAAACAACCTCATCGTCACCCCCAGCCTGATCGCCCAACCCGCCGTCGGCGTCACCGATACCTACGTGGTGACGGTGAATAACGCGGTGGGGGGGACAACGCTGGTGACGGTGCGGGTGTCGCATGGTTCGGTCAGGATTGAGAGTGTGACGGTGACGGCGACGGCGATTGCTCCAATTGCAACCCCAACGATATTCATGACGAATCAAAGCATAGGTGACCATGGTTGAAATTTTCCTACAATCCTGCCTTTGGCCTCGGTTTCTTGAGCTGCGGTGGGCGCCATATATTCAATAACATATTCGTAACTACTCAGGTAGGCAGAAAAAACCTGTTTATTCCGAGTGTTAGAAATGGTTGTTGAAGTGGATAATGCGGTTCATGGAAGCCCTGCCCGACCTTGACCGACTCAGTGTTGGCGAAAAAGACGACCTGATCCGGGCG
>JAUYFG010000309.1 GCA_030690985.1 Pseudomonadota bacterium
CGGCCTCAAGGAAAAACTCCTGGCCGCGCATCGTGGCGGCATCAAGAAGGTGTTGATCCCGGAAGGCAACGTCAAAGACCTCACGGAAATCCCCGACAACATCAAGAATCGCCTGGAAATCCAGCCGGTGAAGTGGATCGAACAAGTCCTCAGCGCCGCCCTCGAACGCGAGCCGCAACCGCTATCCGAGGATGAGATCGTCGCCACCCCCGTACCGGCTCCCGCCGCCGAGGAGAAGCCGGCTGTAATCAAGCATTGACGCGGGTTCCCGGCGATTTTGCCCTTGACACCGGAAAGCCCGAACCGGAACATGCGCGGCGCGGATGAATCCGCGCCGTTAACACTCACCGGAAGGGGGACGCCGTGAACAAGTCTGAATTGATTGAAGCCATCGCCGAATCCGCCGACCTTTCCAAGGCGGCAGCCGGGCGTGCCCTGGAAGGCGCGATGGACGCCGTGAAGAAGGCGCTCAAGAAGGGCGAGATGGTGACGCTGGTTGGCTTCGGCTCCTTCTACACCGGCAAACGCGCCGCCCGCACCGGCCGCAATCCTCGCACCGGCGCCGCCATCAAGATCAAGGCCGCCAAAGTACCGAAATTCCGCCCCGGCAAGGCGCTGAAGGATTCGGTGAACTGATTTCCGGGTGCTTAGCTCAGTTGGTAGAGCGTCTGCCTTACACGCAGAATGTCGGCGGTTCGAGACCGTCAGCACCCACCAGATAACTCCAGCAACATCCAAAGTGGTTCTCTAAACGCGCCTAAATGTGGTTTCAGGCGTGTTTTTCATCCGGGTACCCACCAATCTGGAAGCGTGGCCGAGTGGTTTAAGGCACCGGTCTTGAAAACCGGCGATGGGCAACCATCCGTGAGTTCGAATCTCACCGCTTCCGCCAATAATTCAATAACTTACGCAACTTTCGCTTACTTCCGCTTACCCCTGATTTCTTTCGCTTGTCACCCCTCAGGGTGACGGCAGGGTGACAAGGCTCCTGGCGTGGCGGCGTGACGATGGATGCAGATGTCACAGTGTTGCTTGACAGGTGATTGCCGGTTTTTGATAATAGCCATGTTGGCGAGCCGGAAGAGTTGGGCACGCTTCACCCGATTGAAGGGGGGTGGAGTCGTAGAGGCCCGAGGGTATCGGTGCTACCTCGCTGACATGCGCCATGATTGGGGTTGATGACCCGCTCGTGACAGCTAGCATGAGCTGCCAACGTATGAGCATGGAGACACGCACACATGGGTTCCCGGGCCTGAGAAAGAGGAATCCGCGCGGTACAAGGGGGTAACTTCCGACTTGCCGCCATGCCGGCAGCGGAGATTCGCCATGACTGCCATTCAGCAGCAGTTTTTCCCGCCCATCATCGGCATCGAGGGGTTGTCCACCCTCATCAACAAGACCCCTAGCACTATCCTCGCTGACCGTTGCCGCGCTCCTCACCGCGTGCCGCCGGCCTGCACCCCTACCGGCTCAAAGCAGCCCCTTTGGGTTTTAGAGGACGTCATTGCCTGGCTGCGCTCGTATCGTGAGCAGCAAGCGACGCCTCCCGCCCCCTCTGCGCCACCCCCCACCCCTCGCCGCCGGGGGCGTCCGACAAAGCGCGAGCAGATCGAGCGTGCCGCCATCCTGGCCGCTGGGGAGGGCGCATGACCGCCCCCCGCATCGACGTCACCGACCCCACCCTGCGGCGGGCGCTCCGGGCGGTGGCCCGGCAGGCCGGCGCCAACCCCGACGAGGGAATCAGCGTGGGCTGGATTTTTTCCCAGCGGGCTGTTGCGCGAGGCCGTGGCCCGGGATGGGTGGTGGCCGCCACACGCCGGGCGTTGCGGTGGGGGGCGATCCCCGCCGGCACGATCCGTATCGACGACGACGACCCCGACGGCCGCTCGCTCGCCGAGACGCTGGCCGCAGCGGAGCCCGAGCGGCCCACCGAGTACACGACTGACCACCTGCCGCCGATCTGGCGCGCGCGGCTGGCCGAGCTGGATGGCGTCGCGACGGCGGCCGATCTGGGGCGACGGTGGGGCGTGACCCCCCGTCGGGGTCAGCAGATCCTCGCCGGCTGGCTCGCCGATGCCGGCCGCATCGGCCGGCCGGGCGAGCAGATGGGCCTGTTTTTCGGGGGCGATGCCCCCGAAGGGGGTGTGTGATGGCTGGCATCGTCATCTCCCACGCCGACGAGACCGATTTTTCGCGGCCTCAAAAACGCGCCGTGCTGCGCGACGCGCGGCTGTCGTGGGCCGCCCGCGGTTTTTTTGTTTTTGGGTAACTACTCAGGTAGGCAGAAAAAACCTGTTTATTCCGAGTGTTAGAAATGGTTGTTGAAGTGGATAATGCGGTTCATGGAAGCCCTGCCCGACCTTGACCGACTCAGTGTTGGCGAAAAAGACGACCTGATCCGGGCG
>JAUYFG010000311.1 GCA_030690985.1 Pseudomonadota bacterium
AGCCCGCGCCGATGGCCTGGAACTGCGCCCAAACGGCGACCGGCTCAAGCTGCGCGGCCCCGCCGCCGTCGTTGAAAAGTGGAAGCCGCGCCTCGCAGCGAGCAAGCAGGAAATCATGGATTTACTGGCACCCATCCCGCCAGACCTGGAACACCTGATCCAGCGAGCCGGCACGTTCTACGGCTACTCGGCCGATGACTGGCAACTGATCCGCGAGGTAGCGCGGCGCGACCTCGACGGCCTGCGCCTGGCGCTGGAAAATGATGTGGCATTCACCCAACTGGGCCATGCCGCGCCTGTAATTACAGGAGGAAATCAGGCATGACGAAAAAGACCTCGACCACTTGGAAGCCTGGGCAGTCTGGCAACGCAATGGGGAAGCCGACGGGGTGCCGGAACAAGGCCACGATGATGGTGCTGAGTTTGATGGAGCAGGGAGCGGAGGAAATAACGCAGGCCGTGGTGAATGCTGCCCGTGCCGGCGACCTGAGCGCCGCCCGTCTGGTCTTGGAACGACTGGCCCCACCGATGCGCGAACGGCCCATCAGCATCGCGCTGCCTGATACCGCTACAAGCGGAGGAATTGACAAGGCCGCGCAAACCGTCTTGAAAGCCGCCGCAACGGGTGAGTTGCTGCTGGGCGAAGCGCAGGCATTGTCCGGCATCATCGAAGGCCGCCGGAAAGCTATGGAAACCTTTGAACTGGAACAACGAATTACCGCATTGGAGAACAAGAATGGCAAGGATTGAACAACGTATAGGAAAACTTGAACAGCATCAGCCCGATGAAGCCGAATCACTCGATGGACTGTCGCCGTATGAGCAATGGAAGCGAATTTGCGACCAAGGAAGGCATCCGCCTCGGAACGCCCCGGCGATGTCAGCCGCCGAAGCCTGGCGGGAATGCTCTGCTGCACTGTCTAGCGAGCCTTGAGTTTCGCGAGCCCACGTAATACCTTTTCAGGGAAAAACCATACCTGCGGGGGGTGAGCCTCGCGCGCGAGCTTGTCGACCTGCCGTTCACGCGCGCGGGTGTAGAGGGCAGGGTGCGCGACCAAAAGTGCAATCTTGCACTTTTGGCCTGACCGCCGAACACGATGCCCCATAAACTCAGTTCATGGAACGGAACTTGCAACCCGCAAGAATTGTGCCGATAAACCGGGCTTATGGCGGCGCGATGCACCCGTTACACGGTATCCACCAAAAAGGGTACGCAAGCCCGGTACGCAAGTACGCAATCGGTACGCCAGCTGGCGGGTAACAGGCCCGGCCAGGTGCCAGGCTCTTGTGGTCACGGGAGCGAAACACCATCGGATTGAACGTGGCATAACGGACACGTGGGTGATTTTTCAAGTTTCGCTTGCCGAGACCGCTCCTAAGCAGTGCCAGACATATCTGGTTCACATTCATTTTCCGCCGGGACACTTCCAATGGTGGCAAGGGTTGCGGCCGATTCCTGGAGGGACTGACCCATGATGACACCATCGGATTCCCATTTTCAGGTGTGAAAATAGGGGGGGCCATATTTTCATGGTAACGATGCTTGAATCGGCCTGTTCTATTTCGGCGGGACAGTTGCACCGACAGACCGTTACGGACCAAGACTAACCGCCACCCCGCTAAAACCGTTGGGACACTGGCGGGACACTGAGGGGCAGAAAGCGAGAAGAACGGGGAACATCCTGGAACAGGTAACCCTTTGATTCAATTGTTCTTGTTTGTTGCGGATTGTCCTGATATTATCAACTTGCCCGACTGTTAATCCGTGTGTCCCTGGTTCGAGCCCAGGTCGGGGAGCCAGAAAAATCAAGCGCCAAGCCACTTCTCGAAGTGGCCTTTTGCTTTTCTGGGGGCCGTATAGCCCACTCCTGGGATCGGCGCCGAGCATTCAGTTCGTATCCACAGGAAGCCGCCCATGAGCACCCTGCCCAACTGTCCGAAATGCAATTCGGAATTTACCTACGAAGACGGCGTCATGTTCGTCTGCCCGGAATGCGCGCACGAGTGGTCGCGGGAAGCCGCCGAAAGCGGCGATGAGCGGCGCGTCGTGTGTGATGCCAACGGCAACGTGCTGGTGGATGGCGACAGCGTGAGCGTGATCAAAGACCTGAAAGTCAAAGGCACCTCATTGGTGGTCAAAGTGGGCACCAAGGTGAAAAACATCCGCCTGGTCGAGGGCGATCACGATATCGACTGCAAGATCGATGGCATCGGCGCCATGCAATTGAAGTCTGAATTTGTGAAGAAGCTGTAATCGATCAGGGTATTGAACAATGAAAGCGGCGATTCCCCCACCCCCAGCATCCAGCAATCCGCGTATTTCGCCGCTTCTGAGAGGTGTTACCTGGCTGGAAGTCGCCGTGCTCGTGATTGCCGGTGGCGGTCTGCTCATTGCGCATCCACTCGTGATCGGCATCTGGCCGTGGTCGTTGGCGCCGTTCAATCTGCGTTTCCTCGGGGCGCTCTATACCGCCGCTTTGCTGGCCGCCTTCCTCCAGTCCTGGTTCGGGCGGTGGGCGCCGGCCCGGACGGTAACGACGATGATTTTCGTATTTACCCTGGTTGTGACGGCCTGCTCCTTCCTTCATTGGGAGCGCTTCGATCCCGCGAAGGTGGAAGTCTGGGTCTGGTTTGCGCTTTACATCGGCGTCTGTTTGAACGCGGGCGCGCATCTCTGGTGGTATCGAAGCGTCCCGGCCGCGGGTGACCCGCCAGCGTCTCGGTCGCGCGCAGCACTACTCGCCCAGTCTCTCGTTCTCGGCGGCTACGGCGTAGCGCTTCTGATCGTGCCTGAACAGGCGGCCCAACTCTGGCCGTGGAAGATCGACGCCTTCCATGCGCAACTCTATAGCGTTACCTTCCTGACCCCGGCGGCGGGCGCGTTATCCCTGCTGCGATCCGCCACCCGCATCGACTGGTTCACGCTGGGTATCACCCAGTTGGCCTGGGGCTTGCTGCCGATCCTTGCGCTGGTCATCGTCGATGTCCGACTGCATCGCGTGGATTGGCTGACGGGGCCGGTGTGGATCTGGGTCGGACTGTTCGTGATAACGGCGACGATGGGCACCTGGATGCTGCTGAAGACGGCGACCAAGGCTGCTTTTCCAGCCGGGCCGCGCACAAGCGGCCTTGAATAGGGTTTGGAACCATGAACGAGACTCAGCCGAAAAATCCTCTCCACGGCATTACGCTGGAACAGTTATTGAACGAACTGGTTTCATTCCATGGCTGGGAAGCATTGGGGCGGAAAATCGATATCCGCTGTTTCACCCAAGACCCAAGCATCTCCTCCAGCCTCAAATTTCTCCGGCGTACCCCTTGGGCGCGGGAGAAGGTGGAAGCGCTCTATCTCGACCTGCTGCGGCGCGGCACAAAACAGCGGCGCAATACCACCGAAATCTGAGCCTGTGCGGCATGGGCCACTTTCCCCCGGTGCGACTGGCTTACACGCACATGTTCCGCGGCAAGGATTTCGAAGGGCAGGCCAAGGGCGACCACTTCGGGGCCGTGAACATCTCTGCCCGCTTCTGATCCGGGGCCGAATCACCCATCAGCAAACAACCGGCGGAATTCACTGATTCGCCTTCTACACTTGAAACCTGAATGCAATCACCCATTTAGGAGCCAGTCATCCAATCAGGAGTCCGCCATGCGCTTCGACAAACTCACCACCCCGTTCCAGTCCGCCATCCAGGATGCACAGAGCCTGGCGCTGGGCAACGACAATTCCACTATCGAGCCGGTGCATCTGCTTGCTGCCCTGATTAACCAGGAAGGCGGTTCCGCCCGGCCGATCCTGCAAAAGGCCGGTGCGCGCCTGCCTACGCTGGTGTCCGCCTTGCAGGCGGCGATGAACCGGCTGCCCAAGGTGGAAGGCACCGGCGGTGAGATTCAGCCGTCGAAGGAGCTGGTCAACCTGTTCAATCTGACCGACAAGGAAGCGAGCAAGCGCGGCGACCAGTTCATCGCCAGCGAGTTGTTCCTGCTGGCGGCGGTGGATGACAAGGGGGAGGCGGGGCGGCTGCTGAAAGAGAACGGCGCCACCCGCCGCGCGTTGGAAGCGGCGATCAGCGAAGTGCGTGGCGGCGAGGGCGTCGATAACCAGGAAGCCGAAGGCCAGCGCCAGGCGCTGACCAAGTACACCGTAGACCTGACTGATCTCGCCCGCCAAGGCAAGCTGGACCCGGTGATCGGCCGCGACGACGAGATTCGCCGCGCCATCCAGGTGCTGCAACGGCGCACCAAAAACAACCCGGTGCTGATCGGTGAGCCCGGTGTCGGCAAGACCGCCATCGTCGAAGGGCTGGCGCAACGCATCATCAATGGCGAAGTGCCGGAGACCCTGAAAGGCAAGCGGGTGCTGGTGCTGGACATGGCCGGGCTGCTGGCGGGCGCCAAGTATCGCGGTGAGTTCGAGGAACGCCTGAAAGCGGTGTTGAAGGAAGTCGGGCAAGACGAAGGCCGCATCATCCTGTTCATCGACGAACTGCACACGATGGTCGGCGCCGGCAAGGCGGAAGGGGCCATCGACGCCGGCAACATGCTGAAACCCGCCCTGGCGCGCGGCGAACTGCACTGCATCGGCGCCACCACCCTGGACGAATACCGCAAATACATCGAGAAAGACGCCGCCCTGGAGCGCCGCTTCCAGAAAGTGCTGGTGGACGAGCCGACGGTGGAAGCGACCATCGCCATCCTGCGCGGCCTGAAAGAGAAGTACGAACTGCACCACGGCGTCGACATCACCGACCCGGCCCTGGTCGCCGCCGCCGAGCTCTCGCACCGCTATATCACCGACCGCTTCCTGCCGGACAAGGCCATCGACCTG
>JAUYFG010000312.1 GCA_030690985.1 Pseudomonadota bacterium
TGCCCGCGATAGCCGCCGTGGTGCCCGCAAGGGGCACGCCGGATTCGTACGCGCTGAAGCGCTACGACTCCGCTGTATCGCGGGCTAGCCCGCTCCTACGACGAGGTCAACTGCGGAATCCAGGTTGAAGTGTTCCGGAACGGAAGGGACGGCTCAATTGAAAACGGCAGCCATCGGCTGCCGGTCCAGAGGTATCGCAAGCACTACTGCATGGCTGCCACGTCATCCAGGATGCGAGGGGTCAGGAAGATCAGCAGTTCGGTCTTTATATCGCCTTTAACGTTGCTCTTGAACAGGTGGCCGAATAGGGGAATATCTCCGAGGATAGGCACCTTCTGTGTGTCATCGCGCGTCGTCTGCTCGAAAATGCCGCCCAATACAGCAGTCTCCCCGTTTTTTACCCGCACCTGAGTCTTGACTCGTTTTGTATCAATCGGGGTCGACGTCACGCCGCCAAGAGTTATGGCAGTACCGGTGGCATCCTTCTGGACTTCGACGTTGAGGATGATGGTGTCGTTGTTGAGTACCTGGGGATCGACCAGCAGGCACAGGAAAGCGTCCTTGAACGAGACCGTGGCCGGGCTGGTGCCACTGGCGGGCGTGACGTAGGGTATCTGCTGGCCCTGCAGAATGACGGCCGGTTTCTGGTTCTGGGTGATGACACGCGGGTTGGACACGATCTTGCCGCGCTGGTCTGCCTCCATTGCCTGTAATTCCAGGCCAATAACTGCACTGCTGGCAGCATTGATGAGGGTGACGCCCAGTGTCGCCGGCGATGCGAAAGCCAATGTACCTAGAGAACTAGGTGCCCCGAGGTTGACGTTTGGTATACCTGGCGGGGTCGTTAGAGTTGTATTTGTGGCTGAGGCTCCATAAGCATTGGAAAGGCCGAGCCTTATTCCGGTTTGACCGGCATGGCTGGAATCCCGACCCTGGATGCCCAAGCGCGCACCCAATGTGCGGCCAAATGAGTCATCCGCCAACACGATCCGTGCCTCGATCAGCACCTGCTTGGAGGGTACGTCGACGCTGGACAGTATCTCCTTGACCTCCCTGATTTTGCTGGGTGTGTCCTGAACGAACAGGGTGTTGGTCTTGAGGTCGTAGGAAGTGACGCCGCGCTTGGACAGGATGCGTTGTCCGATTCCCGTGCCGCTTGCGGTCGCAGCCTGCGTGGCGCCACCACCAACGCCGGCCGCCTGTGCGCTGCAGGAAACCCGCTCACCAGACTGCGCCGCCCCCAGCGACTGGCCGTTGATGATGGCTTGCGCCTCGCTGGCGCGCAGGTAGTTGAGGCGAATGAACTCCGTGGTGATGTCTTCCAGGTCGGCAATCTGCTGGCGCGCTTCCAGTTCCAGCTTTTCCTTCGCCGCGAGTTCATCGCGCGGCGCTATCCAGATGACATTGCCGGTAGCGCGTTTATCAAGCCCCTTGGCTCTGAGGATGATGTCCATGGCCTGATCCCAGGGCACGTCCTTCAGGCGCAGGGTCACGTTCCCTGAGACGGTGTCGCTGGTGATGATGTTGAGGCCGGTAAAGTCCGCGATGACCTGGAGCACGGAGCGGACTTCCACATTCTGGAAATTGAGGGAAAGCTTCTCGCCGGTGTATTGCGGCTTGCCTTGGCCATCCGCTTGCGTTCCCTCCAGCGAGCGGACTTCCAGCGTGAACAGATTGCCGGTCTGATAGGCGGAGTAATCCCACTTGCCCTTGGGCATGACCAGCAGACGGGTATTCTTGCCCTGCTCGAAGGTTTCCACCGTTTGCGCCGGCGTGGCGAAGTCGGTGACATCCAGGCGGCGCTGCAACGGCGTGGGCAGGGAGGTGTTGAGGAATTCGACCTGGATGGCGCTGCCCTGCTTCTTGATGTCGACACCGACGCCCGGGTCGGACAGGGTGACCAGGATGCGCGATTCGCCATCCTTGCCGCGGCGGAAGTCGATGTCGCGGATGCCGTGCGCGGTCGCTGGCCCGGTTTCGGCGAAGCGGGCGGGTGTGGGGGTACCTGGCGGGGTGCCGGCGTCGCGTAGTACCGCGAGCACCAGGTTGCGATCCTTGCGCAGTTCATAGGCTGTCGGCCCGGTCAGATTGATCACGACGCGGGTACGCTCGCCTGCCTGCACCACCTGCCAGTTCTTGATCGAGCCGCTCTCCGGGTTTTCGGAGGCACGCGGCAGAGCACTTGTGGTAGCGGGGAAATCGAGGACCAGGCGGTGCGGGTTGCTGGTCGTGAAAGCGATTGGAAGCTCCTCCACGGAATTCTTGAACACCAGCTTGATCACTTGGCTATCGTTGTTGCCCTGTGCAAGCGTGACGGCATTCAGCGCATTGGGCGTGGGATTCGCTTCGGCATGACTCGGCATAGGCAACAGCGAGATGGCGACAAGCCAGATCAGATGGCGTGCAGCCAAGCGCAAGAAGAGAAACTTCGCTTTCATACCCATTACTCCTGAAGAGCCATGTTGGCCTTCGATTCCGTCCAGTCGCCGGTGCCGTCCTGGACAATTTCTTTGATTTCGATGCTGGATTCACTGATGGAGAGGATCACACCAAAATTCTGGCCGATGTGTTCTCCTTTGCTCACCCGGTACAAGGTGCCGTCCGGACGGCGTACCAGGGCAAACAACTGCCCCCCTTTGATGAGGGTGCCCACCATCCGCAGGCCATCGAGCGGATCCTGCTCCAGCGGCCCTTTCGGCCGGGTGAGGTCGGGCTGAATGCCGCCCCCCTTCCCGGTTTTCATGCTGCGCTGACGGAAGGGGTCGGGCAATTCGCCGGGATCATAGGCAAATTCTTCCTTGACCATGACCGGAGGCAATGGATCCAGCTTCTGCTGCACACCCTGCCCCGCCTGGGTCAGAAAAGCGCGCAGATCCGCGAATTCATCCTGGGCACAACCCGACAGGAGAACCAGGGCAAGCAGCCAGGGAGCGCCCCCGAAAACGCCACTGCGCGGCGCTCTCCCCCCAGGCACCCGCAAGGGGCGGGCCGTATCCGTAATGCCGCTAAAGCGGCAACGGCTACGC
This sequence comes from Pseudomonadota bacterium, assembly GCA_030690985.1. GTDB lineage: Bacteria > Pseudomonadota > Gammaproteobacteria > Burkholderiales > Thiobacillaceae > PFJX01. The sequence continues at coordinate 3,027 of JAUYFG010000312.1, forward strand.
TCGGGGCCTAGCAGCCTGTCGGGCTTTGGAATCGTCGGCTGCGAAACGGCCGCAGCGGCCCATTTTTCACCGGCTTTTTGCCCCATAGTTCGACTATGCGGCGGCAAAAACTGGCCTCGCTGGGGCCGCTTCTCGCTATCAACGACCAAAGTCCGACAGGCTGCTAGAAACCCTTGGGGTGGCCCGGCGTGTTTCATCGGTTTCATTATTTCTTGCCCCCCTGCTGTTTCTTCGCGGCGGCAAGCTCGTTCTCGTCAAGGTAACGATAGGTCTGGATGCGGGCATCCATATTCAGAGTGCCTTCCTTGGCCGGCGCCAGGGAAATGTCATGCAGGGTCACGATGCGCGGCAACATGGCTAGGTCGCTGACGAAACTGGCAATATCGTGATAGCGGCCGCTGACCTTGATCGATACCGGCAGGGTGGCATAAAACTCGGCCATGCTTTCGCTACCGGGACGGAACAGTTCGAAATCAAGTCCATGCCCGACACCGGCCTGGTTGATGTCGGTCAACAGGGCATCCATTTCGGAACGATTCGGCAGTTGTCGCAGGAGCGAAGCAAGTGACTGCTCCACATCCGTGAGCCGCTGCTTGTAGGCGGTGTAATGGTAGGCCTGAGTCTTCTTGGCGGCATAGCCATCGCGCAGGCTCTGCTCCTCCTGCCGCGATGCGTTCAGTTGTTTGAGGGTGTCCGCCCACAGGAGATACCAGCCCCCGGCCAGCATCGCGGCAAAAAGGACGGCAAGCACCAGGGCGCGCACCACCAAAGGGGCATTGGCAATGTTCTTGAGGTCGAGGTTATTGAGATCAGACCAGTTCATGGCATGCCCGCCTTCGTCGGGGGCGCTTGATGGGTAATTTTCACGTTCATGGAAAATTCATTGACCCGCTGGCTGCCAACCTGCGCGGCTTTCACCTCGACCAGCACCGGCTCCTGAAACAACGAGGTTTCATCCAATGCCCGCATATAGGTTGAGACGCGAGCGCTTGATTGCGCATAGCCACTCAAGGCGAGGCCGTCACCACTCTGTTTGACACTCTTCAAGTAGAGTCCCTCGGGGAGGCGGCGCGCCAGCTCATCGAACAAACGCACAGCCTCGGTGCGATTACTTTGCAGGGATTCCACCACATTTTTTCGCGCAAGGAGATTCTGGGTCTTGTCCCGAAGCTGCTTGATCTCGGCAATCTGTAGATCGAGTTTGGCGATTTCACTCTGCAAAAAAGTATTGCGGCGATCCTGGGCGCTCTTGGTATTGATGAGCTGAACCTGTCCAATGACCACCGCCGCCAGGCCCAGGCCAGCCACGATCACCGCCAGCACCGCGAACAGGCGCTGCTGATGCGCGCGGCGCATCTGGCGGTGAGGCAGGAGGTTGATGCGAATTGGCGTCATGTGGGATCGAATTTGCGTAGCGCCAAGCCACAGGCGACGAATAGAGCCGGCGCTTCCGAAGCGAGTTGGCGAGCTTTGACCTGGCTGGATACCGCCATTTTTGCGAAGGGGTTGGCGATCAGTGTGCTGGTTTGCATCTTGCTGTGCACCACGTCATCCAAACCCGGGATGGCGGCGCAACCCCCAGCCAGCAGGATATGATCAACGGACTGGTGCGAGGTGGCGGAGAAGAAAAGCTGTAGCGCGCGCCCGATTTCCAAGGCTACCGTATCCAGAAATGGTTGCAGCACTTCGGATTCATAGCTGTCCGGCAGCAGGTTCTTGCGCTTGGCGTCTTCCGCCTCATCGGTCGGCAGATCGAAGCGGCGGGCGATTTCGTTGGTCAGCATGTTGCCACCCAGAGCGTGCTCGCGCTGATACACCGGCTGGTTGTCATACAGCACATTGACGTGGGTGGTGTTGGCCCCGATATCGATGATGGCGACGGTCTGGCCCTTGCCGTTTTCAGGGAGGTGGAAGGCCATCTGTTCGTAAGCGGTCAACGTGGCAAAGGCATCCACATCCATGACAACCGTCTTCAACCCGACAGCCTCGGCGAGCGCCATCCGCTCTTCCACACGATCACGCCGTGAAACAACGACCAGCGCATCGTTTTCCCCGGGATTGCGGGCACTCGGCCCAAGCACCTGGTAATCCAGGCTGACCTCATCGAGCGAGAAAGCGGCCATCTGATTGGCTTCCGCGGTCACCTGGGTATCGATCTCAACCTCGCTGGCAGTAGCGGGGAGAAGTATCTTCTTGGTAATAACGGCCGAGGCCGGCAGCGCCAAAGCCACTTCGCGGGTTTTGGTGTCGAGCGCCTTCCAGCATTCCCGCAACACCGCCTCGACCAACTCGGGCTTGGCGATGGCGCCATCCACCACCGCCTCTTTCGGCAAGGGCACGATAGCGTAGCGCTCGACCCGGCGCATATCCCTGCCGCTACGGCCTAGTTCAAGCATTTTCACAGCCGATGAGCTAATATCGACGCCGATCAGCGGTCGGTAGCCTTGACCTGGAAACGCGAATCTCAACAAATTCCCCTTTGCATACACCCGGTTCGAGCGCTACTTTAACAAGCTGCGCTAAATCCTAGCAACAACTGCATTATTCCGCACAAGTAATTTTCCAATAACGCTCTTACCACCCTATTCATCGAGTTCCCTATGACCCGTTGGTGGCACATTCTCCTGGTGGGGGCAGCCGGCTTGGTCGTCGTGGCTACTGCGGTAGCCGGACTCTCTGCGGCGCTGGTTTACCCCAATTTACCCAGCCTGGACAGACTGACCGACTATCGTCCCAAGCAGCCTTTGCGTATTTACACCGAGGACGGCTCGGTAATCGGTGAGTTCGGTGAAGAAAGGCGTGCGGTGGTGCGCCTCAAGGACACGCCAAAATTCATGCGCCAGGCCATTCTGGCCGCAGAAGACGAGCGTTTCTATCGACATGGCGGGGTAGATAGCATCGGTGTGCTGCGCGCGGCACTGTCCAATGTAATTTCCGGCGGTGCCAAGGAAGGCGCGTCGACGATCACCATGCAGGTGGCGCGTAATTTCTTCCTGACTTCGGAAAAGACGCTGCGGCGCAAACTCAATGAGGCATTGCTCGCGATCAAGATCGAACATGCCCTGAGCAAGGACGACATTCTGGAGATCTACCTCAACCATATTTACCTGGGCCAGCGTGCCTATGGCTTTGCCGCCGCCGCCCAAATCTATTTCGGCAAACCGCTGGACAAAATCAATCTGGCCGAGGCGGCGATGTTGGCCGGCCTTCCCAAAGCGCCATCGGCCTATAACCCGGTGGTCAACCCCACGCGGGCGAAATCCCGACAAGTTTATGTTCTGGGACGAATGAAGACGCTGGGGTACATCAGCGCGGACGAATATGAGCGCGCCAAGGGGCAACGTTTACCGGTTAAATACTCGCCCCAGAATTTCGAAGCGGCGGCGCCCCACCTGGCCGAACTGGTTCGGCAGCGCATGTACCAGAAATATGGGGATGCAATTTATATCAGTGGCATGAAGGTCTACACCACCTTGCGTCTGGCCGACCAGCGCGCGGCGGTGGCGGGTGTGCGCCAGGGAATCCTGGAATTCCACCGCCGACGCGGCTACGCGGGACCTGAAGCCCACTTGAAGTTGCCGGCCGACGCCGAAGAGGCCGATAAACTGATCGAAGGCGACTTGCTGGACCGTGAAGAATCCAATGGTTTCCTGCCGGGCGTGGTGCTTGCGGTGGACAAAGCGCGTATCCAGGTGCGCATACGCAGTGGCGAGGATGTCGACCTGGGCCCCAGCGAGGTCAAATACGCGCAGCGCTTCCTGTCACCCAAGCTGGCCGCCGACAAGCGTCTGGCTCGCGGCAGTGTGGTCAGGGTGGCGCGTCTGTCACCTGAAGCTCCCTGGCAATTGACCTACCTGCCACAAGTGGAAGCGGCCTTCATAGCGCTGACTCCCGAGACCGGCGCCATTCGCGCCATGGTGGGCGGTTTCGATTTTTCTCGCAGCCAGTTCAACCACGTGACCCAGGCCTGGCGCCAACCAGGGTCCAGCTTCAAACCATTTATTTATTCCGCCGCGCTGGAACGAGGCATCACTCCGGCCAGCGTGTTCGATGATGCACCGATTACGGTGGACCCGGCGGAGACCGGGGGAATCGCCTGGGAGCCGAAGAATTACGATGGCACCACGGAAGGCCCGCTGACCTTGCGCGCGGCGTTGGCGAAATCCAAAAACCTGATTTCGATCCGCGTATTGCAGGCCGCCGGCGTTCAATTCGTGCATGAACATGCCGCGAAATTCGGTTTCGACATGAGTCGCATCCCGCCCTACCTGACCATGGCGCTTGGCGCGGGCGAAGTCACGCCACTATCCCTGGCAGCCGGCTACGCCGTGTTCGCCAATGGCGGCGGCCGGGTGACGCCCTGGCATCTGCTCAAGGTGACGGACAAGGATGGCCGCATCCTCGAAACCTTTGCTTCGGTCGCACCCACGCCGGTGCTCGATCCGCGCAATGCCTTCATCATGACCAGTTTGTTGCAGGACGTGATCCGGCGTGGCACGGCCACCGGCGCACTCAAGCTTGGGCGGGGCGATCTCGCGGGCAAGACCGGAACCACCAACGACAGTCGTGACGCCTGGTTTGCGGGTTTTCAGCGCAATCTGGTGGGCGTGGCCTGGATGGGCTACGACCAGCCCCGCTCGCTGGGAGCAGGCGAGACCGGGGGGGGCACGGCGCTGCCGATCTGGGTTCGCTACATGGGCGCGGCGTTGAAAAATGCGCCGGAAATGCAGTACTCGCCCCCTCCTGGGGTCGTCATCCACGCGGTGAATCCACAGACCGGGGCTTCCCTCCCGGAAGGCCAGGGTGTAGCGGAATACTTCTTCCAGGAATATGCCCCAGGCGCCACCGACTCGGCACCACCCCAGAACCCCCTCGACGCACAGACTCAGAGGACCGATACGCGCTTCAGCCAATCATCCCCGGCGACACCACAGAATCCGTTCGACACCTTGCCCCATCCCGCTGCACCCAGGAACGGATGACCGCACCCCGTTCAGGACGCGCGGCGCAGGCACGCGCCCAGGTTGCCGAACTGGCGGCGCGCCTCATGGCGGAACATGGCCTGCGTGACTACGCGACAGCCAAGCGCAAGGCGGCGCGGCAGCTAGGTTTGCCGGAGGCGCACGGCATGCCCAGCAACGAGGAAGTCGATGCCGCCCTGCTGGAACGCCAAGCACTGTTCGAGCCGGAAGAACAGGTCGCCGCGCTGACCCGGTTGCGCCGACAGGCGATGGAGGTGATGCGCGTATTCGAACGTTTCCGCCCGATGCTGACGGGCGGAGTTGCGAGCGGCAGCGTGTCCGAGCACAGCCTGATCGAACTGGATATCGCCCAGGATGACAGCAAGGATTTTGAACAATTTCTGGTCAATCGCGGCATCGCCTACAAGGTGCAGGATCGCGCCGACCGTATGGCCTACCTGATTTACGCCGAGCCGGCGGATATCCTGGTACGCATGGTGTTTCAGGATGCCCGTCATGGCCATACACCGCATCTGTCCCTGGACCGCCTGAACAAGTTGCTCGCCCCTGCGGATGGATAGACTGCGGGCAGTTCCAGGGACACGGGGGAGATCTCACAGGGAGGTTCAAAATGGCACGAAAGGCTACAATGCGCCCCGAATTGCCGGGCCACGCAATCATCCCGAACGTGGCATGCGGCTTGCCTGATAAGGGTTTCTGCCGGTACGGCCCATGATCCTAGAAGCCTCAGTTGACCGCTCCTTAGCCCTTGTGAGGCCGCATGGCTGCTGGCGTTTGCGCCTCCGATGGCGGTCACCCATTGGGTGGCGCCGCTACGCGCCCGATTGCACGGTTTTCGGGTCGGCTGGCTGCGTTGCTCCTGATGAAACTACTAAGCGAAGGACTAAGCCGCCAAAAGACGGCGGCCAAGTCCCTGCTTATCCTTGCGGGAAACGACCCCGCCGCGTCGTCTCGCCTTGCCAGTCGACGCGCAAACCGCACACTCAGGCGCGTTCAACTGAGGTTTCTAGGATGATCCGCTTCTTTCGCCACTACATCTCAAGCAGCATGCTGTTTCTCATGCTGCTTGAATTCATGGTGTTTTTCCTCACCAGCCATTTCTCCGCAGAGCGGCACGGACCTTCGCCGATACCCCTTCAGGGCGCGGAAGACCTATACAAAGCCTTGCTGTTTGCTTCGTTTCTGACTTTGTTCAGTTCCATGTTCGATCTCTACGGTTGGGCATGGACCACGGGTTTGAAGAGCCTTTTTTTACGGGTGTTCGCCTGTTTCTTGATTGCCGGTTCACTGCTGTTCGCCGGCTCACTACTTCTGCCGGTCGCATTCGCCGGCGGGCTGGAACTCCTGTCCTCGTTGGTCATTTCCTGCTTGTCCGTGGTGCTGATCCGCCTCTTGTTCGTCGAATGGGACAAGCTTGATCTGTTCAAGAAACGCGTGCTGGTGCTGGGCACCGGCAGCCGCGCGGCGAAAATCGAGGAACTGGCCACACAAGGCAAGGCACAGGGGCTGAATATCATCGGTTACCTGCCGATGGGCGCGGTGCATAGCTACGTCCCGCATGATCGGGTATTGGCGGAATCAGCGAACATCAGCGATCTGGTCGACCAGCATGGCATCACTGAAATCGTTGTGGCCATCCGCGAGCGGCGTGGCGGCGGCTTGCCTGTTTCAGAGTTGCTGGAGTGCAAATTGCGTGGTGTGAGCGTGCTCGATCTACCCGCTTTTTTCGAGCGCCAGACCGGCATCCTGCCACTGGAAGCCATCAATGCCAGTTGGATGATTTTTTCCGATGGCTTCAGCCAGGGGATGGCGCGGGACGTGGTCAAGCGCCTGTTCGACCTGTTCGTGAGTGGCCTGCTGCTGCTGTTCACGCTGCCGATCATGCTGCTCACGGGATTGTCGATCCGCCTGGAGAGCAGTGGCCCCATCTTCTATACCCAGGAGCGCGTGGGCCAGTATGGCAACCCATTCACCATCTACAAATTCCGCAGCATGTACACCGATGCCGAGAAAGACGGCCAGCCCGTCTGGGCGGCTCACAACGATGATCGCACCACGCGGGTGGGGCGCCTGATTCGCCGCCTGCGTATCGACGAACTGCCGCAAACCATCAATGTCTTCCTTGGCCAGATGAGCTTCGTCGGCCCGCGCCCCGAACGCTCCTACTTTGTCGATGAACTGGCCGCGCAGATTCCTTATTTCCATGCGCGCCATAGCGTGAAGCCGGGCATCACAGGGTGGGCGCAAGTGTGCTTTCCTTATGGCGCGAGTGTGGAAGACGCCATGTCCAAGCTTCAGTACGACCTCTACTACGTCAAAAACCACAGCCTGTTCCTGGATCTCATGATCCTGCTGCAAACGGCTCAGGTTGTGGTGCTGGGCAAGGGGGTTCGTTAGTGCTGGTTGCCACCGCGAGCTACGGCCTCGCCGCCGTGGCCTTCGCGGGTCTGGCCTTGGCATGCCGTCGTTCCGGCCATACGGAACTACGCCTGCACTATCCCGCAGCGGCTACCAGTGTGTGGGCGCTGCTGGCCGCCACGCAAGCCTGGATCGGCGCAGGCCGTGAACTGGTGGCGCTGGCGGAAACGGTACGCGACCTGGCCTGGCTATGGCTGCTCTGGCAGGGGATACAGCACCTGCGCGGCGCAGCGACAATCGACACGCTGGGACTGGTCGGACTGCGGCGCGGCCTCTTCGCCCTGGGCGCGGCCATGTTGCTGGCCCAGGGCATGGCGCTGCTCGTTCCGGGCCGCCTGACCAGCCATCTCGCCTACGAAATCCTGCCCACGCTCCTGGCCATCGCCGGCATGGTGCTGGTGGAGCAGTACTACCGCAACTCCCGGCTTCAGGATCGCTGGGGGATCAAGTTTCTCTGCCTGGCCCTGGGCGGCCTGTTCGCCTACGACTTTTATCTGTATTCCGAGGCCATGTTGCTTGCCGGAGTGGCGCCGGACACCTGGGCCGCGCGCGGGGCGGTCAACGCATTGCTGGCACCGCTTCTCTGGGTGTCGTTACGGCGGCGCCCGGGCAATTGGCCGATGGCGATCTCCCACCGCATGGCCTTTCATTCCGTGGCACTGGTGGGCGCGGGCATCTATCTCATCCTCATGGCCGCCGCCGGCTATTACCTGCGCATCGTCGGCGGCAACTGGGGGGCGGTGCTGCAAACCGTCTTCCTGTTCGGCGCGGCCGCGCTGCTCATGGTCACCGTGTTCTCGGGCATTGCGCGCGCCCGGTTGCGGGTATTTCTGTCCAAGCATTTCTTCCACTATCGCTACGACTACCGTGAGGAGTGGCTGCGCTTCACGTCGCTGCTGACCGAAGGCGAACCCGGGGTGCGCGTCCATGAACGCAGCCTGGAAGCAATGGCCCGACTGGTGGAAAGCCCCGCCGCTGTTCTCCTGCTGAAACAGGACGACGGCAACTTTCGCCGCACCGCCCACTGGAACTGGTCCGATTTCAACGGGCAACTCAGCGCGGAACACCCTTTCGTCCGGTTTCTGGAAAAGCGACAGTGGATCGTCGATCTGCATGAGTGCGAGGAACAACCGGAACTGCTGGACGAGGCCATGCCGCCGGCATGGCTGGTGGGAACCGCGCACACCTGGCTGGTGGTTCCCTTGTTCTGGCACGACGTACTGCTCGGTGTCATGGTCCTGGCCGACTCCCTTGGCAAGATCAAATTTGATTGGGAAATCAGCGACCTCCTCAAAACAGCGGCGCGCCAGGCCGCCGCCCACCTCGCCCAGGCGCGTGCCGCCGAGGCGCTTACCGTGGCGCGCCAATTCGAGTCTTTCAACCGAGCCGCCGCATTCGTGGTGCATGACATCAAGAATCTTGTCGCGCAACTCACCTTGCTGCTGGCCAATGCACAGCGCCATAAACATAAGCCCGAATTTCAGGAGGACATGCTGGCGACCATCGAAAGCTCCATTGCACGCATGAACCGGATGCTGGTCAAACTGCACGACAAGCCGGAAGCCACGGGCGCCGGCGCGATCAAACTGGACGCGATGCTGGAGGAAGTCATTCGTTCCAAAAACGCATTCAGCCTGAAACCCGTGTTGGAGATTCACTCCCCGGAATTACAGGTGCGCGCTGACCGCGAAAAGCTCACCCGTGTGGTGGGCCATATCGTGCAGAACGCCATCGAGGCCACGCCGTACATGGGAAAAGTGGGTGTTACACTCGCCCGGCAAGAAGGCTGGGCGGAAGTCGTGGTGACCGATACCGGCGTCGGCATGGACGAAGCCTTTATTCGCGAGCGACTGTTCCGTCCCTTCGATTCCACCAAGGGGACCGGCATGGGCATCGGTGCGTATGAGTGCAAAGCCTATGTCCAGGAACTGGGCGGCGACATCACGGTCGACAGCCAACTTGGACAGGGCAGTCGCTTCACCCTACGCTTGCCCCTGCTGACAGCGACGTAAGGGGCCGTAAATGAATAACTTGGACGATTATGGGTGTGCTGGCGGGATGTGCTGCAAGGCGCCGGGCGCGCAGCATGGCCGTTCCCTGCAAGCGACCGGCAACGCCGCAGCGCGCACCCGCAAGGGGTACGCCGGATTCGTAAGCACTAAAGCGCAACGACTCCGCTGCCCACCAACGCGGCCAGAACGTTCTGGTTATTCGTTTACGGCCCCTAATTGCCACCGACATGAATTGAGGCCATGAGCGACAAACCCGCGAAAATCCTGTTGGTCGAGGACGATGTCGGCCTGCAGAAGCAAATCAAATGGAGTCTCGACGATTACGAGATCCTTGTTGCCGGCGACCGCGAAGCCGCGCTCGTACAACTACGCCGCTTTGAACCCGCCGTGGTGCTGCTGGATCTGGGTTTGCCGCCCGACCCGGATGGCGCCACCGAAGGGCTCGCCGCGCTACAACAAATCCTGCAACTTTGCCCCGCGACCAAAATCATCGTCATCACCGGCAATCAGGATCGCGGCAACGCCCTGAAGGCCATCGGTCTGGGGGCATTCGATTTCTACAACAAGCCATTCGACGAGCAGATTCTGAAGATCGTGATCGCGCGCGCCCTGCGGGTGTTCGCTCTGGAGCAGGAAAACCGCCAGTTTTCCGCGCGTGCCCGCGCCGAACCCTTGCAAGGGTTGCTGACCAGCGCTCCGACCATGCTCAAGGTATGCCGAACCATCGAGAAGATTGCGCCGAGCGATGTTTCCGTTCTGTTGCTGGGCGAATCAGGTACGGGGAAGGAAGTGCTGGCGCGCGGCCTGCATGAATTGTCACCGCGGAGCAAGGAGCGCTTCGTTGCCATCAACTGCGCGGCCATTCCCGAGAACCTCCTCGAATCAGAGTTGTTCGGCTATGAGAAAGGGGCTTTCACCGGTGCCGCCAAGCAGACCATAGGCAAGATCGAATACGCTCACCACGGCACCCTGTTTCTCGACGAAATCGGCGACCTGCCCTTGCCGCTACAGGCCAAACTCCTGCGGTTCCTGCAAGAACGAGTCATCGAGCGTCTGGGCGGGCGCGGCGAGATCGCGGTGGATGTGCGTGTTGTGGCGGCTACCCACCAGAACCTGAGTAATCTCCTCAAGGAGGGGCGCTTCCGCGAGGATCTGTTCTATCGTCTATCGGAAATCGCGGTGACCATTCCCCCGTTGCGTGATCGCCAGGGTGATCGTTTGTTGCTGGCACATGCCTTTCTGGAACGACACTCGCAGGTCCACGGCCGCGCGCTGCGTGGCTTCGCCCCGGAAGCCATGCAGGCCATCGAATCCCACACCTGGCCGGGCAACGTGCGTGAAATGGAAAACACCATCAAGCGCGCCGTCATCATGTCCGACGGCCCCCAGGTTACGCAGGAAGACCTGGGATTGGCTGGCGGAAATGCCCATGACAACGAACCGCTCAACCTGCGCCAGGTGCGTGAGGCGGCTGAACGCGTGGCCGTGCTCAAGGCACTCGGCCGCTGCAACGGCAATGTCGCGCACGCGGCGGAAATGTTGGGGGTCAGCCGGCCTACGCTGTATGACCTCATGAACCGATTCAGCTTGAAGTGAGTGCCGCCGAAAATCGGCCTTTCGCCCCCCGCTCCAACCGCCCTTGCAACTCGGAAAACCTATTCCCATGAACAGAGCCTCTCCCCACCCATCGAGCCACAAACGTTCTCTGCTGCAGCAACTGGCCGAACACAAGCGTTTGCTCGTACCGACCGCGCTGGTGCTGGTTGCCGGCCTCGGCGGCGCTGCTTATTACCTGGCCAAAGGCAAGACCAGCCCCGAGCAGCGCATGGCCAGTGCGCAGACCCTGGAACGGGCAGGTGACTTCAAGGGCGCGGCCATCGAATTAAAAAATGTCCTGCAGCAGGCGCCCGGCAATGCCGAGGCCCGATTCATGCTCGGTCACCTGCATTTCTCCAACAATGATTTTGTCAATGCCGAAAAGGAACTGAGCCTTGCCCTGAACAAGGGCTACAAGCCACCGGAAGCCGCGATTCTGCTGGCGCGAACCCTGCTGGTATTACGCCAGCCGAAAAAAATCGTGGATGGGATCAATGTGCTCGAAGGAGCCCCCGCCGAGTCCAATGCCGCGATCCTGGCGATTCGCGCTCAAGCCTATGCCATGCTGGGCGACAAGAGCAGCATGGAAACCAGCCTGCAACAGGCTGACGCACTCATACCGGAGCACCCCGATACCCTGGCGGTACGGGCTGGTCAAGCCTTCGCCAACGGCCAGCAAGATCAAGCGCTGGCCTTGGTGGAAAAAGCCACGGCCAGGGATGCCAAGCGTGCCGACCTGCAACTCATGAAGGCCGATCTGCTGCGTGCTCAGAAACGCGGTGACGAAGCCATTGCCGCCTATACCAAGGCATTGGCGATCGAGCCCGGTAACCTGGCCGCCCGTCTGGCCGTGGCACAACACTATCTGGCCGTATCGAATCTCGACCGCGCACAGGCTGAACTGAATATCCTGCGCGGTTATGCGCCGAATAACCTGATGGGGCGCTATCTCGAAGGATTGCTCGATTTCCGCCGCAAAAACATGGATGCCGCCAGCCAGAAACTTCAGGAAGTGCTGCGCGGCGCCCCCGATTTCGCGCCCGCCAACCTGCTGGCCGGCGCCATCGATCTCAGCCAGGGAAAACGTGAGAGTGCCATCAGCCGCCTGAATCGCGTGCTCGAAGCAGCACCTGACCACCCGCTCGCGCGCAAGTTGCTCGCCACCGCCATGCTGGACTCCGGCCAGGCCGAGCGCGCGCGCGAATTGATCGCCAACCTCAAGAACGACGATAGCGACATTCAGTTGTTGGCATTGCAGAGCAACATCGCCCAGCGCCTGGGGAACCTTCAGGAGGCGCGCCAGAAACTCGAAAAGGCCTCCTCGCTCGCGCCCGACAATACGGCGCTGATCCGGGAACTGGCCGCGAGCCGCATGGCCAGCGGCGACGAAAGCGGAGCGATCGAGGCACTCACCCGATTGGCGGAGAAGGACACCGCCTCGCATCAGGCCGATGTCATGCTGGTCATGACCCACCTGAAGGCCAAACGTTATGACGCGGCACTCAAGGCGATCGCCAATCTCGAACGCAGGAACCCTCGCCTCGCGCTCGCCGAGAATCTGCGGGGAGCGGTTCATATCGCTCGCAAGGATCTCCCACAGGCGCGCCAGAGCTTCGCCAAGGCATTGGCAATCGAACCCGGTTACCTGCCGGCCGCAAGCAATCTGGCCCGCCTCGACTTGGCCGAGAAGGACATCAAAGCGGCGCGCTCGCGTTTCGAGCAGGTGCTCAAGCATCGCCCGGAGACGGCACGCGCCATGATTGCCCTGGCCGAATTGGCCGCTCTGGAGAAAAACGAAGGCGATTATGTGAAATTCATCGAGCAGGCGAAAAAGGCCGACCCCAAAGACGCCACCTCGCGCCAGATGCTCGCCCGTTACTGGATCTCCAAGCGCGATGCGGGCAAGGCTTTATCCGAAGCGCGGGCTGCGCTCGAAGCCACCGGCAACGCAGGGTTTCATGGTTTGATCGGGTCCGCCTACACCCTGCAGGGGGATGACGCAAATGCCCTGTCCGCCTACGGGAAATGGGTTGAGGCCGCGCCCAATGACCCGCAGAGCCACTATCAACTGGCGCTTGCGCAATTCAACGGCAAGGATCGCGCCGCAGCGCTGAAATCCCTGAACAAGGCACTGTCACTGCGACCCGATTATGCTGAGGCCAGCATAAGCAAAGCGCTTCTGCTCGGCCTGGAAAAGCGTACGGGAGAGGGCCTCAAAATCGCCAGAGAACTCCAGGCACGCGCCCCCAAGGCGGCGGGCGGCTACCTCGCCGAAGCGGAACTTCTTTCCCTGGACAAGCAATATATGGCAGCCGCCAAGCTCTATGCCAAAACCGCCCAGCTCTCCGGTAACGGCCAACCCCTGGTCAACGCCTACCACGCCTACGCAGCGGCCGGCCAGTCTGGCGACGGAGAAAAAGCGCTACGACAGTGGCTGGAAGCCAAGCCCGGCGATGGGCGGATTCGGCACCAGCTCGCTCTGGTTCTACTCAACGACAAACGCCTGAAAGAGGCCGAACCACACTACAGCACCCTGGCACGCGCCAATCCCCGCGATGTGGTGGCCTACAACAACCTGGCCTGGTTGCAGGGTGAACTCAACAGCCCGAATGCGGTGGCCACGGCGGAGGCCGCGCTCGCGCTTTCGCCGGACAACCCGGCCACCCTCGACACGCTCGGCTGGAACCTGATCAATGCCGGCCAACACCAGCGCGGCCTCGACCTGATCAAGAAGGCTCTGGCCAAATCCCCCGACGCGGCAGAAATCCAATGGCACCTGGCCGCCGGCTTGAACAAGGCAGGTGACCGGGTGCGTGCCCGCCAGGAAATCGAGCGACTCCTGCGCAGTGGCGTGGCTTTTCCCCAGGAAACCGAAGCCCGGAAATTGCTCGATAGCCTGAAGTGATGCTCATGAAACGCCGCATCAGCCCATTCACTCGGGTGCTCCTGGCATTCGCCCTGCTGCTGGCGCTGGCTGGCTGTGGAAAACAGCATTTCACCACGGAAGAACACATCCAGCGCGCCAAGGATTTCTCCGCCGGCGGCAAGCACAAGGAAGTCATCATCGAACTGCGCAACGTCCTGCAACAGCAGCCTGACCATCCCCAGGGCAATCTGCTGCTGGCGGAGACCATCCTGAGAATGGGCAACCCCTTCCTGGCGGAGGCGGCCCTGAACAAGGCACGCCAGGTGGGGGTATCGGCCAAGGCCACGCAGATATTGATGGCCAGGGCACTCATGGCCCAGGGCCGTTTCGAGGATGCGCTGAAGGAAGCGAAGCTCGACGCCAACGAGCCGCTGGATAACCAGCTCGGCTACATGAATATGCGTGGAGAAGTACTGATGGGCCTGGCGCGTGTCGATGAATCATGCGCGCAGTTCGATGGCATGCGCCGCCTGCGAGCCGACTACCCCCCCGCCCTGCTAGGCCAATCCCGTTGCGCGGCAGCCAGGAATGACTTCGCGCTATCGCGAAAACTGGTTGACGAAGCGCTCCGACTTGATGCCGGACACACCGAGAGTTGGGTCCAGCTTGGCCATATGGAACGCGGCCAGGGCCATTACACCGAGGCGGAAACAGCCTATGGCAAGGCGCTGGCCATCCAGCCCGACGATGTCGACGCACTCATGGGACGTGCCATGGCACGTCTCAAACTGCGCAAGTACGACGCGGCCAGGAAGGATCTTGAAATCGCCCGTGCCACCATTCCAAGCAGCCCCTTTCCCACCCACATGCTCGGGATCGAGGCCTATTACCATGGCAATTACCGGGAAGCGAAGATTCATTTCCAGCGCGTGCTCAACGTCCTGCCGGACTATCTGCCAAGCATCTTCTGGCAAGGATTGACCGACCTCAACCTCGACAACGTGGAGCAGGCAGTCAAGGGGCTCTCCTACTACATGGTGCGCAAGCCCGACGACCAGACCGCCAAGGTGCTCCTGGCCTACGCCCAGGCACGCCAGGGCAACAAGATTTCTGCGGAGAAGACCCTCAAGGCGCTGCGCAACCTCGGGCTGGAAGATGCGGCCGTGCTCAGCATGTCCGGGCAAACCTATCTGGCGCTGGGAAAACTGGAAGAAGCGCAACGATATCTGCGCGAGGCCCTGACGAAAGACCCGAGGAATGTAGAACTGAAACTCAGCCTCGCGGAGTCCCACCGGCAAAAACACGAGTACGAGGATTTTCTGCGGGAACTCAACGAGGCCGTGGCCCTGGAGCCGGCATCCATCCAGTTGCACAGCCAATATGCCCAGGCGCTCATCGCCCAGGGTAGAAAAGAGGCGGCCCGCAGCAAGATCGCCGAGATGCGCCGGCTGTTCCCCAAGAGTACTCAACCGCAGTATCTGGAAGCCTCCATGGCACTCAATGCGGGGGACAGAGCCGGTGCGCGGCAGGCCTTCGAGGACATGCTGAAGATCGATCCCGTGTCAGGCACCGCCTACATGAATCTGGCCCGCATGGATCTGCGCGAAGGCAAGGTCGAGCAGGCCAAGAAACGCTTCCTGGACCTACGCCGGCGCGATAGCAATAACTACACCGCCCTGATCGGACTTGCCGCCGTTTACTACGCGGTAAATGACCTCAAGGCGCAGCGGGAGTGGCTGGAGAAAGCGGTCAAAGCGAGGCCCCGCGCGCTCGAACCACTCCTGCTGCTGGCCAAGAATCTGCTGTCCACCGGCCAGGGCCAGCAAGCCCTTTCTCTCGCAACCCAGGCCTATCAGGCGGAACCGGCCAATCCTGCCACGCTGCAACTTCTGGCCGACGTCCAGAGCGCCAACGGCGCTCACGACAGCGCGCGTTCTTCCTACACCCGCCTGACCACCCTGACACCAGACGCACCGGTAGCCTGGTTCCAACTGGGACTTGCCCATGAACGAGCGGGCTTCCGTCAGGCATCCAAGGAAGCGCTACGGAAAGCAATCGAGTTGTCTCCCCGTTATCTCTATGCGCGCCTGGAACTCGCGCGCACCGAAGCCAAAGATGGCAACTTCAGCGAAGCCCACAGATTGGTAGCCGCGATCAAGAGCGACTCCCCCAAGTCGGCACCCGCTCATCTGCTCGCCGGCGACCTCTATTCCAGACAGAAAAAACCAGCCGAGGCGCTCAAGGAGTATGAGCAGGGCATGAGCATCAAGCCCTCAACCCAACTGGTCATGCGTACCGCCAGTGCGCTCCTGGCTCTGGGTAGAGGCGACGCGGCCGAAACCCTGTTACGGCAATGGCTGCAGAAACAGCCGGGGGATCAGATCGTGCGTCTCAACCTGGCAGGACTGCACGCAAGTACCAGGAAATACGAAGCCGCACTTTCGGAATATGAACAGATCAATCGTGCAGCCCCCAATCGGCCGGAAATTCTCAATGACATGGCCTGGCTGTACCAGAAGCTGGGAAATGCCACGCGCGCACTTTCGCTATCGGAGCATGCACATAAACTGGCCCCCGAGAACCCGATCTTCATGGACACCTTGGGTTGGATACTTTTGCAACAAGGTGGGCAGCGGCGGGCGCTCGACCTGCTGGGGAAGGCGGCCAAACTGGCCCCGAAACACCCTGCCATCCAGTACCACTATGCCGCAGCGTTAGCGCGCTCCGGCGACGTTGAGAAAGCGCGCCAGGTGTTACAACAACTGCTCAAAGTCGCGCCCTCCTTCCGCGAACGAACTGATGCGGAAACCTTGTTGAAAGGGCTATGACATGTCCCTGACGGGCACGACCGCCGCATGGGGTCCAGGCGCTTGCCACAGTCCGATGAGCAGTTGAAGACATGGCGCGCACACGCGTCCTGTTTCTCGCAGAGGCGGTAACCCTGGCCCATCTGGCCAGACCCGTCGAACTCGCCTCGGGCCTGTCCAGCGCGGAGTATGAGATCACGCTGGCCTGCGACAGCCGTTACCGTTCCATCCTGGAGCGGTTGCCGTTCAAGACACTGCCCCTGCACTCACTGTCCAGCGAACGCTTCCTTGCCGCGCTCACCCGGGGGCGACCGGTTTATGACAGCGAGACCCTGGAGCGCTATGTCAGCGATGACCTCGACCTGATCGACGCATTCAAACCGGATCTGGTGGTGGGGGATTTTCGACTGTCCCTTTCCATCAGCGCGCGTCTGCGCCAGGTGCCCTACCTGGCCATCAGCAACGCCTACTGGAGCCCCTATGCGCGGCAAACCTGGCCCGTGCCCGCTCTGCCCTACCTCCGCTGGGCCGGCACGACCCTGGGTAGCGCGCTGTTCCGCCTGGCGCGCCCCATCGCCTTTGCGCTGCACACTCGTCCGCTGAACCGGGTAAGGCGGCGACATGGCTTGCCCTCCCTGGGGAACGATCTGCGCCGTGTCTATACCGACGCCGATTACACCCTGTATGCCGATGTGCCGGAATTGACGCCGACCCGCGACCTCCCGGCCCATCACCGCTACCTGGGGCCCATCCTGTGGTCGCCCCCTGCCGCACCGCCGATCTGGTGGGACGCGCTTCCGGAAGGACTACCGCAGATCTACCTGACCCTGGGCAGTTCCGGGGCGCGTGAACTGCTCCCGACCATTCTCAACGCCCTGGCCAATCTGCCCGTGGCGATCATGGTCGCCACGGCGGGCCATGCCACCTCCCTCTCGCACTGGCCGAACAACACGTTTCACGCCGATTATCTGCCCGGCTGTGAAGCGGCGGCCCGCTCCAGCCTGGTCATCTGCAACGGCGGCAGCCCAACCACCCAGCAGGCGCTGGCGGCTGGCGTGCCGGTCATCGGCATCGCCGGCAACCTCGACCAGCTTTTGAACATGCAGGCAATCACCGCCGCCGGCGCCGGCGCGCTGTTGCGTGTCGATGGCTTCAGCCAGCCTCGCCTCCTGCGCCTCGTGCAGACCTTGCTGAACGAACCCCGCTATAAACAATCCGCCCGCCAGGTCAGCGGCTGGTTCGCCCACTATCCGGCACGACCGCGTTTCGCCCAATTGCTGGAGGAAATTCAGTCCTCCGGATGAGGCGACGCGACATTTCTCGAAGGAGGTTCCATGCGCAAGATCAAGCCTGGCCAGGTTCTGGTGTTTTCCACGCTCCTGTCCCTCGCGATTGCCCTGGCGATCTTGTCTACCCAGTGGCTAGTAGGCGATCTCGGACTGGGAGATTTCCGCGGCATCATCCTGTTGGCGACGGGTGTCGGATTTCTTTACATCTATGCCATCGCCCTGTACCGCCTGCTCATGGCCCGGTTCCCCCTGTTGCCCGGCGAGGTGCGCCAAGACTCCCGCCAGGAGTTTATCTACCACGTCCATGTGCTGTTCTACCTGTTGCTGTTCTACCCGGTCATTCGTAGCGGCATTCCTCCCGCCCCGTTCATGCGCCTGTTCTACCAGGCACTGGGCGCCCGTCTCGGCAACAACACCTACAGCCAGGGCATCATCCACGACCCGTTGTTCGTCAGCATTGGCCACGATTCCGTGGTGGGCCAGGGCGCGCTGCTGATCCCCCATGTCATCGAAGGCGATCGGCTCGCCCATTACCCCATCCGCATCGGCGACCACGTCACCATCGGCGCCAACGCCGCCGTGCTCTCGGATGTGGAAATCGGCGACCACGCCATCGTCGCCACCGGCGCCGTGGTGAAGAAGGGCAGCCGCATCGGCGCCCATGAAGTCTGGGGCGGGGTGCCGGCCCGCTGCATCAAGCGGCTGCAATGAAAAAAGGGCCGCAAGGCCCCTTTTTCATCATTTCAGTTCTACTCAGGTACGGCGGCGAGTGAAACTGAAGCCCAGCCCGAGCAGCCCGACACCCAACAGCGCCAGGGTGGCCGGCTCGGGAATGACGTCGGGAAGCGGTGCCTGGTATTGCGAGCTCACACTCGAGTTGAAGTCCACCTGGCCGACTATGTCAGGCCCTCCATTGAAGCCTGGGGTACAGGTCGTGTTGGCAGGCAGTGGAACCGGGCAACTCGTTGCATAAGTGGTTACGGGAAAAGTGCCGAAGCCAGGAACCGTGACTATCGTGACAATCTTGTTCAAACCGCCGTTCACCTCGCCCGTCACGGGGAGCAGCCCCTGCCCCAAGCCCGGCACGGGCTGTGCCGAAAAGGGGCCATTTATGTGACCAGTGGCGCACTGCGGCGCAGAGTTGGCACCACCAATGGCAGCTGTACCCGGATTGGGCGTATAGCAATCCGAGGGATCATTAGTGGCAAACGGGATGATCATGCCGGTGTTGGAGTAGGTGATCGAAAAACCCGTTTGCCCGGCATGGAAGAAATTCTGGTCGAAGGCCATGCCGGTAGTACCGATTTGCATGGAAGATTGCGCGCTGTAGCCACTGATCGATAACTGTCCGGGGTAGTCGTTGCCGTTATTGGTCGTGTCGAGATTGCCCGGAGATGCGTTCGTGAGGGTAAACGTGCCGGTGGAAGCGCCGCCGCCGGGCTGTGCGACGCCGGACGCACGCAGGATCAATATGCCGTTGTCAAAGCCTGACCCGGAAAGGACGTCGCTGTCCGGGGTGCTGTCGTAATACATCTCCAGCCAGCCCACACCCGTGGTGGCGAATTGGGCGTAGGTAGAGGTGCCCAGCGTGGAGACCGTCACCTCCGTGATCACCTCGGTGAAACGGGCCACCATGGTGATCTCGCCCGCAGTCGGGTTGCTGGCAAGCTTTGCATGGGTCAGGCCAACGAATTCGTGTGGGGTATCGATGTCAAAGTCAGCCAAATAGTCGTTTAGCCAGCTGGCGATCGCCTGATTGCCGCCCAGGGCAAGAAAACTTGAGCCGGACCAGTCCAAACCACCACCGGAAAGATTCACAGCCGCCTGGCCACCCGTGCCGTCGTAGTCGAATACCAGCGCGGCCTGGGCACCACCCGCGATGGCCAAGCTGGCAGCCACCAAAGTTGAAAGCAGATTCTTGCGCATTTTCTTTCCTTGAATGTGTTCGTTGATCTGTGGCCGCGCTACTGGGCCTGGCCTATATAAAGCAAGCTACGTGCCATCCATCAACGTGCCCCGTAAGCCTTTGTTCCATCTGGGACTATCCAGTGCCACCGAGAAATTCTCGGGCTCGCTCGTCGCAAATGTAAAGAAATCCGACAAGGCGTGGGCAGCCGTTCCAGGTATCAGTTTTTCTATTCAGTTATGAATAAGGAGCCCACCTAAGGGCTTGCGCAGGGAGCGTGCACGGGGCGCGGGGCCGTGCCCGATCCGACCCATGAAGAACAGCGCGTCGGCATCACTCAGGCCGGGCATCCGGAGCAGCCGTCGATTCAGGTCGCGCGCGAGGCGCAGGGCGGGTTCGGTCTGGGTGAAGGTGATCCCGCGTCGGGCATAGCGGCTGAAGATGACCGGTGTCATTTCCGGCTGGATGAACAGGCCAAGGCGGTCGGCAGTCAGCCAGAAACGTTGCATTGCACGCCCCGCCGCGATGTGGTCGTCCACCTGGACAAGGGGTTTGTCGGCACACAACATGAAGTGCGCGGCACAAAGAAAACCGGGGACAAGATCAAGTTGCAGGCGGGGCGGGATATGCCCAAAGAGATATTTGTTGAAAAACGCAACGCGTTCCCATCGCTGCATGACCCAGCGCATGAAACGGCTGGTCAAGGCATCTACACCGACCGCCGCGTCCGGAATCCGATCTTCGCTGTACCTCGCCCCCCATTCGATCACGGCACGATGCACGGCGTAGGCTTCGGGAATGGTCAGGCGGATTTTGGCGTTGTCGAACATGAATTTCGCCAGGCGCCAGCGCTCACCGGCACCCTCGAACCAGACCACCCGGTAGCCGGCGGGCAGAGCGTCGGCCAGCGCGCTTTTCTGCTGGGCGGTCAACGCGGTGGTGGACATGGCCCGGCGCTGTACCACGCGGGTCTTGATGTGTGGAACCAGCGGGTCCGACGCGAGATCGGCCAGGACGCGCAAATGCACATCAAACAACAGGTGGGTGTCGGGCGTTCCGGGCCTGCGCTGGATTTCGGTAATCCGCCCGGTGGAGGTCGCCGCTATCGCCAGAGTTTCCAGCAGGGCGCCGACGGCCAGTTGGCTGGGATGGCCATCCAGGTCGTAGACCACATGGTCACGCGTGTCGAAGCCATGGATCAGCACCTGCTCGTCGCCCAGAATCTCGAATGCCCAAGGTTGGGTGTTGTCGCCGCTGGGCGCCCAGCGGGCCAGATCCAGAATGTGTTCGAGATGGGACGGAAGCGACTTCATCTCACAGCCCGAGTTGTCGCCTGGCAAGCGCGATGGCCAGGCGGTTGATCGGGTGCCGATTGCCGCCAGGACGCCAGGTGTGGGCCATGCGGTTGCGGTAGCCGTCGAACTGAATGCCGTGCGGCGCGGCCCAGACCTTGCCGCGTCCGAGCAATATCTTGAGTGCTTCGGTCGCCGCGACGCCGGCGCACAACGTACAGGCCATGACCGTGGAGGGACCACGATGCTCGCCGAGGTTGACTCGGCCGGGATCGGCCAGATAGACGCGGTGCAGCAGGGCGGGCGCCAGGCCGACCAGGAAGCGCAGTGCCTTTTCCTGTTCCGGGTGGCCCGCGAGCTGAAAATAGCGCTCGAAGCTCATCTGTCCGGGCAGAAAGTTGAGCAACGCCGCGCTCATCCCCAGGGGGGCAACGGTCGTGGCGGGAATCCGCTGTTCGGCGCAGTACCTGAACACCGCTTCCCTGGCCTGGAAGGCGAAGAAGTCGAGGCCGTCGACATAGAGGTCTACCCCCTTCATGAACTCGCCCAGGTTCTCGGCGTTCACGCCTTGCGGAAAGATCGTGATGTCGCAGTCCGGGTTGATGTCCCTTGCCATCTGGACAAGGACTTCGGCCTTGGGCCGGTCGATACTGGAGAGGGTGGCCCCGGCTTGACGGTTGAAATTGGCCAGCTCGAAGGTGTCGAGGTCGGCAATGTGAAAGTGCTGTATGCCGAGGCGTGCCAGGGTCAGGAGGTGGAAACCACCGACGCCGCCCATACCGGCAATGGCGACGCGCTTTTGTGCCAGTAATTGCTGTTCGGCCTCGGTTACCCAGCCGATATTGCGGGAAAAGGCGGTGCTGTAATCAAAGAGGGGCATCGGCAAGGGTTAACGCGCCTCAGCGCGCAACAGCCGATCCGTGATACGCGCTTCTTCCTGTGCGTCGAAAAAGTAGGGATACAGGGTGCGATCCTGTTTGGCGAGTTCATGATGTCCAGCGACTTCGGCAACCTTCTTATCGATATCGTCGGCGTGAACCCAGAGCAGGACGGCCGGCGCGTTCACCCGTGGGCACATGCGTTCACCAGCGATTTCCGTAAAACCCAACATCCGCTTATAGAAAGGCGCGTGAGATGGATTGACCTCGATGATGAGATCCGTGTACTGCCAGATTTTCCGACAATAGATGTAGGCCACATTGAACATGGATGCCAGAAAACGCTTGGAAGTCATCTTGGTGTCGAGCGCGAACTTGGTGATCTCGGCGACCGAGCCCCCACGCGCGCGAAGAACGTCGATTTCCGCCTTGTAGAGCGCATCAGCCATCAAACCATTGCCGACATCGAAGCCCAGCGTCATGGTGCCGATCACATGGTCGCCGTGGTAGGTGGCGAGCGTAATGCTGTCGGGACAGGAGTTGTGTGTCTGTTGACCCCGTTCGCCGTGATAACCCGCTTCTCCATAGCGTTTCTCCACGAAGAACTTGGCATCGCGACTGCGTTCATCGTTGTGGGCGAGTCGAATCTTGAACTGATCCTCACGGGTAACCTGCTTCGTGGTGCCCTGGGCATCGCCCTTGCCCTGCCCGCCCACTTCCCGCATGCGGGGAGGCGATTCGAAGGTGACGATGGTGTTGGCCCAAGTGCGACTGGCCGCCCTGAAACGATCCATCACTCCCATCGTTCTATCTCCCCGGATTGGCGTGCCATGAACATGTTGTGATCCCTATAAACTAGCCTTTCGGAGTATAGAGAGCATCCGTTCCTATCTCAATTAGCATAGTGCCCCACCAGCATCTCAAATAACGGTGCATTACAGCCCTGTTTTTGCCGCTATCTCAGCCGATACAATAGCCGGATGAAAATTGAACTGATAACCAGCGAAGACGCGAACCGCTATCTGGTCAGGCACGCAACCGAGATTGAACGCGTCCTGCGCGATGTCATGCGGGACAAGGCCATCGTCGCCGCCTATGGGGAGAATGGCAAGGACTTCCTGCTAACCTCCATCATCGCCGTGGAAGCGAAGGAAAACGCCCTGTATCTGGGCTATGGCCCGGACGAAAGGCTGAATACCCAATTCCTGGACGCACACAACGCCACCTTCGCCACCACGCACGATCAGGTGCGTGTGCAGTTCTCCTGCGGCCACGTCGAGCCTGCCGTGTATGGCCACGAACCGGCGTTCCGGGTTGCGATGCCGAACGAACTGCTGCGTTTGCAGCGGCGTGAGTATTACCGGCTCGTCACCTCCGTGGTCAACCCGGTGAAATGCATGATCAATGCCGAGGCGGGCATGCTGGAAGCTCTGGTGGTGGATATCAGCATCGGTGGCGTCGGCATTCTTGCCTACCAGGAAAGCGGCGAGCTGACTGCGGGCGAGACCTATCACGGTTGCCGGGTTTCGCTACCGGGTTCCGGCGAGTTCGCATTGAGCCTCGCCGTGTGCACCACTTTCGAAATCACACTGAAGAACGGTCGCCACACCCACCGGGCGGGCTGCCAGTTCATCGACTTGCCGCCCAGCGTGGAAACCGAGATTCAGCGTTACATCATCCGCGTCGATCGCGAGCGCCGGACGCGCTATATCTGATCGGCCTGGTTTCAGGCCTCGGCCAACCAGCGCGCGGCATCCAGGGCAAAATAAGTCAGTACGGCGTCGGCGCCGGCGCGTTTGAAGCCGAGCAGGCTTTCCAGCACGCAGGCTTTTTCGTCCAGCCAGCCGTTTTGTGCGGCGGCCTTCAACATCGCGTATTCGCCGCTCACCTGATAGACGAAAGTGGGGGCACGGTAGGTCTCTTTCACGCGGTGGACGATGTCCAGGTAAGGCATGCCCGGTTTGACCATCACCATGTCCGCACCTTCCTGCAGGTCCAGTCCGACTTCCCAGAGTGCCTCGTCGCCGTTGGCCGGGTCCATCTGGTAGGTGGCCTTGTTGCCCTTGCCCAGGTTGCCGGCCGAACCGACGGCATCCCGGAACGGGCCGTAGAAGCTGGAAGCGTATTTCGCCGAGTAGGCGAGGATGCGGGTGTGGATGTGCCCGGCGGCGTCGAGCGCTTCGCGCACCGCATGAATGCGCCCGTCCATCATGTCCGAGGGCGCCACGATGTCGGCGCCGGCGGCGGCATGGCACTCCGCCTGGCGGGTGAGCACGGCGATGGTCTCGTCGTTGAGCACGTAGCCGTTCTCGTCGATCAGACCGTCCTGGCCGTGGCTGGTGTAGGGGTCGAGGGCGATGTCGGTGATGATGCCCAGTTCCGGGAAACGCGCCTTCAACGCGGCCACGACGCGCGGCACCAGGCCTTTGCGGTTGTAAGCCTCGGCGGCATCCAGGCTTTTCAGGGCGCTGTCGATCACCGGAAATAGTGCCAGGGCCGGCACACCCAGCTTCAGACAATCTTCCGCCACGTTGTAGAGATGATCGAGGCTCATGCGTCGCACACCCGGCATCGAGGCGATTTCCTCGACACGATTCTCGCCATCGAGCACGAACACCGGCAGGATCAGGTCAGCCGCAGTCAGGGTGTGTTCCCGCATCAGGCGGCGGGAAAATTCGTCACGGCGCATGCGGCGCATGCGTTTGCGCGGAAAACTGGACAAATCGAACATCGCAAGGCGCTCCATCTGAAACGAAAATACCCAGGCTGCGACCGAATCTATCGGGAACCCTGCTGGCCCCGCTTGCTCGATGCAGAAGACGAGTCGCTTCGTCTCCCGCTTCTCCTCCCTGAGCGGGTGCCTTGCTGCAATATCAAGGCGAACTTTCCCCGGCCACGTCCCTTTCCCTTTCCCCTTCCCCTTGGGCCGGGGCTTTTTTTATCACGCCCAGCCAGCCGCGCACCACCGCTTCCGCCTCTTCGACACCGATACGTTTGGGGCTGGAGAATAATTGCACCGTGGCATCAAAACCGGCTTCGAGCATATCCGCGCTCACCTGGCGCAGCACCGGCAAGGCCTGGCTGCGCGACAGCTTGTCACTCTTCGAGAGCAACACGTGTACTGGCCGGCCCGAGGGGCGAAACCAGTCCAGCAGGGAGCGATCCAGGTCTGTGAGCGGGTGGCGGATATCCATAATCAGGATCAGGCCGGCCAGTTGCGGGCGACGACCGAGATAACCTCCGATCAGCGCCTGCCAGATATGCTTCTGGTCCTTGGGCGCGCGCGCATAGCCGTAGCCGGGCAGATCGACCAGATAGCGGCTTTCTTCCACGCGAAAGAAGTTGAGATGTTGCGTGCGCCCCGGCATCTTGCTCACGAACGCAAGCCGCTTGTGATTGCACAAGGTATTGATGGCGCTGGATTTTCCGGCGTTGGAGCGCCCTGCGAAGGCAACTTCGGCGAAGCTGTCGGCGGGGAGTTCACGCAATTGCGCGATGGTGGTAAAGAAGGCGGCGTTGAGCATGGCAGTATGTGGTGGCCCAGTAGTGGGCCGGTAACCCGCTCGAAAGGCTGGCATGATAGCAAACAGGCCGCTAAAATGCCGCGCCAAAGTTCCCGTTTCCCCCAGCTGCCAACCCGTATTCAGGAGCAACCACCATGAAACTTCACGCGCTTATCACTGGCTTGCTGTTTGCCGCTACGTTTGGAGCCAACAGCTGGGCCAATACCCCCGCTCCGGCCCCTACCGCCAAGGGCGACGCCGCCCGCGCGCAGAAGATCGTCAACGATGTGTGTGGCGCCTGCCATGCCACCGACGGTAACAGCACCTCGCCGGCTTACCCCAGCCTGGCGGGCCAGTCTCCCGAGTACCTCGCCAAGCAATTGCACGAATTCAAGACCGGCGCGCGCAAGAACGCCATCATGGCACCCAATGTCACCAAGCTTTCCGATGACGATATGCTCAACCTGGCCGCCTACTTCAGTGCTCAGCAACCCAAGCCGCGTCAGGCCAAGGATGCCAGCCTGATCGCCGCAGGCCAGAAGATCTACAAGGGTGGCAATGCCGGCAGCGGCGTTCCCGCCTGTGCTTCCTGCCATGGCCCCAGTGGTGCCGGCATCCCCTCCCTGTTCCCGCGTCTGGCCGGCCAGCATTCCAGGTACGTGCTGTCCCAGCTCAAGAATTTCCGCAGCGGCGACCGCGTCAACGACGGCGGCAAGATGATGCAGGTCATCGCCAAGAAGCTGACCGATCAGGAAATGAAAGCCGTGGCCGAATACGTCAACGGCCTGCGCTGATACTTACCTTCCTTGACGACGGCCCGCCTCGCGCGGGCCGTTTGCATTCATGACCGCGTCCAACCTCGCCGACCTCAACCCGCAACAGCGCGAAGCCGTGAAATATCTCGACGGCCCCTTGCTGGTGCTGGCGGGTGCCGGTTCCGGCAAGACCCGGGTCATCACCCGCAAGATCGCCTATCTCGCCGGCGAGTGTGGCATCGACGCCCGCCATATCGCCGCCATCACCTTCACCAACAAGGCGGCGCGGGAAATGCGCGAGCGGGTGGGCGAACTGTTGCCTGGAAAACAGGGCAAGGGACTCACGGTTTCCACCTTCCATTCCCTCGGCCTGCAAATCCTGCGCCATGAAGCGCGCCGCATTGGCTACAAACCGCGTTTCTCGGTGCTCGATGCCGCCGATGCGCAGCAGATCCTCTCCGACATCCTGAAAACCACCGACAAGAGCAGCCTAAGACTGGCAGCCGCCGTGGTGTCCAACTGGAAGAACGCCCTGCTGCCGCCCGGCACCGCCCTGAAAGCCGCTACGGACGAAGCCGAGCGCCAATATGCGCTCGCCTATCAGGCCTATCAGGACACCCTGCGCGCCTATCAGGCGATGGATTTCGACGATCTAATCCGCCTGCCGGTGCAACTATTCCAGGAACATCCCGAGGCGCTGAGCACCTGGCAAGGCCGCTTGCGCTACCTGCTGGTGGACGAGTACCAGGACACCAACGGCGCCCAGTACGCCCTGATGAAGCTGCTCGCCGGCCCCGCCGGGCGTTTCACGGCGGTGGGCGATGACGACCAGGCCATTTACGCCTGGCGTGGCGCCGACGTGGAAAATCTGCGCCGCCTGGGCCAGGACTACCCCACCCTGAAAATCATCCCGCTCACCCAGAACTACCGCTCCAGCCAGCGCATCCTGGCCGCCGCCAACAGCGTCATCCGCAATAACCCGCGCCTGCACGAAAAAAACCTGTGGAGCGAACACGGCCTGGGTGACCACATTCAACTCGTGCAATGCCGCGACGACCGCCACGAGGCGGAATCCGTCGCCCTGCGTATTTCCGCACACAAATTCGAGTGCCGCACCCGCTTCGCCGATTACGCCATCCTCTATCGTGGCAACCACCAGGCCCGATTGTTCGAGGAAGCATTACGCGAAGCCAAGATTCCCTACGTACTGTCCGGCGGCCAATCGTTCTTCGACAAGGCCGAGATCAAAGATATTTCCGCCTACATGCGCCTGATCGCCAACCCGGACGACGACCCTGCCTTCATTCGCGCAGCCACTACGCCAAAGCGTGGCGTCGGCGTGGCAACCCTGGAAAAACTTGGCGACCATGCCGGGCAACGCCACATCAGCCTGTTCGCGGCTGCTTTCGAGGCCGGCTTCCAGACCCTGCTGCCGTCCCGGCAACTGGAGCCGCTGCTGGCGTTCTGCGACTTCATCAACCGCATCGCCGAACGTGCGGAAAAGGAAGTGGCTGGCAAACTCCTGGAAGAACTGCTTGCCGCGATTCACTACGAAGAATGGCTGTACGACTCGGAAGACGACCGTGCCGCCCGCGCCAAGTGGGCAAACGTGCGTGAATTCGTCGACTGGCTGACTGGCAAAGGCGAGGAAGACGGCAAGTCCCTGATCGAACTCACCCAGACCATCACCCTGATGAACCTGCTGGAAGGACGCAAGGACGAAGCACCCGATGCCGTCCGTCTCTCCACCCTGCATGCCGCCAAGGGCCTGGAATATCCCCATGTCTATCTGGTCGGCGTGGAAGAGGAAATCCTGCCGCATCGGGAATGCCTGGAGGGGCCGCGCCTGGAAGAAGAGCGCCGCCTCATGTACGTCGGCATCACCCGTGCCCGTCGTGGCCTGGTTATCACCTGGTGCAGCAAGCGCCGCCGTGGCGGTGAGATGGTGGTGTGCGAACCCTCACGCTTTCTGAATGAAATCGACCAGAGCGAAATCAAACGTGCCGGTGCCCCGCAAACGCCCGGCGGTGATGTCAGAGAAGAAGGCCGGCGCCGGCTATCCGCGCTGAAAGCGATGCTGGGAAAATGAAAAACGCCCCTGACCGGGGCGTTTTTCATTGCAGCAAATCGGATGCTGATGTTCAGCAGATCAGAACGGCCATCCCCAGCCTTTTTTTTCTTCCTGCTTCGCCGCTGAGGGCGGCGGCACGGTTTCAGCCGGCGGCATTTCAGCTGCTTGTGTGACAACGGGCGGCGGCTCGGGAGTTTCCGGAGCTTCCGGGGCTGCCGGCTTGCTCATCTGCGGTGCTGCCTGGGCATCGGCTTCAGCCTGGATCAGGGCTCGCTCTACTTGCACCAGATACTTCCAGCGCGCTTGAGTCAGCGGGTTGCCCCCACCCAGGCCGACATGGGTCACGGCGGCCGCATGGCGCAACAACACCAGCGCATTGTCCAGGTCACCCATGCTGTTCAGCAGAACGCCAAGATTACTGGCCGCTTCCGCCGTCAACAGATTATTGACGCCCAACGCCTTTTCACGAATCTCCAACGCGCGACGCAACGCCTGCTCCGCGACATCCAACTGTTTCAGTTGCAGCGCATTCACCCCCAACTCGTTAAGCACCAACGCCACCGCGAGATGTTCTGGCCCCTGTGCTGATTCCCGCAGCGCCAAGGCACGACGCCAATAGGCATCGGCGGCCTGCGCGTCTTTCCGCGTCGAGGCCACCCGTGCCAGGCTTTCCAAGGTATCCACCAAGGCCGGTGCCTCCTTGCCCAGCGAGGCCTCCAGTGCTGCCAGCGCCCGGCCGTACAAAGGTGCGGCCGCTTCGACACCCTTGGCCGCCTGAACGGCAACCGCCAGATTCTGATAAGCACGCCCTACATCGGCATGCCGCGCTCCAAACAGTTTTTCCCTGATGTCCACGCAACGCTGGAAATAGCCCTCCGCCTTCGCCGCATCGCCCGCCCTGATCGCCGCGATACCCAGCACGTTGAGCGAATCTGCCGCTTCGCGGCTTTGCACGCCGAAAGCCTTCTCCCGATTTTCCAATGCACGCGCCAGGAGCACCTCCGCCTCGGGATATTTCTTCTGCTGAAACAAAGCATTACCGATCTTCTCGTAGGAAACCGCGGTCTCCGCCGCATATTTTCCGAAAGCACGATCACGCACGGAAATGCCGCGCCGATAGGCCACTTCCGCTTCCGCCAGTTTGCCCCGGGCAAGTTCCAGATCGCCCAGATTGTCATAAGCCTCGGCCAGCAACTCGGGAGCGTACTTCCTCTTGCTCCTCGCCTCTTGCTCGGCGTCCTGGCAACTCTGCTCGGCGGTCGCCAGGTTATTCCCTTGCAACGCGGCCTTGCAGGCGGCATTCAGAACGACAAGATCCGTGCCTTGTGCGGCGCCGGTCATGGCTAGTGTCGCGAACCAGAAATAACGAAACATGAAACGGCGTCTTTTTCCGCCATGCGTCGTTGCAGCCCCTTGCCGTATACCCCATACGGCAGCGGGTCTGCGCCTAGCCTGGCGAAAAAATCCATCCGTTTCATTTGTCCCGCTATTTCTGGTTCGCAACACTAGCGCGGCCAGGGCCGCTGAAATCGCCACCGCATTTCTTGTAGCGCGAAGCATTGATTCTCCTTGCCAAAGAAGCCACCTGTCAGGCGGCCGATTCAGATACCCGGACTTGCCATCGCACCATTCCTACCAGGAAAAGCGCCCTGCTCGCCGGTCATTTCAGGAACAGGCCATAGGCCGGATTGCGCGACTCGTTCCAGTAGCGATAGCCAAGGCCGTCGAGAAATTCCTGAAAATCTTCACGCTGGGTCGGCGGCACCTGAACGCCGACCAGCACCCGACCGAAATCCGCGCCGTGATTCCGATAGTGGAACAGGCTGATGTTCCAGGTGTGGCTCATGCTGTTGAGGAACTTCATCAAGGCGCCGGGGCGCTCCGGGAACTCGAAGCGGTAGAGCACTTCGTTTTCCGCGTGCGGCGCGCGACCACCGACGAGATGGCGGATGTGCAGCTTGGCCATTTCGTTGTCGGAGAGGTCGAGCACCGGCAGATCGTGTTTTTCCAGGGCCAGGAGCAGTTTGTCCACTTCCGCGCGGTTGTGTACCTGAACCCCGACGAAGATATGTGCCACCTTGGCGTCGGAGTAGCGGTAGTTGAATTCAGTCAGGGCGCGCGCGCCCAACAGGGTGCAGAAGGCCTTGAAACTGCCGGGGTTTTCCGGAATCGTCACCGCCAGCACGGCTTCGCGCTTCTCGCCCAGTTCGGCGCGCTCGGCGACGAAGCGCAAGCGGTCGAAGTTCATATTGGCGCCGCTGGCGATGGCGACCAGATGTTTGTTTTTCGCCTTCTCGCGCGCGACCCAGGCCTTGGCGCCGGCCACGCCCAGCGCCCCGGCGGGTTCGAGGATCGAGCGGGTATCTTCGAACACGTCCTTGATGGCGGCGCAGATGGCGTCGTTGCTGACCCGGATGATTTCATCGACATACAACTGGCAGAGGCGGAAGGTTTCCTCGCCCACCTGTTTCACCGCGACACCATCGGCGAACAGGCCGACCTGGGGCAACACGATGCGTTCTTTCTTGCACAGGCTGCGCGCCATCGCGTCGGCATCTTCCGGCTCGACACCGATCACCTTGATTTCCGGCTTGAGGCGCTTGATATAGGCGGCGATGCCGGCGATCAGACCGCCGCCGCCCACCGGCACGAATATCGCGTCGATCGGCGTGCGCGCCTGGCGCAGCAGTTCCATGCCGATGGTGCCCTGGCCGGCGATGACTTCCGGATCGTCGTAAGGGTGGACGAAGACCTTTTTCTCACGCTTGGCGATGGCCTTGGCGTGGTGATAAGCGTCGTCGTAGGAATCACCATGCAGCACCACTTGGGCACCGCGTTTGGCCACGGCATCCACCTTGATCGCCGGGGTGGTGGCGGGCATCACGATGGTGGCCTCGCAACCCAGCACTTGCGCGGAAAGCGCCACCCCTTGCGCGTGATTGCCGGCGGAGGCGGCCACCACACCGCGTTTCAACTGCGCTTTGGAGAGGCCTGCCATCTTGTTGTAAGCGCCGCGCAGCTTGAAGGAAAACACCGGCTGCATGTCCTCGCGCTTCAACAGCACGGTGTTGCCGAGGCGGCGGGAGAGGTTGTTGGCCTCTTCGAGCGGCGTTTCGATGGCCACGTCATAGACGCGGGCGAGCAGGATGCGCTCCAGGTAATCAGTCATTGCGGTTTGAACAGGGGAGAGAAGGCCGCTATTCTCGCGGCTTGCCTGTAAACGACAAAGCCGTAAACGAGAAAGAGAGAACGAACCATGATGACTCAAGACGAAATGAAGCAAGCCACAGCCCGTGCCGCCATCGAACATGTTCCCGCCGGCATCATCGGCGTCGGCACCGGCTCCACCGCCAATTTCTTCATCGACGAACTCGCCCACATCAAAGGCAAGATCGACGCCGCCGTGGCCTCTTCCGTTGCCACCGCCGAGCGCCTGAAGAAGCACGGCATCCGCGTGATCGACCTGAACGAGGCCGGCGAAATGGAGGTTTATGTCGATGGCGCCGACGAAATCACCCGCCACTTGGCCATGATCAAGGGCGGTGGCGGCGCCCTGACGCGCGAGAAGATCGTCGCCGCCTGCGCCAAGAAATTCGTCTGCATCATCGACCAGAGCAAGCTGGTGGATGTGATGGGCACCTTCCCGCTACCGGTCGAAGTGATTCCGATGGCACGTTCCTACGTCGCCCGGAGTCTTGTAAAACTCGGCGGGAATCCCGTACTTCGCCAAGGCTTCACCACCGACAACGGCAACGTCATCCTCGACGTGCACGGCATGAGCATCCTCGACCCGGTGGCGATGGAAAGCGAAATCAACCAGATCGTCGGCGTCGTCACCGTCGGCCTGTTCGCGCGGCGTGGCGCCGATGTCTGCCTGATGGGGACGCAGGAAGGGGTGCAGACGTTTACGCGGTAAAGGAGAACAGCATGGGCATGGCACTGAAACATGATTGCTTGAGCGAGGCGGAATACCTCGAAAGCGAGGAATTTGCCCCCCGGAAACGTGAATACGTGGCCGGCGAGGCCTATGCGATGGCGGGTGCAAGTGCCCGGCATAACCGGATTTCCGGCAACATTTATATCAGGCTGGATGCCGCCACGCGCGGCACCCCCTGCGAAACCTTCATGGCCGACATGAAGGTCAAGGTGGAGGCCTGGCAGGCCTTCTACTACCCGGATGTGATGCTCGGCTGCCCCAAGAACGATGACCACCCCCTCTATCGCACCAGCCCCTGCCTCATCGTCGAAGTGCTCTCCCCCTCCACCGCCAGCATCGACGAGCGCGAGAAATGGCTGCACTACCGCGCTATTCCCAGCCTGCGCTACTACCTGCTGATCGACTCGGAGAAGCGCCATGCCCGAATCCGCAGCCGCGAGGATGACCAGGACGGCGACGGTTGGCTGGAACAGACCCTGGACGAGGACGACATCGTGGCACTGACCTGTGGCCCGGTCAGCGCCTCGCTCTGCCTGGACGACATCTACGAGCGCACCGGGTTGTAGATCACGGGCCGATTGTGCCGTTCAGCCCAGCGCCCGCTCGATGAAATGGCGCGGCACCCGGGTACGGGGGACTCGTTCCGTGAACCAGTTACGGACATCCTCGTCCAGGCCGATGCCGTGCATGTAGTTGTACAGCGCCTTGTTCAAGGCGACACCGAGGGCGTCGTGATCCACTCCGATCGGATCAATAAAGCCGACATCGTTCCGGGCAAAGGAGACCGGGGGCAAGGTTTGCAACGTGACCCCAAACTGTTCCGGATGCTGGCCGACGGGCGAGTGCACCGTGCAGACGAAGCGATGAAAAAACCCGGACTGAATGCACCCCGCCGCGAATAGTTGCCGCACGTATTCGAGTGCATCCACCGTGTCCTGTACGGTTTGTGTCGGGAAGCCATACATCAGATAGGCGTGGACCAGGATGCCGGCATCGGTGAAGGCGCGCGTCACCCGCGCCACCTGCTCGACCGAGACCCCTTTCTGCATGAGTTTGAGCAGGCGGTCGGAGGCGACCTCCAAGCCACCGGATACGGCGATGCAACCGCTGTCCGCCAGTTGCCGGCAAAGCTCCGGCGTGAACGACTTCTCGAAGCGGATGTTGCCCCACCAGGAAATCGCGCGATTGCGCCGCTGCAATTCCTCGGCGAGCGCCTTCAATGCCTTCGGCGGCGCGGCTTCGTCGACGAAGTGAAAGCCGCTCTGCCCGGTCTCCCCGATGATGGCCTCGATGCGATCCACCAGCGTGGCGGCGGCGATACCGTCGTAGCGCCCGATGTAATCCAGCGAGACGTCGCAGAAGGTGCACTTCTTCCAGTAACAGCCGTGCGCAACGGTCAGCTTGTTCCAGCGCCCGTCCGACCAGAGCCGGTGCATGGGGTTGAGCATGTCGAGAATCGACAGATAGCGATCCAGCGGCAGGCCGTCCCAGGTGGGCGTGCCCACTTCGGCGAAGGGAATGTCGGGCTCGCCGGCATCGATGTAGCGCACCTCAGCCGCTATGCGCACGAAGCTCCGCACCAACTTCCCCTGTCCCCGCTCGCCACGCAGGTGCTCCAGCAGGGCCAGCAGCGGGCGCTCGCCATCATCCAGGGTGACGTAATCGAAGTAATCGAACACCCGTGGCTCGCTCAGTTCGCGTAGTTCCGTGTTGACGAAGCCGCCACCGAGCGCGATGGCGATTTCGGGGTGCTGCGCCTTGATCGCCTGGGCGATGCGAAACGCCGCATAGACGTTGCCGGGGAAGGGAACCGACACCAGAACGAGGTCTGGCATATGCCGTGCCACGGCCTCCAGGGTGAGGTCGCGCAGGGTGCTGTCAACCAGGTTGAAGGGCGCCGCAAGCGCCTCGGCCAGGGGTTCGAAGGTGGGCTGGCTTTGCGCGATCAACTCGGCATAGCGCACGAACTCGAAGCGCGGATCGACGGCTACACGCAGCACATCGGCAACATCGTTCAGGTACAGGGTGGCGAAGTGGCGGGCGCGGTCCTGCACCCCGAGGGCGCCGAATGCCCAGGCCAGGGGGTCACCGCCGTCGTCATCCACATAAGCATCGAGGGAAGCGAAGCGCGGCCCTTCCGGCAGGAAGTTCCGCCCGGCGATGCGATGCCCGATGCTGGGGTCACGCCCCTGCAGGAAGGCCACAGCGGGGGTGATGCTGGCGAGATAGCGGTCGAACTGTGCGGCGAAAGCTTTGAGCAGCGGTGTGCGCTTCGGCAGCGCCTCGATACAGGTGCGGATCGCCACCAGCCCCTGCGGCGAAAACAGTCTCAGCACCAGGGCCAAGGCGAGATCCTCCTGAACTGCGTCAACGCCGCGTGAGCGCAGGAAGCCGGTCAGATACGCCGTCGACGGATAGGGGGTGTTGAGCTGGGTCATCGGCGGGATGACGGACAAGACGCGCATGGACTTGGGTTTCAGGTCGTTCAAAACGCCTCGCGCAGCCGCAGGAAGGTGGCGAAGCGCGGCAGGCCTTTTGCCGTCAGGCCTCGATAACGATAGGTGATGGTGGCACCCACGGCGGGCGGATGGTCGCGCTGCGCATCGCTGAAGCCAGCGCCGATGCGCAGACGCCGGCCATCCGGCAATTCCACCCGCAGCGCGCCGAGCTTGCCGGCATATTTGCCCTTGCCCGGCAGGTGCGCGACGACCACCGCTTCGGCATCGTCCCAGGGCTTCAGCTTGAGCAGATCATCGCTGCGGCCGGCACGGTAGAGGGCATCGGCACGATGCAGCATGAGCCCCTCGCCACCGCCCTTCACCACTTCGTCGAGCTTGCGCCGTAACGCCTGCGGATCGGCGATACGCAACTGTTCAACTGCCTGCAACTGGGGCAAACCAGCCTTGGCGACGAGCTGGTGCATCGCGGCGACGCGCTCACTGAAACTGCCCTCGCCACCCGGCAATTCAAACAACAAGTAGCGCACCTGGCGCCATTCAGCGTCATCCGGCGTTTCCTTGCGCACGATGCCGGAAAGTCGCTCGAACTGGCCGCGCCCGATCCACAGTTCGCCATCCAGTGCCCGTGCCGGGAAACCCTGGGTAAACCAGGCGGGTGCGGCAATCAGGCGGCCGCTGCGGAAGCGCAGTTGCCCGCCATCCCAGACGGCGCGCACACCATCCAGTTTTTCGCTGACCCAATAGGCGGCCGGGTCGATGCCGGCGCGGTAAACCTCGGCATGTGCCAGAGCGGGGAGTTCGGCCGCAGGCGCAAACGGCACCAACAGCAGCCAGCCGGCGAACAGACAGGCAAGCCGCAGAAATCTATTCGCCCAGATATTCATCGAGCGCATCCGTTTCCTGCACGGGCAACTTGAACTTCTCATCCGCCCATTCGCCCAGGTCGATCATCTTGCAGCGCTCGCTGCAGAACGGCCGCCAGGTGTTTTCCGGGCGCCATTCCACCGCCTTGCCACAGGTGGGGCAGGCGACCTTCTTGTATTTCTCCGCCATTGGCGTCTCCAAACGAAAAAGGCGGCTTGCGCCGCCTTTGCAGGTCGAGCCTGGATCAGGTCGAAAAAGAAGAACCACAGCCACAGGTAGAAGTGGCGGTCGGGTTCTTGATGACGAACTGAGCGCCTTCGAGGCCCTCGGTGTAGTCGACTTCGGCGCCCATCATGTACTGCATGCTCATCGGATCGACCAGCAGGGTGACGCCGTTCTTTTCCATGGTCATGTCGTCTTCGTTGGTCACTTCATCGAAGGTGAAGCCGTACTGGAAGCCGGAACAGCCACCGCCAGTAACGAATACGCGCAGTTTCAGGTCAGGATTACCTTCTTCCTCGATCAGCGACTTCACCTTGTTGGCGGCGCTGTCGGTGAAAGTGAAGGGACTCATTTCGGTCGCGGCATTCATCTCGCGGTACTCCTATGTCAGGTCTAAGTGCGGGGCATTATTGGCGCCGGGGCAGCGCCCGTCAACCACGGGCTAAGTGGGGATACGTCCACAAAAATCAAGGCATTACCGGAATCTGGGTGAGCGCCCTATTTTCCGGCAAGTCGAACATCAGATTCATGTTCTGCACCGCCTGGCCAGCGGCCCCCTTCACCAGGTTGTCGATCACCGAAAGGACGACCACGACGTTGTTGCCACCCTCGCCACCCTGGGGCCGATGAACGGCGATGCGACACAGGTTGGAAGCGCGCACGGAACGGGTTTCCGGGTGCGATTTGGCGGGCAGCACATCGACGAAATACTCGTTGGCATAGCGCGCCTCGAACAGGGCCTGCAAATCCACGTCGCGGCTCAGCTTGCAGTACAGGGTGGCGTGGATACCGCGAATCAGCGGGATGAGGTGCGGCACGAAGGTCAGGCCGACGCTTTTGCCAGCTTCGTGGCCGGCCATGCGGTTGAGCCCCTGGCGGATTTCCGGCCAGTGGCGGTGTCCCGGCACGGCATAGGCCTTGAAGTTATCGGAGGCCTCCGCGAACAGGGCGCCAATCTCCGCCTTGCGGCCGGCGCCGGAGACGCCGGATTTGCAGTCGGCCACCATCCAGGCGGTATCGACCACACCGGCTTCCAGCAGGGGCAGGAAGCCAAGCTGCACGGCGGTGGGGTAGCAACCGGGATTGGCAATCAGGCGCGCGCCCCTGATTTTTTCCCGGTTGATCTCGGGCAGGCCGTAGACCGCTTCCGCGACCAGATCCGGACAGGCGTGTTCCATGCCATACCACTTCGACCACTCATTGACGTCCTGGATACGGAAGTCGGCGGCCAGGTCGATGACCTTGACCCCGGCATCGAGCAGTTCGCGGGTCTGTTTCATGGCGACGCCGTTAGGGGTGGCAAAGAACACCACGTCACAGGACTTGAGCGGCGCCTCTTCCGGCGTGGTGAAGGCCAGCGTTACCCGGCCGCGCAAGGACGGGAACATGTCGGCCACCGCCATGCCGGCTTCCTTGCGGGAAGTAATGGCGACCAGTTCCACTTCCGGATGCTGGGCGAGAAGCCTGAGAAGTTCGACCCCGGTGTAACCGGTGCCACCAACGATGCCTGCTTTGATCATGCTGAGACTCCTTGAAACAGAAACGAAAAAGCCGCCCTCGGGCGGCCTTCTCGAATATCCAGCGCAAATTAACGCTTGGAGAACTGCTTGCGACGGCGCGCCTTGTGGAAGCCGACTTTCTTGCGTTCCACTTCGCGGGCATCGCGGGTGACCAGACCGGCTTTCTTCAGCTGGCTTTTCAGCTCCGCATCGTATTCGATCAGGGCGCGAGTGATGCCGTGGCGAACTGCACCAGCCTGCCCGGTTTCGCCGCCGCCGTTGACGTTCACCATGATGTCGAAGGTGAGCGTGCGTTCGGTCAGCACCAGGGGCTGACGCACGATCATGCGGCCGGTTTCGCGAGCGAAGTAGAGGTCGACGGCCTTGCCGTTGACGACGATGTTGCCGGAACCCGCTTTCATGAACACGCGAGCGACTGAGCTCTTGCGGCGGCCGGTGCCGTAGTAGTAGTTACCGATCATTCGAGACCTCAGATTTCCAGGGTTTTGGGCTGCTGCGCGGTGTGCGGGTGAGCGCCGCCGGCATAGACCTTGAGTTTCTTGATCATGGCGTAGCCCAGGGGGCCCTTGGGCAACATCCCCTTGACCGCCTTCTCCAGCGCACGACCGGGGAAACGGTCCTGCATCTTGCCGAAGGTGGTCTCGTTGATGCCGCCGGGGTAACCGGTGTGGCTGTAGTACTTCTTGCCTTCGGCCTTGTTGCCGGTCACGCGCAGTTTCTCGACGTTGACCACGACGATGTAGTCGCCGGTATCCACGTGCGGGGTGAAGATGGCCTTGTGCTTGCCGCGCAGACGGCGGGCGATCTCGGACGCCAGACGTCCCAGCACCCGGTCGGTGCCGTCCACCAGATACCAGTCGTGCTGGACCTCGTGGGGCTTAGCGGAGAAGGTTTTCATGTCTATGTACCAGAATGGGGACTTCGGAAAGCGGCGGATTCTATTGGGTTTTCTGTTTTCCTGTCAAACCGGTATTTGCCGAAGAGGGAGGTATCCGGATAATCGCGACCCATGTCGCTCATTTCCCAACCCACCTGGCTGCTCACCAATTTCACCGCGGCTTTCCTGTTGCCGCCGCTCAATCTGCTGATTCTCGGCGGTTTCGGGCTGCTGCTGCTGAAACGACGGCGGGCCTGGGGCAAGGCCTTGATCGGCTTCAGCCTGGCCGCGCTGTGGCTGCTGGCAACGCCGTTCGTGGCTGACCATCTGCTCGATGCATTGAAACCGCCCCCGCAAACGCTGGATGGCACGGAAGCCGATGCCATCGTGATTCTCGGCGGCGGCACCTATTCCGATACGGTGGAATATGGCGGCGACACAGTGGGCCGTTTCACCCTGGAGCGGGTGCGCTACGGCGCCTGGCTGGCGCGCAAGCTGGGCAAACCGCTGCTGGTGACCGGCGGCAGTCCCGATGGCGGCCGCCCCGAGGGGCAGTTGATGCGCGAGACGCTGGAACGGGAATTCGCCGTGAAGGTGCGCTGGGTGGAAGACCGTTCCAATAACACGCGTGAGAACGCAATATTTGCCACCAGGATGCTGAAAATGGCGGGCATCAAGCGTATCTATCTGGTCAGCCATGCCTGGCATCTGCCGCGCGCGCTGCCGGAATTCGAACGGGAAGGTTTACAGGTGGTCGCGGCCGGGACTGGCTATTCCCTGGCTCGCGGCCCGCGCCCTATGGACTTCGTGCCCAGCGCCAAGGGGCTTTACGACAGTTATCTGGCCATGCATGAAGGCATCGGCCTGGTTTGGTACCGAATTCGAAATTAGGAGTTGTGCAATGAAATCCCGCGTCAAATGGGTAGAGAACGTCTGTTTCATGGCCGAATCGGAAAGCGGCCACGCCATGATCATGGACGGTTCGCCGGACATCGGTGGCCGTAACATGGGGCCACGGCCGATGGAAATGCTGTTGATGGGAGCCGGTGGCTGCACCTCGGTGGACGTGGTGATGATCCTGAAGAAAAGCCGCCAGGAGGTGACCGCTTGCGAAGTGGAAGTCAGCGCCGAACGGGCCGACGACCATCCCAAGGTATTCACGAAAATCCATATGCACTTCACGCTGCGCGGGCGCGGCGTCAAACCGGAACTGGTGGATCGCGCCATCAAGTTGTC
The DNA here is from genome assembly GCA_030690985.1 of Pseudomonadota bacterium. Lineage (GTDB taxonomy): Bacteria > Pseudomonadota > Gammaproteobacteria > Burkholderiales > Thiobacillaceae > PFJX01. The sequence goes on from JAUYFG010000312.1 coordinate 42,517, forward strand.
GGCGGAGAAATACTGTTCCGCCAGCATCATCCTGGGCAAGACCGCCGTCATGACACACGACTTCGAGATCATCGAGGAGGCCGGGACGCCGTAGCCCGCGTAGGATGGGTTGAGCGACAGCGAAACCCATCGACTCCCCACGCCCGATGTCATGATGGGTTTCGCTGTCGCTCAACCCATCCTACTCACTACTCACTCGCTGTTGCCGACGAGCCACTCCAGTGCGATGCCGGGCTCGTCGAAGACATGCACATCCGCATCGACGAACAAGCGGTTCAGCCAGGCCAGCCAGACCGTCCATTCGTCGGCCGTCACCACGGCGATCTTGCGGAAGTCATAACGGTGCTCGCGCGAGAACTTGATCTCTTCCCAGGCCACATCGAAGGTGTAGCTAACCATGTCGCGCAGGTCGAGCAACACGCTGACGCCGCCTTCGAATTCCAGGCCGTGGAGCACGTGCTGCTCGAAGTCCTTGTAGTCCGCCAGGGTGAATTCACCGATGACGGAAACGGAAACCAGATTCTTTTCGCTGCTGATTGCAATCATTTGCCACTCCTCGTAAGTCGCGCTGCCTGGATGCCGGCCAGCACGGTGATCAACATGCCGATCCAGGCGCTTATCGGCATGGCCATGTCGAAAATCAGGGTATCGAGAATACCGCCGAATACGACCGTGCTGTAAGCGAACGCCGCCACCACCACGGTATCGCCCTTGCGGTAGGCGCGGGTCATGGCGAGCTGGCCCAGGGTGGCGAACAGGCCGACGCCCAGGAGCAGCCCGACATGCTCAACCGCAGCGGCGCCATGCCAGCCGCCATCCAGGCTGGTCAACAGGCTGGCGCCCAGCGCACAGACCACGGCAAACCAGAACACCGTGCGCCATTCCGGCTCGCCCAGGCGCCCGAGGCGGCGCACATGGATGTAGGCGAACGCCGCCATCACCCCGGAAAACAGTCCAACCAGGCCGGCCACCAGGTCTTGCGGCGCGCTGTCCCAGGGCCGCAACAGCAGCGCCACGCCAACAAAACCGACCGCCACCGTGGCGTACTGGGCGCGACTGGGCCGTTCGTTGAGTTGCCAAGGCATGAGCAGGGCAAGAAACAGGGGCGACGAATAATTGAGGGTGATAGCCAGCGAAAGCGGCAGATGCGCCACGGCGTAGAAGAAGGTGGCCAGAGCGAGGAAGCCGACCAGGCCACGGCGCAGGTGCAAAGCCGTGTGCTCGCCCAGGAAGTGCCGCCCGCCGCTGATGCCGTGGCGTAGCGTCATGCCCGCCAGCAGCAGGGCCAGGGCGATCAGAGAGCGGTAAAACACCAGTTCATGGCTGGAGAACCATTGCACGCCCAGTTTCACCAGCACGCCCATGAGCGCGAATGAGGCACCGGCCAGAAGCATCCAGGTGGACCCCAAAGCCTAAGGTTCCGCCGTATATTCAGGCGCTTGCGGGGTGCGCGTGGTCTGTTCCACCGGTACCGCCGCCGGCAACGTCTTGCCTTCCGGCGCCACCTGCAACTCCTCGAACTTGCGCGCGGTCACCAGCACCCGCGTTTCCAGCGAGCCGGTGGCCTCGTTGTAAGCCTTCACCGCCTGGCCCAGATTCTTGCCGACGCTGTTCCAGTGTTCGCCCAGTTTGCTCAGGCGTTCGTACAACTGGGCGCCCAGTTGGCTGACCTGGCGCGCGTTGTCGGCCAGGGCTTCCTGGCGCCAGCCGTAATAGACCGCCTTGAGCAAGGCCAGCAGGGTGGTGGGCGTGGCCAGAATCACCTTCTGCGCGCTGGCGTATTCGATCAAGTCCGGGTCTTCCTGCAGGGCAGCGCCGAAGAAGGCCTCGCCGGGCAGGAACAGCACCACGAACTCCGGCGACGGCGCGAACTGCTCCCAATAGGCCTTGGCCGCCAGTTGCTGGACATGGGTGCGCACATGCTGGGCGTAGCGCACGAGGGCACGATGGCGGGTGTCTTCATGTTCTGCCTCCACCGCCTCCAGATAGGCGGCGACCGGCGCTTTCGAGTCCAGTACCACGCTCTTGCCGCCGGGCAGGCGCACCACCATGTCGGGACGGTGGCCGTCGGCAGTGGATTCCTGTTCGAAGAAATCGCAGTGATCCAGCATGCCGGCCATTTCCACCACCCGGCGCAACTGCACCTCGCCCCAGCGCCCACGCACCTCGGGACGGCGTAGCGCCGTCACCAGGCGATGCGTCTCGCTTTTCAGGTCGTGCTGGGCGGCGAGCAGGCCTTTCACCTGCTCGGTGAGGCTGGCATAGGCGCCGCTGCGCTGTTGCTCCATCTCCCGCTGCTGGGCATGGAGCTTGTCCAGGGTTTCCGCCAGCGGCTTGACCAGGGTTGCCACCGCCTGCTGGCGTGCCGCCAGATCGCCTCTGGCGTGTTCCTGGAAGCTGGCGAGGTTCTGCCGGGCGAGATCGAGAAACGCCTGGTTGTTGCTCTTGAGGGCATCGGCGGAGAGGGATTTGAACGCGTCGGCCAGCTCGCGCTCGGCGTTCCGCAACAACGCGGCTTTCTCGCCGGCGCTGTCGCGTTCTTGTTGCAGGCGGATGTCCAGCTCGGCGATGCGCGCCTGCCAGTGGCCGCGCTGCCAGAACAGCAGGATCAGGCCGAGTGCGAGGCCCAGCAACGCGGCGAATACGATGTCCATCAGCGAAGTAGGATGTGGTTACCGAAGGGTATAAGCAGGGACTTGGCCGCCGTCTTTTGGCGGCTTAGTCCTTCGCTTAGGGGCTTTATCAGGGGCTTCATCAGAGGAACGAACCGCATCACCGGCCGCGCTCGATGCGGTTCGCTGCGCTCACCACATCCTACGATTGCATACACAGGCTCAACGCCTGCTGCCAATCCGGCAGGCGCACGCCAAACACGCGCGCCAGTTTGTCGTTGTTCAGGCGCGAGTTGAGCGGACGTTTGGCCGGGGTGGGGTAGTCACTGCTGGGGATGGGCAAGAGGCGGGCCTGGGATTCCTCGCCGTCCAGCGTCTGGATGGCCTCGGCGAAGCCATGCCAGGAGGTCTCGCCGGCGTTGGTCATGTGATACACGCCCCACGGCTCGGGCCGGTCGGCACCACGCGCGGGCGAGAGCTGTTGGCTCAGGATCAGCGCGGTGGCTTCCGCCAGCATACGGCTCCAGGTGGGTGCGCCGACCTGATCGGCGACGATCTTCAGTTCCGGCCGCTCCCGCATCAAGCGGCGCATGCTGAGCAGGAAATTGGCGCCGCGCGCGCCGTACACCCAGGAGGTGCGGAAGATCAGGTGGCGCCGGCAGGCCGCCTGGATGGCCTGTTCGCCGGCCAATTTGCTGGCGCCGTAGACGTTGAGCGGGCCTTTGCTGTCGTCTTCCCGCCAGGGCGTGTTACCACTGCCGTCGAATACATAGTCGGTGGAGTAATGCAGCAGCAGGGCACCCAGCTTCTCGGCCTCTTCGGCGAGGATGCCGGGCGCGCCGGCATTGATGGCGTAGGCCAGATCGGTTTCGCTTTCCGCCTTGTCGACGGCGGTGTGGGCGGCCGGGTTGACGATGATGCGCGGGGCGACCTCGCGCACCACACGGCGGATGGCGGCGGTGTCACTCAGATCCATCACCGATGAGTCGACCGCGACCACTTCGCCCAGACAGGCCAGGGTGCGGCGCAGCTCCCAGCCGACCTGGCCGTTGCTGCCGGTCAGCAGAATCTTCATGGGTACACCTCGGCGTCTTGCAGCAGGCTGCCGACCTTGTCTTTGCCCGACAGCGCCGGCTCACCGCTCGATGACAAACCCAATGGCCAATCGATACCGATCGCCGGGTCGTTCCACAGTACGCAGCGTTCATGTTCCGGGGCGTAGTACTCGGTGGTCTTGTAGAGGAAGTCGGCGCTTTCCGAGAGCACCAGGAAGCCATGCGCAAAACCGGGCGGCACCCACAGCATGTGTTTGTTCTCGGCCGACAGTTCATGCCCGGTCCACTTGCCGAAGTTGGGTGAGGATTTACGCAGATCGACGGCAACGTCGTACACCGCGCCACTGGTCACACGCACCAGCTTGCCTTGCGGCTGGTGGAGTTGGTAATGCAGGCCGCGCAACACGCCTTGGGCGGAGCGGGAATGGTTGTCCTGCACGAAATCCAGGTCGAGGCCGAGGCTGGCAAACGTCTTGCGGTTCCAGCTTTCCATGAAGAAGCCGCGTGCATCGCCGAAGACTTTCGGTTCGATCAGGAGAACTTCAGGCAATTCGGTCGCGATGATCCGCATCAAAACACCCTGTCTTTGAGTTTCGTAGGTTGGGCAAAGCGCAGCGTGCCCAACATGGCGGCGGTTCGTTGGGCACGCTGCGCTTTGCCCAACCTACGTCCTTCTCGCATCAGAACACCTTTTCTTTCAACATCGCCAGCAGGTATTGGCCATAGGCGTTCTTCTTCAGCGGGGCGGCGAGCTTTTCCACCTGTTCCGCGTCAATGTAGCCCTGGCGGTAGGCGATTTCTTCCGGGCAGGCGATCTTGAGGCCTTGCCGTTTTTCGATGGTTTCGATGAACAGGCTGGCTTCCAGCAGCGATTCGTGGGTGCCGGTGTCGAGCCAGGCATGGCCGCGTCCCAGGATGGAGACGCTGAGTTCGTTCCATTCGAGGTAGCGCCGGTTGACGTCGGTGATTTCCAGTTCGCCACGCGGCGAGGGCTGCATGGTGCGGGCGATGTCGAGCACGCGGTTGTCGTAGAAGTAGAGGCCGGTGACGGCGTAGTTGGATTTCGGCAGCGTGGGTTTTTCTTCCAGGCTGATGGCTTTGCCGCTGGCGTCGAATTCGACCACGCCGTAGCGCTCGGGGTCGTGCACGCGGTAGGCGAACACGGTGGCGCCGCTGGCCTGGGCGCTGGCGGCCTTGAGGTCTTGGGCCATTTCGTGGCCGTAGAAGATGTTGTCGCCGAGTACCAGGGCGCTGGGGCCTTCTCCGACAAAGTCGGCGCCGATGATGAAGGCTTGCGCGAGGCCGTCGGGGCTGGGTTGCACGGCATAGCGCAGGTTGAGGCCCCATTGCCTGCCGTCGCCGAGAAGTTGCTCGAAGCGCGGGGTGTCCTGCGGGGTGGAGATGATGAGGATGTCACGAATGCCGGCCAGCATGAGCGTGGTCAGCGGGTAGTAGATCATCGGTTTGTCGTAGATCGGCAGGAGCTGCTTGGACACCGCGAGGGTGGCGGGGTAGAGCCGGGTGCCGCTGCCGCCGGCGAGGATGATGCCTTTACGGGTCATATCAAACCTTTCTGTAATTCATGGTAATTCCTTGCGTTGCAGGGGCAACAAGCGCAGGCGCGTGCGGTTCGGATCAACGGTAATCAAGGCCCCCTCATCCAACTCGGTCGCCATCTGGCGCAACGCGGAGATGACCTGCATACCGATCGCTCCCGGGCTGACATCGTCGGCGCGAATTTGCACAACGCTGGGTTTTTCGCCGTGGGTAACGGCGAGGATTGCGCTGAAGTCCAGATCATGAGTAAGCACCACATAACCATTCGCGCTGGCGTAAGCCATGATTTCCGTGTCCGGCGCATTCTTCGCCCCACGTGTTATCCAATGCGCCGCCTCGATGCCGGCATCGGCCAACACGCCAACCCAGCGTGGCGAAAGGTTCATATCGACAAGCAACTTCATGCGGTGACCAGCGTTACCTCGCGCTCCTCTGATCTCCATGCGGCATAACGAAGCGCCTGCATGATGTCCTCACGCTCAAGATAGGGGTAGTCGGAAAGGATTTCATCGACGCTGTGTCCCGACCCGACCTGCCCGACGACCATGCCGACCGTGACACGCATGCCACGAATGCACGCTTTCCCCCCCATCACGTCGGGCTGCTGGGTAATACGGTTTAGTTGTCCCATGTTCAACTCCTTATCGAAAGCCTCAGTTCACGTCGCGTACTGCTTCCCGATCCATTCACGATACGCACCACTTGTCACGTTATCCACCCAGCCCATGTTATCGAGATACCACTTCACGGTCTTGCGGATGCCGGTTTCGAAGGTTTCAGCGGGTTTCCAGCCCAGCTCGCGGTGGATCTTGCCGGCGTCGATGGCGTAGCGGCGGTCGTGGCCGGGGCGATCCTTGACGTAGGTGATGAGGCGGGTGCTGGGGCCTTCGGCACTGGGTTGCATTTCATCCAGCAGGCCGCACACGGTGTGGACAATGTCGAGGTTGGGCATCTCGTTCCAGCCGCCGATGTTGTAGGTCTCCCCTACCCGGCCTTTGGCCAGGACGGCGCGGATGGCGGCGCAGTGGTCGGAGACGTAGAGCCAGTCGCGCACGTTCATGCCGTCGCCATAGATGGGCAACGGCTTGGCGCGGGTGGCATTGAGGATCATCAGGGGGATGAGTTTCTCGGGGAACTGGTAGGGGCCGTAGTTGTTGGAGCAGTTGGTGGTGAGTACCGGCAGGCCGTAGGTGTGGTGGTAGGCGCGCACCAGGTGGTCGCTTGATGCCTTGCTGGCGGAATAGGGGCTGTTGGGGGCGAAGGGGGTGTCTTCGGTGAAGGCGGGGTCGTCGCGGCCGAGCGAGCCGTAGACCTCATCGGTGGAGACGTGGAGGAAACGGAAGGCGGCCTTGTCGGTGTCGCCCAGGCCGTTCCAGTAGGCGCGCACTTCTTCCAGGAGGTGGAAGGTGCCGACGATGTTGGTCTGGATGAAATCTTCCGGGCCGTGGATGGAGCGGTCGACGTGGCTCTCGGCGGCGAAGTTGACGATGGCGCGTGGCTGCTGTTCGGCGAGCAACTTGCCGATCAGGGCGCGGTCACCGATGTCGCCCTGGACGAAGATGTGGCGGCTGCCATTCTCGCCGTGCAGGCTGGCGAGGTTCTCCAGGTTGCCGGCGTAGGTGAGTTTGTCGAGGTTGAGGACCGGCTCGTGGTGTTCAGCCAGCCAGTCAATGATGAAGTTCGCGCCGATGAAGCCGGCGCCGCCAGTGACAAGAATCATATCTATCTCCTTGATTATTCTTCAAAACCTTGCGGATTCAGGGACTGCCAGCGCCAGGTGTCTTCACACATCTCATCCAGCCCGCGCCGTGCTTTCCAGCCCAGTTCGCGTTCCGCCAGCGCCGGGTCGGCCCAGCACTGGGCGATATCGCCGGCACGGCGCGGCGCGAATTGGTAGGGCACCGGGTGGCCGGAGGCTTTCTCGAAGGCTTGCGCCATTTCCACCACGCTGTAGCCGCACCCGGTCCCAAGGTTCCAGATTCGCACGCCGGGGCCTGCAGCCAGTTTCTCCACGGCTTTGACATGGCCCTGGGCCAGGTCCACCACATGGATGTAATCGCGCACACCGGTGCCGTCCGGGGTGGGGTAATCGTTGCCCCATACATTGAGGTATTCGCGCCGCCCCACGGCCACCTGGGCGATATAGGGCATCAGATTATTGGGAATGCCGCGCGGGTCTTCGCCGATGCGGCCACTCTTGTGCGCGCCCACCGGGTTGAAATAACGCAGCAGGGCGATGCGCCATTCCGGGTCGGAAATGGCCAGGTCGCCGAGAATCTGCTCGACGATCAGCTTGCCGCGGCCATAGGGATTGGTGGTGGCGCCCACCGGAAAATCCTCGCGGATCGGCACCGAGGCGGGGTCGCCGTAGACCGTGGCGGAGGAACTGAACACCACGGTCTTCACCCCGGCCGCCTGCATGGCCTCGAACAGGGTGATGCTGCCGGCGATGTTGTTGTCGTAATACAGCAGCGGCTTCTCCACCGATTCACCCACGGCCTTGAGGCCGGCGAAGTGAATCACGGCGTCGATGGCATAGGTCTTGAACAACGCGTCAAGCGCGGCACGGTCGCGGATGTCGGCTGCGACGAAGGGAAACTCGCGGCCGCTCAGTTCCTTCACCCGCCGCAGCGATTCCAAACTGCTGTTGCACAGGTTGTCGAACACCACGATGTCGTGGCCGGCGGCGAGGAACTCCAGGCAGGTGTGGGAACCGATGTAGCCGGCGCCACCGGTAATCAGAATGGTCTGTTTCATGGTTTTGTTTACCAGAACTGCCAGGCGCCGGTTTGCAGCACCCAGAGCCCGAGGATCAGGTTGGTGGTGGCATGCGCGGCAATCGGCGCCCAGAGGTTGTTGTATTTGCGGTACAGCCAGGCATAGGCCAGACCAGCCAGGATGCCGGCGAACCAGAGGCTGTGTTCGCTGCCGAACAACACACTGGAGATGAGGATGGCGCGAAAACCGACCTCAGCCGCCGAAACGGAAAGAAAATCCTGGCGTTCGATCCAGCGCATGAGAAAGGAACGCCAGAACAGCTCTTCCATGAGCGGCACCACCAGGGCGGCGCCGGCCAGGCGGAAGGCCAGCAGCGGCCAGTCCATCCCACCTTCCTGATTGCGCGGATCGTAACCGGCCGCACCGCCGAGGTTGAGCCAGCCCTGATCCAGGTTGATCCAGAGAATGAATACCAGCACGCCGAGCAGAATCGAAACGATCAGCGGCAGACGCGCGGGACGTACCAGCAACTCGCGGTACTCGCCCCGGAAATACCAGAGCGCGAGCGCCACCACGACCACCTTGACGGGATACAGCCAGCGCGTATCGAAGTCGCCGCCCCAGGCCCGCGCGCCCTGTTCCACGCCGAGAAAGGCCATGTACAGGACGAAGGGAACGGCGCGAGCAAGCATCGACCGGTTCATGACTTAGTTGCTTTTCGCGGGCATACCCTCAAGGGGCACAAAGAGCCCGCTCCTACTTGAGGCCGGAGATCGCCTTCTCGAACAGATTCAGGTCGGCAGGTTCGCTCTTCGGCGCGGTGAGCGCATGGCCCGCACCGCCAGCCTTGGCCTCGGCATAAGGCGCCACGTACTCGATCTTGGCTGCCGCACGCAGCTTGTTGAGCTCCGCCTTCGCCATATCGCGCTTGTGCATGGTCAGCAGGAAACGCTCGACGGCCGGCCTGGCCTGTTCGCGCGTGAGCGGTTGGCTCTGCGAGCCGGTGATCGCCAGGATAGTGATCTGTTTGGGATTTTCCAGGGTGATGGCCTGGCCATCTTTGAGCGGGTGCAGCTTGGCCACCAGCTCCAGCGGCAGTTGCTCGGCGCTCTTCACCGACTGGGCGCCGCGCGCCGGAATGTTTTGCGACTTGAGCCACTGCATCAGATCACTCAGATTGGCGCCGCTGCCCAGGCGTGCCTTCACGGCATCGGCATTCTCCGGGCTGATCTGGATCATGATTTCCTGCAGACGGTAGATGCGCCGTTCGGCGAACAGCTCGGGATGCTTGTCGTAGTACTCGGCGATCTCCGCGTCGCCGGCCTTGGCCGCACTCGCGGTGACCTTTTCAACATAAGCCTGAGCGAGCACCTGGCGTTCCGCCGCCTGGAGCGCCTCTATCACAGCCGGGTTCTTGTCCAGGCCTTCCTTCTTCGCTTGCTGCTGGAGCAGACGTTGCTCCAGCAATACATTGAGCATCCGATCCGCCGCATCCCGGGCCTGATCGGGGTTATTCACGCCGGCCTTGGCCAGCTCGACTTCAACACTGCGAGCGCGGATGCTTTCGCCATTCACCGTGGCCGCCGCCTGTCCTCCGGCATCCGCCCCCGTTTTTTCATTGCAACCGGCAAGGGCAAAGATCAGGGCAGCCAACAGCACAGACAACTTCATCGTTTGGGGACGCATCGTTTCCAAGCCTCACTTGTTAATAAGTCGCGGGGGGATACCACTGGCAAGCGCGGATTATGGTGGCGCGACCCTTGCCGGCTCAAGCGTTGCCGGCGGCATTTTGCACTCTGTAGCGCCGGCGTCTTTAAAACAGCCGGCTTACCGAAGGGTATAAGCAGGGACTTGGCCGCCGTCTTTTGGCGGCTTAGTCCTTCGCTTAGGGGCATTATCAGGGGCTTCATCAGGAAGCCGGCGCTACACGGCCGCCACGCTACGAAATGCCTCGATGATGGGTTGCAAGGTGTCGTGTTTGAGCTTCAGAGCGGCCTGGTTGACCACCAGGCGCGAGCTGATCTGCATGATTTCTTCCACCGCCACCAGATTGTTGGCCTTCAACGTGCCGCCGGTGGAGACCAGATCGACGATGACGTCGGCCAGGCCGACCAAGGGTGCCAGTTCCATCGAGCCGTAGAGCTTGATGAGATCGACATGCACGCCCTTCTCGGCGAAATGCAGGCGCGCCGTATTCACATACTTGGTCGCCACCCGCAAGCGTGCGCCGCGTCTTACGGCGGCCTGGTAGTCGAAACCGACCGGGGTCGCCACCATCATGCGGCACTTGGCGATGTTGAGGTCCACCGGCTGGTAGAGCCCTTCACCGCCGTGTTCGATCAGCACATCCTTGCCGGCGATGCCGAGATCGGCGGCGCCATGTTGCACATAGGTGGGCACATCGCTGGCGCGCACGATGATCAGGCGCACATCGGGGCGGTTGGTGCCGATGATCAGCTTGCGCGAGGACTCCGGGCTCTCGCTCGGCACGATGCCCGCCGCCGCCAGCAGCGGCAGGGTTTCTTCGAAGATGCGGCCCTTGGAGAGGGCGAGGGTGATGGGTGGCATTGTCGTGGCCTTATGCTGCGGCGGCTTCCAGAACCGGCTGGCTGGTCAAATAAATAGTGTCGTAGCTCAGGTCGACTTCCCCCGGCCACTCGATGGAACCTACCACTACCCTCGCCTGGCGGAAGCGGGCCGGATCGCGCAATTGCTGAAACACGCCCTTGTCGAGATAAGGCGTCAGATCGAAGACGCGGCGCTCCGCATTCTCGAACGTGACCAGCAGTCGATAGTCAGCCAGAGGGGTGATGGCTTTCACAAACGGACTCATGTCCGACCCCAACGCAAAGGGTCAATCCTGAAAAAGGACATCACCACACCGCTCCGGCATAGTTTTCCCGAATACGTCTGTCCCGTGTCACCAGCTGCGCGCCTTCACAAGCTGCTTGGGCGGTGATCAGGCGGTCGAAACTGTCCCGCGTCCAGTGCAGCTTGCGGGCCTCGGCGATGACGGAGGGAAAGGGCGCAACGCTCATGCGAACGCCGTAATCCCGCGTCAGCGCTGCAAGCACTTGCGTCGGATCGTCGCGGAAGCGGCCGATCTCCAGCAGATACTGGATTTCCAGTTCCACCATGGGCGAGATTTCCAGCGCCCCGGCTTCGATGGATGCCTTGGCAGATTGGCTGAGCAGATGGGCTTCGCCGTTGTAGAGCCAGAGAACGACGTGGGTGTCGAGATGGATGCGGGTTGCATCCATCATGCCCCGCTCCCGTCCAGGTTCTCCAGCTCATGCCACTCCGCCTCGTTCCAACCGGACAGTTCGACCAGTTCTTCCGGATCGCCGACGATGGCGTTGCGGCGTGGCAGCTTGTCCCAATCAATCTTCGGGCGCTCCGGCACCAACAGCAGATGCCGGCCGTTACGCTCGATCACCACCGGCTCGCCGGTTTCGAGAACCTGGTCGGCGAGATGGAAGATGTTCTGGCGCAGGGCGGTGAGGGTGACGGTTTGCATGAAGGGCGGCAAGTCTATGTACACGTTTTTAGTATAACCCGTACATGGACTCGCCCTGGCACAGAAATTACCCGAACAGCAGCCCATTCACCCGCTTCACAAACCCGGCCGGGTCGCTGAGCTGGCCGCCGTCGAGCAGCACGGCCTGATCCAGCAGGAGGCCGGCGAGCTCGTCGAAGCGTTCGCCTTCCTCGCTTTCCATGCGCTTCAACAGCGGATGGCCGAGGTTCACTTCCAGGATCGGCTGGGTTTCCGGCGCGGCCTGGCCCATCTGTTTCAGCATGCGCGCCAGGTTGGCGTTCATGTCGCCTTCGTCGGCCACCAGGCAGGCGGGGGAATCGACCAGGCGGGCGGAGGCGCGGGCGTCCTTGGTGCGACCCTCCAGGGACTTCTTCAGGCGTTCCAGGAAGGGTCTGGCTTCCTCCTCGGACTTGGCCGCCGATTTTGCCAATTCAGCGGCTTCCTCGCCTTCCGTAGCAATGGCAGCCAGATCGACCTGGCCACGCGCCACCGACACCAGCGACTTGCCGTCGAACTCGAACAGGTTGGACACCACCCATTCGTCGACACGGTCAGTCAACAGCAACACTTCCACACCTTTCTTGCGGAACACTTCCAGATGCGGACTGGATTTGGCCGCCGCCAGCGTATCGGCGGTGAGGTAATAGATCTTGTCCTGGCCTTCTTTCATGCGACCGAGATAGTCGGCCAGGCTGACGCTTTCTACATCAGTTTCCTTCTCCGCCTGGGTGGAGCGGAAGCGCAACAACTTGGCGATGCGCTCCTTGTTGGCCGGGTCTTCGCCGACGCCTTCCTTCAACACCTTGCCGAAGTGTTCCCAGACTTTCGCGTAGGCGTCTTTTGGGTACTCCTCCTTGCGGTTCTCGGCAATCTCGTCGAGCAGGTCCAGGGTCTTGCGCACGCAGCCGTTGCGGATCATTTCCATGTCGCGCGTCTCTTGCAGGATTTCCCGCGAGACGTTGAGCGGCAGATCGGCGGCGTCGATCACACCGCGAATGAAGCGGAGATAGGCCGGCATCAGCTTCTTCGCGTCTTCCATGATGAACACGCGCTTCACATACAGCTTGACCCCGGTCTTGACGTCGCGGTCCCACAGGTCGAAGGGGGCGTGCGCCGGCAGGTAGAGCAACGCGGTGTAGTCCTGGCGGCCTTCCACCTTGACGTGAACCCAGGCCAGCGGGTCTTCGTAGTCATGGCCGACGTGCTTGTAGAAGGCCTTGTATTCGTCTTCCGTGATGTCGCTTTTTGGCCGCGCCCACAGGGCGTTGGCGCGATTGACCGCCTCGGCCTCACCCTTCTCGTCGGTGAATTCCACCGGAATGGCGATGTGGTCGGAGTATTCGCGGATCACCGATTTGACCCGCCAGTCGTCGAGGAACTCGGCTTCGTCGTCCTTCAGGTGCAGGACGATCTCGGTGCCGCGCTCGACCTTTTCCACGGTTTCCAGGGTGTATTCGCCGGCGCCTTCCGACTCCCAACGCACCCCGTGTTCCTGGGTCAGGCCGGCGCGGCGGGTGGTCAACGTGACCCGGTCGGCGACGATGAAGCTGGAGTAAAAGCCGACGCCGAACTGGCCGATGAGTTGGGTGTCCTTTTTCTGGTCGCCACTGAGTTTGCTGAAAAACTCCTTGGTACCGGACTTGGCGATGGTGCCGATGTGCTCGATCACTTCCTGGCGGTTCATGCCGATGCCGTTGTCGCGCACGGTGATGGTTTTGGCTTCCTTGTCGACGCTGACCTTGATCTTCAGTTCGGCAGCGTTCTCGAACAGCGCCGGATCGGAAAGCGCCTCGAAACGGAGCTTGTCGGCGGCATCACTGGCGTTGGAAATCAGCTCACGCAGGAAGATTTCCTTGTGGCTGTACAGCGAGTGAATCATGAGGTGCAGCAGTTGCTTCACCTCGGCCTGGAATCCCAACGTCTCTTTGGCAACGGTCTCGGTCATGGCGGGCATCTCCCTTGTTGAAAACAGGGGGATAGATGGGGCGGATGGGCCAGGGTTCAAGAGGTAGGCGTAGGTTGGGCAAAGCGAAGCGTGCCCAACGAACCGCCGCGATGTTGGGCACGCTTCGCTTTGCCCAACCTACAGCAACTCCGGCTCCGGCCTTCCGATCAGATAGCCCTGCGCATAGTCGACACCGATCTCGCGCAGGATGGCCAGGGTGGCTTCATCCTCGACGAATTCCGCGACTGTGGTCTTGCCGTAGCCACGCACGGCGTCAGTCAGCGCCCGCACGAACACCACGTCGTCCGGATTGGTGGTGAGGCCTTTGATGAAGGAGCCGTCGATCTTGACGAAATCCACCGGCAGTTCCTTGAGGTATTGAAACGAGCTGTAGCCGACGCCGAAGTCGTCCAGACCGAAGGCGCAGCCAAGACCACGGAACTTGGCCATGATCCGGATCGCGCCCTTGAAATTGGCCAGCGCGGCGGTTTCCGTTATTTCCAGCAGCAGACGATCACCCGCGACAAGGTGCCGATCGAGCAGGGATTGCAGCAGTTCGAATGCGAAATCGTCATCGAAGCTGCGGCTGGACAGGTTGAGCGCCACCTTCAGCGACGGGTCATTCACCGCCACAAAAGCCACCACGGCCTGCATCACCCAATGGTCGACGCGGCGAATCAGGCCGGTACTCTCGGCCACATCGATAAACATTCCGGGCGGGGTCAGGCTGCCATCGCGGTTGCGCAAGCGCAGCAAGGCTTCGTAATGGCTGATCCGCCCGGAAGTGATGTGCTGAATCGGCTGGAAATGCATCACGAAACGATTTTCCTCCAGCGCCTGCTCGACTTGTTCGCGCCAGTGGGCGCGCCGGCTGGCCACCTCCTTGTAGGGGTCGTCGGCGTTATAGAGATGCCAGGAACCATGCCCCTTGGCGCGCGCCTGGGACAGCGCGACATCGGCGTTGCCGAGGAGCACGTCGGCGCTGTCGCCCTGCTCGGGATAGGAGACGACGCCCACGCTGACCGACAGGCGGCGGCTATTGGCCTCCGTATCCCGGTGCAAGCGAAGCAGGCCCTGATTGATGTTGCGCGCCAGGACAATCGCCTCGGCCGAGGTCAACCCAGGAAAGACGCAGGCAAAATCATCACCACCCAGACGCGCGGCCAGTGCCGGGGCCGGGGACAAGCCCTGCAACAAGCGGGCAACCTGGAACAGCACGGCATCGCCTGCCTCCTGCCCGCCGGCCTCGTTCACCGACTTGAAATCATCGATATCGCACAGCAGCAGGATGCCGTGCTCTCCCACACCATGTCGCAGCTCCAGTTCCCGGCTGAAGGCGCGCCGGTTGTACATGCCGGTGATGACATCGTGATCGGCCAGCAGGGCAAGCCGCTGCTCCATCTGTTTGTGATCGGTGACATCCAGTCCGACCGAGAGATAGGCCGTCTCGCCATCCACTTCGTCGAGGCGGGAATGCAGCCAGACCACCTCGCGTTCGCCGCCATCCGCACAGTCGAGCGTGCCCTCCCCCTGGAGCGACATGCCGATATCGAGCCGCGCCAGACTGTCCAGGTAGTTGGCGCGTTGTGCCGGTTTCATGAAGGTGTCGGAAAAGGTCGCGCCGATGACCGAGCGTGCGGCATACCCGGCGGCGCGAATGGCATGGGCGTTGGCCAGGCGGATCCGGCCGTTCGCGGCATAAGTCAGGATCAGCACCGGTGCCGTATCGAGCAGGCCTGCCACGAAATCGCGCTCGTGTTCGAGCTGGGCGGCCTGTGCCTGGAGTGAAGCGGCATGATGCCGGGACTGCGCCTGCAGGCGTTCCAGGGTATTGGCCAGGGCATAGGTCAGACGTCCGAGATCATCCACCTCGTCGCGAAACAATCGGCTCTTGCGGCCATGAAAAGCGCCCCGCGCTTCCGCGAACAAGCCGACGCCCAACAAAGGCAAGGCGCGCACGGCCTGCTTGATGCGATTCATGCTGGGACGCAGCAGCAAATACAGGATGAGCAGGGCCGACAACAAGATGGCGCCACCCAGCAAGAGGCTGTTCCAGACGGCCTCGCGCATTTGCCGGGCAATGGCGGTGCTGTCGTGCATGACCAGGAAACGGGCCTTGTCCCCGCCTGCGGTGGGCGCGTGGAATTGGAACAACTGGAACAGGCGATCACCTCGTTCCAGTGCGAATCCCGCTCCCTGGCGTTCTTCCGGACGAATGGAGCGCAATATTTCTTCGTATTTGGCCCCGCCACTGACGGAAAGCAGACGTCCGCCGAGCACCTCGGGCTGGGTTCCATCACTGCCCGAAAGGTTACCCAGCAAGGCCAGTTCCATACCGGAGAGGCTGCGAAAATCCATGATCAGATCCTGCAAACCCGCCGCCAGCACCACGGCCCCCACTGCCTGACCGCGCTCCACCAGGGGCACGGCGGCGGTGTAATAACAGGTGGTCGTGCAATCCAGGCCATACGCCGGCAATTCACGGCGCCCGGCTTCCAGGGCCAGGCTCCTGATGGCGTTGTCGCCAGTGGACACCCCCCAGTCGCCCAGACTGCGGCCCTCCGGTGTAAAAAACACCACGCGATCAAGGCCATGGGTCAGGTTGAGTTCGGACCAGAACGACAGAAATACCCGTTGCAGCGCCGCCGAGTCACCCTCACGCAGCGCGCGGCGTACTCCGGGCAAATCAGCCACCAGGGTGGCAAGCGATTGCAGGCGGGCGGATTGGTGCGCGAACAGGCGTGCGGCCAGATCCTGGCTCTGCTGGCGCTGCTGGAGCCACGCCTGTTCCCGCAGATGGTCGAAATGGCGCAGTTGCAGCCAGGTGAAGACGGTGGCGGTCAGGACCAGGGTGAGGCCGGCAAGCAGGATGATCTGGCCGCGAATACCCAAAAAGAACGGCAGCACGTTCCTGCCGTCGTGGTGATCGGTTTGCCTGGGCATGGGTTTGAAAATCTCAGAAAGACCAGGCGCCTTGCAGCAGCAACATATCCCACCTTTGTTTGGCAGCCGCGACCGGAGTGTCCGTCGGCGACAGCCAGGCCGTGCCGTCGACATGGTGCCATTCGCCCGACCAGGACCAGCGACCCAGGTCGCGGCGCACGCCGAGCGCCCAATCCTTGGCGAAACGCACACGGGCGGGAATCTGAGCCGGGGCGGGAAGCCCCGATTGTGACGCGACAAAAGCGCTGCCGTCGCGATCATCCTTGTCGAGATAGAACGCGTCGTAGCGCAGGAAGACCTGCCAGCCGCTGCCGAAGCGACGAGTGGCCTGGAGGTACCAGGACTCGGTGGTGTTGTCCTGTTCCACCAAGGGGATGCTATAGCCCTGGCTGTGCACGGCGGTTTGCGAATACTCGCCGGTCAACGACCAGTTTTCCGTGTTGTGTTCCAGGGAAAGCCCCCAGGTAGGGAGACGGGTGGAACCGGAGGTAAACGGGATGGTTTCCGCTCCGCGTTGATATTTCATGGACACCTGGCTCAACGTCACCCCACCGCGCCAGCGTCCGCCCTCGCTCTCCAGCATCGCCTGGGCGAACCAGGAGTCCTTGCCGTGGAAGGTGCCGCGCGCTTTGTCACCCAGCATGAACCAGGTGAGATCGGGATCATCCAGTTCCGGCCGCACACCACTGATCTGCCAGGCCAGATTGCCGCTGCTGTAATCGTGGTTCCCGTATAGCGAGATGCCCGGGGCCGCCAGGAAGGAATTGCGTATCCGATCCAGGTAGATGGATTGCGGCATGATGATGCCCGGCCGGGTCTGCGCCACATCGCGGGTGGTATTGAAAAAACCGACCGGGTTCTTGATCTTGCCCAGACGCACCCCCAGCGACGAAGCATCGCCGGTCATCAGGGTGCGATCGACGAAGCCGTAGTCCAGACGTAAATCACCGACATCCGACTGGCCCGCCCAACGCGCCAGCACCTGCCCGGAAAGCAGCCAGTCGGCATCGGGCCGCCAGGACAGATTGCCGCCGATTTCCCGCATATCAGTCGCTATCCCGTCGTCGCTATTGCCGCCGACGCGGTTGTCGCTGGTATGCACCAGTGACTGGCTGACAAAGCCGTGTGCTTGCACGCCCTGGCCCAGTTCGACCGCCTCGGCGGGTGACATCGGCAGCGTCAGCGCGGCAACGAGGAAAAGGACGGACTTATTCGACATCAATGCTCTTGACCGGATCATTTGCTTTCACCTTCCTGACATATCCCAGAGCGCCGGGGGTCGTCGCCACCCGGCTGATCATTTCTTCTTCCGTGGCCACTTCTATGGGTGCCTGCGCCATCCCCGAATAAACCAGACGGTCCCAGGCCTGGCGCAATTGATAGGGGTAAGAATTGAGTTCTTCCTTGCACAGCGCGACATGGACGGGATGCCCATCCGGCAACACGAACACGCGCACCGGTCGGCCATCCGGCCACTTGGTCAGGCGCAGGCCGAACAGGGCACGCGCGGAGGCCTGTGCCAGGCTGGTGGTGGCCACGCCGCGATTGACGACGACCTCGACCGCCATGGCCTGTAGCGAGAAACCCATCAAAAGGAACCAGCCGTACAGCCGCATCCAACCATCCCCAATCTTATTAATCCGGGCGCCGCAGCGGCGCCGTTATCTCAAGCCCAGGACATCCTGCATATCGCGCAGACCATTCGCTTGCCCGGCGATGTGGCGTGCCGCACGCATCGCGCCGAGAGCGAAGGTCATGCGGCTGCTGGCCTTGTGGGTGATTTCCAGCCGCTCGCCAGTCCCGGCGAACAACACGGTGTGGTCGCCGACGATGTCGCCGCCGCGCACAGTGGCGAAACCGATGGTGGAAGGATCACGTTCGCCGGTCACCCCTTCGCGCCCATATACCGCGCAGGTTTTCAGATCGCGGCCGAGCGCCTTGGCCACCGCTTCGCCCAATGCCAGCGCGGTGCCGGAGGGCGCATCGACCTTGTGGCGGTGATGCGCCTCGATGATCTCGATATCGAAGCCTTCATTCAGCACGCGCGCGGCCATGTCCAGCAGCTTGAGCGCCAGGTTGACCCCGACGCTCATGTTGGGCGCGAACACCACGGGAATATCTTGCGCGGCGGCGGCGATGGCCGCCTTGCCCTGAGCATCGAAACCGGTGGTGCCGATCACCGCAGCCACGCCCTTCTCCCGGCACAAGGCCAGGTGGTGCAGGGTGGCTTCGGGACGAGTGAAGTCGATCAGCACATCGGCGCCAGCGAGGGCGGCAGCCACATCGTCGCTGACCACGGCACCGAGAGGGCCACCGACAGGGTTGCCGATCAACTCCCCCGCAGCGCGGCCCAGAGCAGGATTACCGGGACGATCCAGGGCCGCGTGCAAACAGAGGTCAGGCGCGGCCGCCAGCGCTTCCAGCAGGGCGCGGCCCATGCGTCCAGAAGCGCCGGCGATCACCACCTTGATCATTTCTTTTCCCCGTCCGGCTTGGCTTCGGGTTTGGCTTCCGGCTTCGCCGCCGCCACCACATCCCCCTCGATGCCCTTCAGCTTGTCGTTCTCGAATACCACGGTGACGCGCCGGCTCTCGATCAACCTGCCGCCCTTCTCCAGGCGATAAACGTAATCCCAGCGGTTGTTGCGGAAAGGATCGACCAGCAGCGGCGTTCCCAGCACGAAACGGACCTGGGAAGGCGTCATGCCGGGCTTGAGCCGGGCCAGCATGTCCTGGCTGATGGCATTGCCTTGCTGGATGTCGGCTTTATAGGGCGAGAGATGATCCATCGTGCGTTCGATCGGATTGGACCAGCTGCCGCAACCTGCCAGCAGCGTTGCCGATAAAGCGGCGGCGGAACCAGCCGACAGCAGGCGCAAGGAAAGATTGATGAATCGCATATAAGCAAATGGCGGGAGGTTCGCGGGAGAGGGATAAAAGGCGCGCTATCATAGCGTGCAACCCCTTTCCCCGTCATAAATGCGATGGCAAACACCGAGCAACTCAAGCACAGCGGCCTCAAGGTCACCGGCCCACGACTCAAAATCCTCGGCCTGTTCGAGGCCGCCGACCAACGCCATCTCACCGCCGACGATGTCTATCGCATGTTGCTGAGCGAGCATATCGACGTCGGCCTGGCCACGGTTTACCGGGTGCTGACCCAGTTCGAGCAGGCCGGCATCCTGATCCGCCACCACTTCGACAACGACAAGGCGGTCTACGAACTCAACCTGGGCGGCCATCACGACCATCTGCTGTGCATGCAGTGCGGCCGCGTGGAAGAGTTCTACGACCCGGAAATCGAGGCGCGCCAGCGCGCCATCGCCGCCGAGCGCGGTTTCAAGCTGGCCGAACATGCGCTGCATCTCTATGTCGAATGCGTGAAGGAAGGCTGTCCGCACCGCGCCAAGCCGCGCTAGCAGCCTGTCGGACTTTGGGCGCCGATAGCGAAAATCGGCCCCGTCGAGATCAGTTTTTGCCAGTTTCGCCGGGGAATAGTCGAACCGTGCTTATCCGGTTAACACACCCACCCACTACCGGTAGTGACGTAGGTTGGGCAAAGCGAAGCGTGCCCAACGAACCGTCGCGCTGTTGGGCACGCTTCGCTTTGCCCAACCTACGGCGCTGTGGGGCCTTGGTCGTCGATAGTGAGATGGGCCGTCGCGGTCGGTTCACAGCCGACGCTTCACAAGTCCGACAGGCTACTGGGACTGACCTCGCATTCCGCTAGAATCCCCCCCCGTCTCTCAATGTTTCATCAAGGAAACCTCATGGCCCGCGTTACCGTCGACGATTGCATCAAGTACATCCCCAACCGTTTCGAAATGACCCTGACCGCCGCCTACCGCGCACGCCAGATTTCCACCGGCTCCACCCCGCGTGTGGAGGCCAACAATGACAAGCCCGCCGTGCTCGCCCTGCGCGAAATCGCGGCGGGCCTGACCGGTGTGGAAGTGCTGAAGAAACAGCACGGCTGAGGCAGTTGACGATAAGGCAGTTGACGATAAGGCAGCGGGCGATGAAAGCGGCGGCGAGTGTGGAACGGCCCCCCCCCGAGGCCTCCATCCCGGGCATCACTCCCGATGCCGCCCCTCCTGCCTGCATCGCCTACCTGAAAGACACCGACGTCGCGGCGTTCCAACGCGCCTACCAATTTGCCGAGCGCGCTCACAGCGGCCAGCTCCGCAAGGACGGCAAGCCGTACATCACCCACCCCCTGGCGGTGGCGGAAATCCTGGCCGAATGGCAACTCGACGCGCAGACCCTGATCGCCGCCCTGTTGCATGACGTGGTGGAAGATACCGGCGTCAGCACCAGCGAGATTGCCCAGGAATTCGGCAAGGCGGTGGCAGGACTGGTGGATGGTGTCACCAAGCTGGACAAGATCCAGTTCGAAAACAAGGCGCAGGCGCAGGCCGAGAATTTCCGCAAGATGCTGCTGGCGATGGCGCGCGATGTCCGCGTCATCCTGATCAAGCTGGCCGACCGCCTGCACAACATGCGCACCCTGGACGCGATGCGTCCGGACCAGCAGGGCCGCATCGCCCAGGAAACCCTGGACATCTATGCGCCCATCGCCAACCGGCTGGGGCTCAACCACCTGTATCAGGAACTGGAAGACCTGGCCTTCCAGCATCTGCACCCGAACCGCTACAAAGTCATCGAAAAAGCCGTGAAGGCGGCGCGCGGCAACCGCAGCGAAGTGGTGGACAAGATCCGCGCGGCGATCGAGGCCAAGCTTGCCACCTGCCAGATACCCGCCCACATCTATGGGCGCGAGAAACACCTCTACAGCGTCTACCGCAAGATGCAGGAAAAGCATCTGGCCTTTTCCGAGGTGTTCGACATCTACGGCTTCCGCGTCATCGTCGAGGACGCGCGTGCCTGCTACGTGGCCCTGGGCGCCCTGCACGCCCTGTACAAACCCATTCCGGGCAAATTCAAGGACTATCTCGCCATTCCCAAGCCGAATGGCTACCAGTCCCTGCACACCACCTTGTTCGGGCCATTCGGGGCGCCGGTGGAAGTGCAGATCCGCACCCAGGAGATGCACCGCATCGCCGAAGCCGGCGTCGCTTCGCACTGGCTTTACAAGGCCGGCGAAAACACCATTTCGGAACTGCAAATCCAGACCAATCAGTGGCTGCAAAGCCTGCTCGACATCCAGGCCGACAGCCGTGATTCGGTGGAATTCCTGGAACACATCAAGTTCGACCTGTTCCCCGACGAGGTCTACGTATTCACGCCCAAGGGCCGCATCGTCGCCCTGCCACGCGGTGCCACGGCGGTCGATTTCGCCTACAGCGTGCATTCGGACGTGGGCAACCATTGCGTCGGCGTCAAGATCAACGGCGAGTTCATGCCCCTGTCCACCCCGCTCAAGAATGGCGACCGGGTCGAGGTACTGACTTCGGAATCCGCCCGCCCCAACCCGGCCTGGGCCCATTTCGCCATTACCGGCAAGGCGCGCGCCCATATCCGCAGCGCGCTCAAGAGCACCCATCGGCACGAATCCATCCTCCTCGGCGAGCGACTGCTCGACCAGGCTGTGCGCGCTCTGGGTAGCGAACCGGACAGCCTGGGTACGGCGCAATGGGAGCGTTTCCAGAAGGAAAACGGTCGTGACCGCGATGACACCCTGGCCGACATCGGCCTGGGCAAGCGGCTCGCCTTCGTGGTCGCACGACAAGTGCTGGCCAAGGAAGCCGATGCGCTGCTCGGCAAGAGTACCGGCCCCATGCCCATCCGTGGCGCCGAAGGGGTGGTGGTACGCCTGGGCAAATGCTGTCGGCCGATTCCCGGCGACCCCATCATCGGCCAGATCAAGAAAGAGCAAGGCCTGATCATCCACACCCACGACTGCCCGCAAGTACGGCATTACCGTGAAGATCCGGACAAATGGGTGGATGTGGCCTGGGCAGCACAACTCGACAAGCTGTTCGAAGTCGGCATCCGCATCATCGTCGCCAACCAGCGCGGCGTGCTGGCCAAGGTCGCCGCCGCCATCGCCTCGGAAGGTGCCGACATCGACAACGTGCGCATGGAAGAAGAAGCCGATGCCTATACCAGCCTGTATTTCACCGTCAGCGTGCAGAACCGCCTGCACCTCGCCCGCCTCATGCGCGCCCTGCGCAGCCTCCATGAAGTGATACGCATCCAGCGCATGAAGGGCAAAGGCGAGGAACGCGGGGTCAATGTCGTATGACCCCTGATTTTCATGCGTAGGATGTGGTGAGCGCAGCGAACCGCAACGACCTGGCACGCGCCGCATGATGCGGTTCGCTGCGCTCACCACATCCTACGTTCCTTACCCCTCACGCCTCCCCATGACCATGACCAAGACCATCATCGCCACCCCCTCCGCGCCCGCCGCCATCGGCACCTACTCCCAGGCCGTCAAGGTGGGGAATACCGTCTACCTCTCCGGCCAGATCGGCCTTGATCCGGTCAGTATGCAACTGGTGGAGGGCATCGAAGCGCAGATTCACCAGGTGTTCGGCAACCTGGGCGCCGTCGCGATCGCCTCTGGCGGCACGCTCGCCGATGTGGTCAAGCTCAACCTCTTCCTGACCGACCTCGGCCATTTCGCCAAGGTCAACGAAATCATGGCGCAGTACTTCGTCCAGCCCTACCCGGCACGCGCCGCCGTCGGCGTCGCCAGCCTGCCGCGCGCCGCGCTGGTGGAAGCGGACGCGGTGATGGCCCTCTGATTTCGGATATTCGATTTCGGATTTGCGATTTCGGATTTGACCGGTGACCGCTAACTCCAACATCCGAAATCCGAAATCCGAAATCCGAAATCGGACGAAATCCGAAATCCGAAATCCGAAATCCGAAATCGAAGTCGCCCACAAACTCGGCTACGCCAGCCCGGCCGACCTGATCCTGCATCTACCGCTGCGCTACGAGGACGAAACCCGAATCACCCCGCTGCGCGATGCCCGCCTGGGCGACACCGTACAGATCGAGGGGGTGGTGGAGCACAGCGAAATTCAGAATCGGCCGCGCCGGCAACTGGTTGTCCAGGTGGTCGATGCGGCCTCGGACAATGCCCGTTTGGTCTTCCGCCTCCTGCACTTCTATCCCAGCCAGGTGGCCCTGCTGAAGCCCGGCACGCGGGTACGCCTGATGGGCGAGGTTCGGCCCGGTTTCTTTGGCGCGGAGATGGTGCATCCGCAGTTTCGCGTGGTCCGGGAAACCACCCCACTACCGGACACCCTCACCCCGATCTACCCGGCGGTAGCGGCGCTGTCGCAATACGCCATCCGCCGCGCGGTGGAAAGCGCGCTGAGCGAGGCCGATCTGGGCGATCCGCTGCCCATCCCGGCCGGCTTCCCCAGTTTTGCGGAGGCCCTGCATAGTCTGCATCACCCGTCCCCCGACGCCCGCCAGGAAGCATTGGAGTCCCACGACACGCCCGCCTGGCGGCGTCTCAAATTCGACGAACTCCTGGCCCAGCAGCTTTCCCTGCGCCTGGCCGCGCGCCAGCGCCTGGCATTGCGTGCCCTCCCTTTGCCTGACGACGGCGGTTTGCAGGAACGCCTGCTCGCCGCCCTGCCCTTCGCCATGACCGCCGCGCAACAACGGGCACTGCGCGAGATCCGCGACGACCTGGCGCGCCCGCACCCGATGAACCGCCTGCTGCAAGGCGACGTCGGCAGCGGCAAGACCCTGGTGGCAGCCCTGGCCATCCTCCCCGCGCTGGCCGCCGGCACCCAGGCGGCGGTGATGGCGCCGACCGAAATCCTCGCCGAACAACTGTTCTTGAAATTCCAGGAATGGCTGCAACCGCTGGGCATCGAAGTCGCCTGGCTCGCCGCCGCACTCAAGGGCAAGGCAAAAAAAGCCGCCATCGCCGGCATCGCCGACGGCAGTGTGCGGGTCGCGGTCGGCACCCATGCCCTGTTCCAGAACGATGTCAGCTTCCATAACCTCGCCCTCGTGGTCGTCGATGAACAACATCGCTTTGGGGTGGCGCAGAGGCTGGCGCTGCGCGCCAAAGGCGCGCAGGTAGCGAGTGGCGAGTCGCGAGTCGCAAGTACCCCCATCGACTCGCCACTCGCCACTCGCGACTTGCAACCGCACTTGTTGATGATGTCCGCCACCCCCATCCCACGCAGCCTGGCGATGAGCTACTACGCGGATCTCGACGTCTCGGTGATCGACGAACTGCCGCCCGGGCGCACCCCCATCGCCACCCGCACGATCAACGCCAATCGCCGCGACGAGGTGATCGCCCGCCTGCGCGAATACTGCCTATCCGGGGCACAAGCGTATTGGGTCTGCCCGCTGGTGGAGGAATCGGACAAGCTGCAATTACGCGCGGCCGAGGAGAGCCATGCCGAACTCGTCGCCCTGCTGCCGGAACTGAACATCGGATTGGTCCACGGACGCATGAAATCGGAGGCGAAAGCCGCCGTGATGAGCGCGTTCAAGGCGGGTGAGCTGCATCTACTGGTGGCGACCACGGTGATTGAAGTCGGTGTCGATGTAGCCAACGCCGCGCTCATGGTGATCGAGCACGCCGAGCGTTATGGCCTGGCACAACTGCACCAGTTGCGCGGCCGCGTCGGGCGCGGCGCGCGCGAGTCATCCTGCGTGCTGCTCTACGAAACCCCGCTTTCCGATACGGCCCGGCAGCGCCTGAAAATCATCCACGACCACAACGACGGTTTCGCCATTGCCCGCGCCGACCTGCAATTGCGCGGCCCCGGCGAATTTCTCGGCGCGCGCCAGTCCGGCCAGCAACTGCTGCGCTTCGCCGATCCTTTGGCGGATAACGACCTGCTGGAACAGGCACGCGATGCCGCCGCCGACCTGCTGGAACAACATCCGCAGGGCGTACAACGCCACCTCGTCCGCTGGCTGCCACGCGGGCTGGATCTGTTCCGGGTCTGACGGGTAAGCAACAACCCAATCCGCGTAGGTCGGGTTACGCGATAAAGCCGCTAACCCGACCTACCTGGTACACACCAACCAGAGCCCGAGTAAATCCGTCGGCTTATAAGCAATCGCTTATACAATCCCGCCCCGGCACAATCCCTGGAGGAGACACATGGACTGGCTTACCCACCCCTGGCCCTGGTATGTAGCGGGGCCGTTGATCGGCCTGATGGTTCCGATGATGCTATTCATCGGCAACCGTTCTTTCGGCATTTCCAACAACCTGCGCCACCTGTGCGCCATTACCCAGCCACCCACGGTGGATATCGATTTCTTCCGTTACAACTGGAAGGAACATACCTGGAGCCTGGTATTCGTCATCGGTACCGGACTGGGCGGCTATCTCGCCGGCGTGGTATTCGCCAACCCGCTCCCAGTGGAACTCAGTCTGGCCACGCAGGACATGCTGACCTCCTGGGGCTTCACCCAACCCGGCCACAACCTGGTGCCGGAAGAGCTATTCCATACCAGCGTGCACAACTTCACTTTCCTGTTCGCCTGTGGCGTACTGGTCGGGTTCGGCACCCGCTATGCCGGTGGCTGCACTTCCGGCCACGCCATCACCGGACTGTCCACCTTGCAACTGCCCTCGCTCTACGCCGTGCTGGGCATTTTCGCCGGCGGCCTCTTCACCTCCTGGTTTCTGGTTCCCTGGATGCTGCAATGACCCGCTACCTGCCCTATCTCCTGGTCGGCGTCCTGTTCGGCTTCGTCCTGATCAAAGCGGAAGCAGCATCCTGGTATCGCATCCAGGAAATGTTCCATTTCCAGAGTTTTCATATGTTCGGCGTCCTGTTCTCGGCCATCGCCACCGGGCTGGCCAGCGTGCAGATCGTCAAGCGCCTGAGCAAGCAGACCGCGCTGGATGGCCAGGCCATCGACATTCCGGAAAAAGCGCCCGGTATGAAAAGTTACGTCTTCGGTGGCCTGATTTTCGGTTTCGGCTGGGGTTTGATCGGGCTATGCCCCGGCCCCATTTTTGCCTTGGTCGGCACCGGCTCCCTGGGTGCCCTCGTTGTCCTGGCCGGCGCGCTGCACGGAACCTGGCTTTATGGTGCGCTGAAGCAACACCTGCCCCATTAGTTTTTCCACCCTACCCATTAAAGTGTTTTATTTTGACAGCCCCAAGGGCGCGGACTACCCTTCGCGCCGGCATTTTTCCGCCTAACCCGCATTTGGAGGAAACACCCATGCGCATGACTACCCTGGCCCTCGCCGGCCTGGCTTCCCTGGCCGCGACCACCACTCTGGCCGCCCCCCTGATGTCCAACGACTGGGCGGTGCAGGCCTGTACCTACTGGAACACCAACCCGGCGCTCACCACCGAACTGGCCGAGAAATGGTCCAAGAACGACGGTGGCCGAGGCTACAAGATCATCCACATGTATCGCACCGATTGCGGCGAAGCCAACAAGGTGGAAATGACCATCTCCACCAAAGGCGGCAAGACCACCTGCGTCTATGCCGGCCCGATCCAGCACGCCACGCTGGATTACGACATGGACTACAAGATGCACGCCGAAACCAAGCGCTGGCGTGAAATGGGCGCCGGCGAGTACGGCCCCATGCGTGCCATGATGTTCGGCCGTCTCAAGTTCGACGGCCCGAAGGGCGAAGCCATGAAGGTCATGGGCCCGTTCGAGCAGTTCCTGCTGATCCCCGGCAAGGTAGCCGGCGACGACACCTGCCCGAAGTAAGCTGACCTGCCGCTAAAAAAGCCCGCGAGGCAGCTCGCGGGCTTTTTTATTGGCCAGCGGGGATAGGGATCACCCTGAGCGGCGTGCCCCCCGCCGCAATGGCGTAGAGGCGGTCGATATTGGGATGCTTGCCGGGATGCCGGCGCGCGTCCTCGCTATGTTCCGCATAAAGCCGCAGACCCTCTTCCGCCGCCGCACGGTCGATGCGGCCGAAACGATGTGCCAGCCAGGCATAGACACGCACGGAGCCGGCGCTGCCGGGCCGGTTTTCGATCACCGCCATGACCGCATCGCCATTGACCAGCTCGATGCGGGACAGATTGTTGACGGTCGGCAACTCGATCAGGTTGTCAGCGAAGCTCATCAGATGCGGTATGCAATATGGGTGAGGATTTTCGCAGTGAACTGCATGGCAGCACGCACCGGTGCCGGCAACGGCGCACCGCCGTGGGCGATGGCGGTATCGGCATGCTTCGCTTCGTCGATCTTCATCTGTTCGACGATGGCGCGGCTCTTGGCATCCTGCTCGGGCAGCAGCCCCAGGTGGCTGTCCAGATGCCCTTCCACCTGGCGTTCGGTTTCCGCCAGGAAACCCAGGTTCCACTTATCACCCAGGGCACCGGCACAGGCGCCCAGGGCGAAGGAGCCGGCATACCAGAGCGGGTTGAAGAAGCTCTTGTGGCTACCCAGTTCGTCGAGACGTTTCTCGCACCAGGCCAGATGCTCGGTTTCCTCATCGGCCGCTTCCAACAGGGCGCGCTGTGCTTCCGGATTACGCGCGGTAAGCGCCTGGCCGGCATAGAGCGCCTGTGCGCAAACCTCGCCGCTGTGGTTGATGCGCATGAGGCCGGCAGCATGGTGTTTGTCGGTTTCGCTCAGCGCCGTGTCGGGCAATCCGCTGTCCGGATACGGTCGGCGCGACCCCGCCTTGGCGAAGACCGTGCGCAGCACCTTGTCGAGTTGAAGGATGAAGGCGTCTGGGGTAGGCAACATGAGCGGCATTCCAACTGGATAGGGGTGTCGGATTATCGCCGATAATCGGCAGCCAGCATTCACCCCCGCCGCCGCTAACTGTAGCGCCGGCATCCTTGCCGGCGTTTTTTGACACACTCCATGACTCTCCCTGACATCGCTTACGCCACCGCCGTGCTGTTGCTCGCCTATTTCGTGCGCGGCCTGTCCGGCTTCGGCTCCGGCCTCATCGCCGTCCCCTTGCTGGCCATGCGCTTCCCGCTGCCGGAAGTGGTGCCGTTCATGCTCATCGCCGATTTCGCCGCCTCCGCTCTGGTCGGTGGCCTTGCCTTCCGCCAGGTCGATTGGCCGGAAATCCGCCGCCTGATGCCCGCCACCGTGGTCGGCGTGGTGATCGGCACGCATCTGCTGGTGTCACTGCCTCCCGCGCTGTTGCTGACGCTACTCGGCGGCTTCGTGCTCGCCTTCGCCCTGCGCTCACTGCGACTCAGGCAAACCGGCTTCATGCCAGCCTCAAAGCACTGGGCCTGGCCAGCCGCGCTCACTGGCGGCGCGGTAAGCGGCCTGTTCGGCACCGGCGGGCCGCCTTACGTGATCTACCTTTCGCATCGCCTCCAGGACAAGGGGCGCTTACGCGCCACGCTCTCCGCCCTGTTCTTCCTGGAAGGCCTGCTGCGCATCGCCACCTTCCTGTTCGCCGGCCTGCTGCTGGGCCATGAAGTCTGGCGCAACGCGCTGTTCGCCGCCCCCCTCATCGTCGCCGCCTTGTATGTCGGCAGCCACGTCCATGCCCGTCTGACGGATCGCCAGATGCAGCAAGGAGTGAGCCTGCTCCTCCTCGGCAGCGGGGTATCGCTGCTGGTCAAGGCAGGGTGGTGACTGGTCATGGCCGATTGGCCGCCCCGTGTCCCTGAAACGTAGGATGTGGTGAGCGATAGCGAACCGCATCAGGCAGCCGGGTCGATGCGGTTCGCTATCGCTCACCACATCCTACGCAGGGTGGCGATGGGAGGTTGTTTCACAGTAACGCCTTACAAGAACGCTGCTGGCGACCACCGCCAGCCCGCCTTGCATTCCGTCCAGCCATGAAAAAAGCCGCCTGTGTGGCGGCTTTCTCGCGGCTTTTTTCGGAGAGGGAGGAGATCAGTCCTTCTTCTTCTTGTGGAAGTCCAGCTTTTCCTTGATCCGAGCCGACTTGCCGGAGCGGTCGCGCAGGTAATAGAGCTTGGCGCGACGCACATCGCCGCGACGCTTCACCACGAGGCTGGCCAACAGGGGGGAGTAGGTCTGGAAGGTACGCTCGACGCCTTCGCCGGCGGAAATTTTGCGCACGGTAAAAGCAGAGTTGAGGCCACGGTTGCGCTTGGCGATGACCACGCCTTCATAGGCCTGAAGACGCTCGCGGGTGCCTTCCTTCACTTTCACGCTGACCACCACGGTATCGCCGGGCGCGAACGGGGGCAGGCTTTTGCCGCCCTCACACAGGCGAGCAATTTCTTCTTGTTCCAGTTGTTCGATCAGATTCATCTTCGTTTCCTTGCACGATATTGGGGGTAGAGGTCTCAAAAAGCAGGAGACATGCCGCCGTTTCTAATAGCCGGATGACTCCGGAACCACAACCTACTCGATCTCGTCGAGCAATTCTCTTTCCAGCAAACTCAACTCACGCCCGGCCAACAGATCCGGGCGCCGCTTACGCGTTCTATCCAGCGCCTGCTTCAGCCGCCAGCGGACGACGTCGGCATGATTGCCGGAACGCAGCACATCCGGCACCTTGTGCCCCAGGTAGTCCTCGGGCCGCGTGTAGTGCGGGCAATCCAGCAAACCGTCGGCAAAGGAGTCTTCCTCGGCCGAATCCGCATGCCCCAATGCCCCGGGGATGCGGCGTATCAATGCATCCAGCAACACCATCGCCGGCAACTCGCCACCGGACAACACGTAGTCGCCGATGGAGACTTCTTCCAGCAGGTGGCGCTCGTACAAGCGCTCGTCGATACCTTCGTAGCGCCCCGCCAGCAAAACCAACGCGGGCGCGGCACCCAGTTCTTCCACCAGGCTCTGATCCAGCTTGCGGCCTTGCGGCGACAGGTAGATCAGCCGTGGCGCCAGGCCTTCCCGGCGCAAGGCAGTTTTCGCCGCCGTCAACGCCAGGTCCAGCGGCTCGGCCAGCATCACCATGCCGGGGCCACCGCCGAACGGCCGATCATCCACCGTGCGGTAGTTGTCCTGCGTGAAGTCCCGGGGGTCCCAGAATTTCACGGAGCACAACGCTTTCTTTACTGCCCTGCCGCTGACACCGTAGCCCGTGAGCGCGGCGAACATCTCGGGAAACAGGGTAACAACGTGATAACTCGGCATCACCTTAATAATCCAGACCCCACTCCACCACGATGCGCCTGGCCGCCATGTCCACCTCGCGGACAAAGGCATCGACGAAGGGAATCAGCCGTTCCCGTTCGCCCTGGATCTGGAGTACATCATGGGCGCCGGTGGCCAGCAGCGCATCCACTTTGCCGAGCACAGCCCCTTCACCATTCACCACTTCCAGGCCGATCAGATCGTCCCAGTAATACTCACCTTCCTCGGCTACCGGCCGGTCCTCGCGCGGCACCGCGATGTCCATACCCGTCACGGCCTCGGCGGCATCCCGATCGTCCATCCCTTCCAGGTGGGCAAGCAGGTATTGCCCGTGCACCTTGCCCTCGACCAGGCGGAACGGGCGCCATTGGCCCTTCCTGCCCACATGCCAGAGCGGGTAGTCCAGCAGGCTGTCGATGTACTCGGTTTGCGTCTGAATCCTGACCCAGCCACGTATCGCATAGGGCGCGGAGATCCGCCCCATCACCACCAGAGCGTCCTCACCCGGTTTCTGACCATCGAGCGGTACGCCGCTCTCGGTGGGAACGCGCTTCAAGGCAATCAGGCGGCAACTTTGACGTGCACGATACGAGTCACGGTGTCGGAAGCCTGGGCGCCGACGCCTTGCCAGTAAGCCAGACGCTCGCGGTCGATGCGCAAGGTCTCGGAGTTGCCGGAAGCGAGGGGGTTGTAGAAGCCGATGCGTTCGATGAAGCGGCCATCACGACGGTTGCGGGAATCCGCCACCACGATGTTGTAGAAGGGGCGCTTCTTGGAGCCGCCACGGGCAAGACGAATGGAGACCATGTTTAATCTGTCCTATGTATCTGATGAAACACCCGAAAAACCGGGCAGGAAACCCGTGGGAAGCCCACACGGAAAAGCCGCGCATTGTACGTGAACCGAAAGATCATTCCAAGCGGCTGTTTTAGCGAAGGAATTCGATGGTCGGCTAGCGCATCCCCGGCATCATGCCCTTCATGCCGCGCATCATCTTGGACAGGCCGCCCTTGCCCATCGACTTCATCATCTTCTGGGCCTGTTCGAACTGGGTGAGCAGGCGGTTGACGTCCTGCACCTGGACGCCCGAGCCGGTGGCGATACGGCGTTTGCGCGAAGCTTTCAGCAGGGCGGGATTGCGTCGTTCGGCGGGGGTCATGGCATTGATGATGCCTTCGATGCGGCGCATCTGTACTTCCCCCTGGGCGATTTCGCCGGCGCCGATCTTGCCGGCACCCGGCAGCTTGTCCATCAGGGAAGAGAGGCCGCCCAGTTTTTTCATCTGCTGCATCTGCGACTTGAAGTCTTCCAGGTCGAAGCCCTTGCCGCTCTTCAGCTTCTGCACCGTTTTCAGCGCTTCCTCGTGGTCCACCGCCTTGTGCGCTTCCTCGATCAGAGAGAGCACATCACCCATGCCGAGCACGCGACTGGCCATGCGTTCGGGGTGGAACACCTCGATGCCGGAGAGCTTTTCACCGACGCCCACCAACTTGATCGGCTTGCCGGTGATGTGGCGCACCGACAGCGCCGCACCACCGCGCGCATCGCCATCCAGCTTGGTGAGGATGATGCCGGTGAGCGGCAGCGTGTCGTTGAAGACCTTGGCGGTGTTGACCGCGTCCTGGCCCTGCATGGCGTCCACCACGAACAGGGTTTCGATCGGCTTCAGGAAGGCGTGCAGATCCTTGATCTCGTCCATCATCGCCGCATCCACATGCAGGCGGCCGGCGGTATCGACGATCAACACATCGTAGAAATGCTTCTTCGCGTAATCCAGCGCAGCACGGGCGATGTCGAGCGGCTTCTGCTCCGGGCTGGAGGGAAAGAAATCGGCCTCGGCCTGGGCGGTCACCAGCCTCAACTGTTCGATGGCGGCGGGACGGTAAACGTCGCAGCTCACCAGCAGAATCTTCTTGCGCCCCTGCTCGCGGATGACGCGCACCAATTTGCCCGAGGAGGTGGTCTTGCCGGCGCCCTGCAAGCCCGCCATCAGGAACACGGCGGGCGGCTGCATGGCGAAGGACAGCGGCGCGGCCTGCTCACCCATCAAATAAGTGAGTTCCTTGTGCACCACGCCGATCAGCATCTGACCAGGCGTCAGGCTCTTCAGTACATCCGCGCCCATCGCCTTTTCTTTCACGCGGGCGATGAAATCGCGCACCACCGGCAAGGCCACATCGGCCTCCAGCAGGGCCACGCGCACTTCGCGCAGGGCGTCCTGGACGTTGGCTTCGGTCAGGCGCCCCTGGCCACGCAGATTCTTGACGACATGGGAAAGGCGCTGGGTAAGGTTGTCGAACATGATGGTTTAGGGCGTATGGGATAGACTGGCGCAGTTTATCAGTCAACCCGAAGCCCACCACGGCCCTGCCTCATACGCCCATGTCGGACCCCATCCTCTACACGCTCTGCATCCTGGCTTATCTAGTGCTGGCCACCTGGTTCTGGCCGGGGCGTCCGGGTTGCTGCCGCATGGACTGGGTACCGCGCCTGCTGCCGGTGCTTCCCCTGGTTCTGCATCTCTATCTGCTGAACGCCGGCGTATTCGAAGGCCAGGGCATCCATCTCGGCTTCTCCACCTCG
Organism: Pseudomonadota bacterium; assembly: GCA_030690985.1. GTDB lineage: Bacteria > Pseudomonadota > Gammaproteobacteria > Burkholderiales > Thiobacillaceae > PFJX01. Next base: position 75,437 of record JAUYFG010000312.1, read on the forward strand.
ATTTCCGCCGTTGCCGCCCTCTCGGTGATGACCTACGCCGTGGCCTCATGGCGTTACCACCTGGCCGGGTTGCAGGGCTTCGTACTGGCCTTCGCCGGGGTGGCGGTGGCCATCGAGGCCATTTCTCCCGTGTCTCATGCCGCCATACACAGCGACATGCCGGCCTTCCAGTTGCACCTGGCGGTCGCCTTCGCCGCCTACGCCCTGTTCACCATCGCCGCCCTGCACGCCCTGCTCATCGCCCTGGCGGAAAAGCACCTGCACAAGGCGGTGCCGCCCACCATCGTCGCCGACCTGCCGCCGCTGCTCACCCTGGAAAAACTGCTGTTCCGCATGATCCAGGCCGGCTTCGTCCTGCTCACCCTGACCCTGGCCTCGGGTGTCCTGTTTTCCGAAGAAATCTTCGGCAAGGCCCTGCCCTGGAACCACAAGACGGTATTCGGCATCGCCTCCTGGCTGATCTTCGCCTCGCTCCTCCTCGGCCGCCGCTTTTATGGCTGGCGCGGACGCACCGCCATCCACTGGACCCTGGCCGGTTTCATCAGCCTGATGCTCGCCTACGTCGGGGTGAAGTTCGTGCTGGAAGTGCTGTTGGGGCGCTGAACCGCAGGTAGCGCGTAGGAGCGGGCTTGCCCGCGATAGCCACCGTTGCTTCGCGGGCATACCCTCAAGGGGCACAAGAGCCCGCTCCCACGACACGCTCAAACCAGGCGGGTGAGCAACCCCAGTTCACACGGCCACACCGCCAGTTCCGCATCCGACAACACCACGCCTTCCGGCAGGCGCTCGGTCAGACGCAACACCAGGGCGGAATCGCCCACTCGCAGTGCCACGGCCACCCGGTTCACCGGCACCGCAACCCCCAGCAAACGACTCAGAAACAACGCCGCGCCCGCATGGCCGATGGCCGAAATAAAGCCGCTCGCCACCCGATCACGCGCCTCATCGAGCGCCAGCGGCCCCGAAAAACGCCAATCGCCGTAGGCCGTGAGCACGGGGGAATTGAGCAGATACAGCATGGATCACATCGCCCCGGCGGCGGCATACAAGTCTTGCAACACCTGCCGCATATCCGCCGGCAACCGTCCCCAGGCCGCCTGAGCCAGTTCCTCCGGCACACCGAAGCGCGCCTCCGCCACGCCACCACAGATCGCCGCAAGGGTGTCGGAATCACCCCCAATGGAAATCGCGTTGCGAATCGCATCCTCGAAATCCGTCGCCTCCAGCGCGCAAACCAGCGCCTGCGGCACGCTGCCCTGGCAAGTCTCGTCGAACGTGTAATGAGGGCGGATGGCGTCCACCGTGGCGGAAAGGTCATAGCCATAGGTTTCCGTCACCGCCGCGCGGATGTCCTCCGCCCCCGCCCCCTGGCGCGCCAGAAAAATTGCCGTGGCCGTGGCCGCCGCGCCCTTCAAGCCTTCCGGATGGTCATGGGTCGCCGCCGTGACATGATCGGAAAACCGCACCACCTCGGCCAGATCGCGCCCCAGCAACCCCGCCGGCGACACCCGCATCGCCGCCCCATTGCCGAAGCTGCCATAGGGCGCTGTCTCGTCGGAAAACAGCCAGCGGGAAAAGCGCCCGCCCCAGCTCACATTCGGATAACGCCGCCCCCAATCCTTGAACGCCTCGGCCGGCGGGCGATGGTTGAGCAAGGCATCCGCCACCGCGATGGTCAGCACCGTGTCATCGGTGAAAAACGCACGCGGCGCGACCAGGGGCTGAAAGTCCTTGGTCTTGACGTTGTTCCATTCGTAAACCGAACCGACGATGTCACCGAAGATGGCGCCGAGCATGGGCAACCTCCATCAAGTGATTTCCAGTTGTTCCAGCCAGGCGGTGAGGGCGGCACTCAAAGGGAGCCGTCGCATTGATGCCGAAGCGGAGATCGACAAGCGCGGTCATGCTAACCTCCGTATTACGATGTAACACAAACAGGAACCCCTCATGCAAACCACCCTGACCGTGCGTCTGTCGGAAAAAGAGACGAAAGACCTGCAAGCAATCTGCGAGATGACCGGAAAAAGCCGCAGCCAAGTGGTGCGTGATGCCTTGTGCGCCCGACTTTTTCGTGAGCGTCTGGACGCCCTGCGCGCCATTGCGGTGCCCCGCGCCCAGGAGGCAGGCCTCCTGACCGAGGAAGACGTTTTCCGCGAAGTATCGTGAGGGTCTTCCTTGATACCAATGTCTGGTTCAGCGCGGTGGCGACACCAGGTTTGTGCGAGGTACTGACCAAACAATTGTTCGAGGCAAACGAGGTGCTCGGCAGCGAACTCGTGTGGGCGGAATTGTCCGACTTGCTGGTCCGCAAACTCAGGTTTTCGAGCGAGGAGATCGCACTCGCGCAAGCGATGTTCGATGAAGTCGAACTGATTTCCGATGTTCCGGCCCCCGCCGACGACAACGACGCCCGCCTGGTGGCTGCCGCCGTCGCGGCAAGCGCCGATCTGTTCGTGACCGGCGACAAGCGGGTGCTGGGCTGGAAGCAGTCGGGCAACCTGCGCATCGTCACCCCGCGCGAGGCGTGGATCATTTTGTTTGCGCCGCATCTGAAGCACTGAGGGCGACGGCGAACGGGCGCGCCAGTTGAGCATGGCGAGTTCTTTCAGTCATTGCCTGCAAAACCGAGCAAGACAATGAGGTTGCTCTGTTGGCTCACTTTGACGGCAACGTTCTTGAGTTCCTTGTCTTTCTTCAGTTTGTTCGCGCGGTCGCCCAAGGCTATGCGCAGGGCATCTGCCTCGGAGCCCTTGAGGCCGGCGGTGGTTCTGCCTTCGAACATGGCCTTGATTTCGCCCGTACCGGGGTTGAGGGTGAGCTTGGCGGTGGGCCAGAGGGTTTCGCTTACTTCGGTGGGGGTAGAGGCGGTCTGCCTGATCGAACCGGTCGCGGTCAATTCCCCTGCTGGGCGTTCTGCCACTGTGGCCGGTGCTTCTTTGGTGACCATCGCGCCATAGCCCACGGCGGTCTTAGCACCGAAGCCCAGCCAATCGAAGGCATGGCGGAAGATGCGCTGAAGCAGCGGCTGCCAGTTGCTGCGCAGGGGTTCGGGCAGTCGGCTGCTGGCGCAGACGACGTGGAAATCGAAGGCCGATAGGGCAGGTACTGCCAGGAAGGAGACGGGCACGGGGGATTCGGCGTCGTGGGGTGTCTGCCCGTTCATGTAATAGCCGGCGTGGTGCGGCGTCATGATTTCCACCACCAGCCGGTCGCCCGCCGGGGCGGGGAAGACATCCCAGCAATCCAGGGCACCCCGCGTATGAATCGACTGACGGAAGGTTTTGTCCGCCAGCAGCCGTTGCAGGAACGCGGGGCGCCGGTCTTCCGTGTCGTCGAGGAAGTAGGCACGGGTTTTCTTGTCGTCGGCCAGGGCGACGCGGATGAAATCGCGCAGGTCATCCCGCAGGACAAGCCTGGCGAGGGTTTGCTCGAAGGCGCGCCCGGCGAGGGTGCTCGGGTCGAAGATGGCCGCGACGGGGCCATTTTTTGTTTCCGCCCCCTCGAAACCGAACAGCCACCAGATGTCGAGCAGGGATAGCCCCTCGCCCTCCGGGAGCGGGGTGAGGGCGTATTCCTCCGGGAATAGCGCCATTTCCTCCGCCGCCCGCCGCAGCACCCCCTTGACTCCACTGCCGGCCAGATAGGGCAGGCCGTAGGGGGTGAGGAAGGCGAAGCCGTTTTCGATGGGGTGCTCGTTGCCCAGGCCGGTGGCGAAGGGGGCGGTGGAGGTGGCGGGGATGCGCAGGCCGTCGGCCCCATAAGTGGCGATCAGGGCTTGCTGACGAGTGCGTATACCACCCAGTGTCGCTTTTGCCGCGTTACCGAGAGGGCAGACTTCTTTCAGTGTCTCGGCGCTTTCACGGGTGAATGCCGCGCGTTCATCCCGCCCTTGGGGGCGACATTTCTTGTAAGCGGCATAGGCATCTCCATTAAGGCCCTGCCAGTAGCGCAGATACATCAGGAAGCGATGGCCGGGCGCGGCATCCACCAGTGCGGTGTTATCGGCCGACGGAATGTAAGCGGGGAGCGCGGCGATGCGTTGCGATAAGGGCATGTCCGTCTCCTCAAGCGTCCACTGCGTCGACGAACTGGCGTATCCATTTCAGGATTTCCAGGGCTTCGTCGGTGTTGCGCAGGTAGTCCTGCGATTCGGCCTTTTGCATTGCCACCATGAACTGGCCGAACAATTGGGCGCCCTGTCCAGGGTTGAGCTTTTGGCCTGCCAACCGTAAGGAAAGCCCGCGAATCAAATCATCGAGGATTTGGGCTGCGGCCTTGCCCTTGTGGTTGTAGAACGCCAGCGTCGGCATCAGCCCGCTGTTCATGATGAGGGCGGGGGCGCCCTTGGCGAGCACCTTGTATTCCTTGCCGTGTTGCTGCATTCCGGCACTCGCACAGTCCCAGGCGAAAGCGGCGCGTTGCTGGTCGAGGGTCTGGCTCATTGCTCACCTCCAGCCACGGCTTGCACGATCACCAGGCCGCGCCCGGTGCTGGCGTCGCCGCCAATTTGCAGGGGTTTTCCGGCGATGCCGGGCAGATCACCCTTGCCCTTGAGCACGATGTCGAGCACGTCCTGGGCTTTATCCATGCGCTCGGCCACCTTGTCCCGCTCGCCTTTCTTGTACCGCTCGATACTGGCCTGAGCCAGGCCCACCAAAATGGATTCCGGCGGCAGGTTTTCCACATAGAACAGACCGCCATCGTCGGCGGTGCCAGATTCGTCGTTGATGCGCACATGGGGCTCCACCACCATCGCATGCCGCGCGAAGTGGGCGAAGTCGGTATCGGAAAGGACGACGAGATCGGTCTTGAGCTTGTCCGCGAAGTAGGCGTTGGCTTCAGTAAAAGCGTTCTCCGCCAGCCACTTGGCGATGACCGCGCAATCGCCTTCGGCTTTCTTGAATTCGAAGGCTTCGAGGATCAGCTTGCCATTTGGTTTGCCATCAACGAGCAAACCGTCCGCCGCCATGAGCGCCTGATTTTCCGCCACGCCGGGAACCTTCCATTCGGCGGTGACCCCGGCCAGTTCCGCCAGCCGCTTCAGCCGCGCCAGCGCCACCGGGCTGCTGACCCAGGCAAATCCCCCCTTGAGCGAGCGCACCGGCAGAGCGACCAGTTGGGCGTCGGTAAGCGACAAGGCCCCGGCGAAATCGGAGGCGCCGGTATCCGGGCCGAAGATGCGGTTAATCAAACCGGTGCGGTCTTTCTCGCCCGGCCAGGCGCGGCTGACGTGATGGCGCAGCGCGCCCTTGAGGCCGGCCCCGGCGAACATCGGATGCCGGGTGTGGACTTCGCGCTGGATCGGCGAATCAATGGCGCCGATGGCGGAACCGGCGCCCATGTGGACGGGGGTGACGGCGTAGTAGAAAACGAGTTGGCGGGCTTCGAACATGGCGGTTTTGCTCCCTTCAGGAATGGGTGTGGCTGGGTTCGCTGGAAACCAGCAGATTGACGACGAGGCGGACCATCAGGTCCTTGTTGCCAGGCTGGCTTTCAGCCACCAGCAAGGCCAGGGCGGTCAGCGCGTTTTCGTTGATGTTCATGGCCGTAACTACTCAGGTACTACCCGTAGTGTCTGTAAACACATGACACACTGCATGTAGTGATTTGCGCTGGTGATTGGAGCGAAAAATTGGCATTCTTATTGAATATCGGCATGGTCAGAAAGTTGCTTCAACATGCAACAT
>JAUYFG010000313.1 GCA_030690985.1 Pseudomonadota bacterium
TAGGTTGGGCAAAGCGAAGCGTGCCCAACGAACCGCCGCGATGTTGGGCACGCTTCGCTTTGCCCAACCTACGGCGCCATGCCGCGAAATCACGGGCCACTACATCTAGTGTCATTGGGAGCTAACCGGATAAGCACGCAATCAACGTCCCATGGTGCGCGCGGCGCACCCTACGGAACGACAATCCCGCCCTGCCGGCATGGATATTGCGTGACAAGTGGCAAACCCCTGTCCAGGCGCCCTCCATGTCCCCCCCTCCCGACCTCCCTCAGCAAATATTCCGACTCGCTGTCGAGCAATCCGCGCTGGCCATTTCGATTACCGATGCCAAGGCCAACATCCTGTATGCCAACCCGGCGTTCGAGCGGGTGAGCGGCTACAGCCAGGCGGAAATCGTCGGCAACAACGAATCCCTGCTGTCTTACAAGGTCACGCCCAAGCTGGTGTACGAAACCCTGTGGGCGCAGCTCAAGCGGCAACGCGCCTGGAACGGCCTGCTGGTCAATCGCCGCCGCGACGGCAGCCGCTATCTGGCCGATCTCACCATCACCCCGGTACTGGACGGCGACGGCCACACCAGCCACTACCTCGGCATGCACCGCGATGTCACCGAAGTACACCGCATGGAACGCCAGGTGCAGAACCAGAAGGCGATGATCGAATCGGTGGTCGATGCCGCCCAGGTGGCGATCTGCCTGCTCGACGAACACGACCGCGTGGTGCTCGACAACCAGGAATACAAGAAATTGATCGGCGACATCGGCCGCGAACCCGCCTCCATCCTGCTGACCCATCTACGCGAGCAGATGGGTGCTGAATTCGACGCCGCCCGCGCCCGCCACCGCACCATTCATCACCGCGAGGTGCAGGTGGAACGGCCGGGCCGCAGCAGCCTCTGGTTCGCCTGCGCGGTATCCTGGTTCGAAGAACAGGACATCAGCGCCGAAGCCTTCTACGAACCGGTTCACCGTCATTACCTGTTGCTGACCGCGCAGGACATCAGCGAACTCAAGCGCCAGCAGGAAGCCATCCGCCTCAACAGCCTGTCCGCCCTGCTCGCCGAACAGGAGCGCATTCAAAGCCTGCGCGAAACCCTGGCCGGCGCGGTGTATCAACTGGAAGGCCCGCTCAATACGCTGACCGCCGCGGTGCGTATGTTGGAACGCCGCAGAGAAGGCAACGGCCACGGCGAGGAAGCCATCGACACCGCCATGGAAGCCGCCCTGCGCGACAGCCGCGCCGCCCTGGACACCCTGCGCGCCTGCACGCCCAAGCAGACGGCAGAAGCCATCCAGCCGCTGAATCTGAACGAAGTGCTGCGCGATGTACTGAAGATGAGCACCGCCGCCCTGCTTGGCGCCGGGATCGTTGTCGAATGGCATCCGGCGCCGGAACTGCCGGCGGTGCATGGCGGC
>JAUYFG010000314.1 GCA_030690985.1 Pseudomonadota bacterium
GAAATCCGAAATCCGAAATCCGAAATCCGAAATCCGAAATCCGGAATCCGAAATCCGAAATCCGAAATCCGAAATCCGAAATCCGAAATCCGAAATCCGAAATCCGAAATCCGAAATCCGAAATCCGAAATCCGAAATCCGAAATCCGAATGCAACTCGTCCTCGCCTCCACCTCCCCCTATCGTCGCGAACTGCTCGCCCGCTTGGGCGTGCCGTTCGAAGTCGCCGCGCCCGAGGTCGATGAAACCCCGCTACCCGGCGAATCGCCGGACGAAACCGCGCGACGCTTGTCGCTGCTGAAAGCGCAGGCGGTCGCCGAGAGCTATCCCGACGCCCTGATTATCGGTTCCGACCAGGTCGCCCTGCTCGAAGGGGTGCAACTGGGCAAGCCGGGCACGCATGAAAAAGCCGTCGCCCAATTGCAGTCGATGCGCGGCCGCGCGCTGGAATTCCACACCGCGCTGACCCTGCTGAACGCGCGTACCGGCTCGGTGCAGACGGCCAACGTGCCGGTGCGTCTGGTGATGCGTCACTACTCGGATGCCCAGATCGAGCATTACCTGCGCCGTGACCAGCCCTACAACTGCTGCGGCAGCGCCAAGAGCGAATCGCTGGGCATCGCCCTGATCGCCCGTTTCGAGACCGAAGACCCCAACGCCCTGGTCGGCCTGCCGCTGATCAAGCTGGTGGAAATGCTGGCCAACGAAGGCCTGGACGTGCTGGCGCTGTAGCGCCGGCGGGGCCGGCGTAACCCGACATGAGGGCGCCGAAACGTCGGGTTACGCGATGAAGCCGCCAACCCGACCTACGCGGCCGCGACCCCTCTTTTGATTCCCAGCAACAGCAACAACCCGACCGCCATCAGCCAGCCACTCGAAGGCTCCGGCACGCCGCTGGCGGCTACGAAGGTGAAGTCGTCCGCGACCCAATTGCCCGCCAAAGTGCCGATCTCCCGGCGGTCGATGCGGTAGCCGGTAATCCCCGTCAGTGCGGCAAAGGCACCGGTATCGACAAAGCTCAACACTTCCGGTAGTCCGGTCAGCAGTTCCGGCAAATCGAACACCACCGACGCCAACACCGCAGCACCGTTCATCGCGTTGAGGGTGATCTGATCCGCACCCGCGCCAAAGCCGTAGTACTCATTACGCCCGAACCATGCACCGGTCAGCACCATGCTCGTGTTTATCGTCAGGCCGTCATTGCCCGCGCCGGTGCCCCCGTTGGTGACGAAGTACTGCCCCGAGTGCGGCAGGCCGAACAGCGGCCCCGAGGGGGGATCGACCCGATACGCGTCCCCCACTACCGTGAAGCGGCTGTCCCAGGTCACCCCGCCGTAAATGCTGCTGCCGTTATTGGCGAAAAACAGGCCGGTGGATGAATCCAGGGCAGGCGGTGTGGCAAGGCCATCAAAAGTGGCCAGCACGGCCTGTGCCGAAGTTCCAGCGAGCATCAAGGCGGTCACTGCAAGAAACCTGTTCAGTGCGTTCATGGTGGGTTCTCCTGAGTTGCTGTTTGGAAAGCAAGGCGCGAGCGCCAGTGGCGATCTCGTCCAGGCGGTCAATCGACCCCGACACACCTCGGTTTCAACCTGGGTTTCTCGGGTTCGGTAGCAAGTGTAGCCTGGATGCAGCCCGCCCCGCCGACCGTTCGCGGGGTGAGCATCGGCATTGTGTGGGCTGATTTGTAGCGCCGGCATCCCTGCCGGCGTCTTGAAAAAAACGCCGGCAGGGATGCCGGCGCTACATCAATCCCGCCCTTTCTTCGGCGTGCCCGAACCCAGCAATGCCGCCGATGGCCGCGTGGAATGACGGCTCGGTGCGGGGCCGGCGCCCTGGGAACGCGCGGGTTTGCCGGATTGACCCGCGCCCTGGCCTGCCGGTTTGCGCGGTGCCCCGGAACGGTTCTGCCCCCCCCGATTCGGCTGGCCACCACGACCGCCTGCCGGGCGCGGCGGACGGCGATCTTCGTCATCCATCCCGGCATGGTGAGCCGCTGCTTCCGGCATCACGAAGCCTTCCACCACCACGCGGGCAATGGAACGCTTGATCAGGCGCTCGATGTCCTTCAGATAACCCATCTCTTCGTTGTCCACCAGCGACACCGCCGCGCCCACGCTGCCGGCGCGACCGGTGCGGCCGATGCGGTGCACATAGTCTTCCGGAACATTGGGCAGTTCGAAATTCACCACCTGCGGCAACTGGTCGATGTCGATACCGCGCGCGGCGATGTCGGTCGCCACCAGCACCTGCAGGGTGCTGTCCTTGAACTGGGCCAGCGCACGGGTACGCGCGGCCTGGCTCTTGTTGCCGTGGATCGCCGCCGCCGGGATCTTGTCCTTGAGCAGCTTCTCGGCCAGCTTGTTGGCGCCGTGCTTGGTGCGGGTGAACACCAGTACCTGCTGCCAGTTGTGATGGCGGATCAGGTGCGCAAGGAATTCTTTCTTGTGCGCCTGCGGCACCAGATGCACCGACTGCTCCACCAGTTCCGAGGCGGTATTGCGGCGCGCCACTTCGACGGTGCCGGGGTTGTTCAACAGCGTGTTGGCCAGGGTGCGGATTTCTTCGGAGAAGGTCGCCGAGAACAACAGGGTCTGGCGTTGTTTCGGGATCAGCGTGATTACCTTGCGGATGTCGCGGATGAAACCCATGTCCAGCATACGGTCGGCTTCATCGAGCACCAGGATTTCGACACCGGACAGGTCCACGGTCTTCTGGCCGACGTGGTCGAGCAGGCGGCCGGGGGTGGCCACCAGGATGTCCAGGCGGCCGCGCAAAGCCTTGTACTGCGGATTGATGTTGACCCCGCCGAACATGACCATCGATACCAGGGGGAAGTGCTTGCCGTAGGTCTGCACCGACTCTTCCACCTGTGCCGCCAGTTCGCGGGTGGGCACCAGAATCAGGCAACGCGGGCGGCCGGGCTTGGGTACCAGCGGCTTGTCCATCAGCCGATGCAGGATGGGCAGTACAAAACCTGCGGGCTTGCCGGTGCCGGTCTGCGCGGCGGCCAGCAGGTCGCCGCCGGCCAGCACCAGGGGAATGGCCTGCGCCTGGATCGGCGTCGGCGTGGTGTAACCGGCGTCCTGAATGGCGCGCAGCAAGGGGGCGGCCAGGCCCAGATCGGCGAATGCCGGGCCGGAAGAAATAAGGGGGGAAGACATGAACTACTCCTGCGACGGCCTGCCGCTAGAGCGCGGCACCAATCGAGGCAGACGAAAAGGGATGGGGTAAAAAAGAAAACGCGTGCCGATTGGTTGGGCACGCGAGCGGCGCGGATTATACGGAGCAAACCGCGCCGGCTGGGGGATTCAGGCTTGGACAACGCGATGCAAGGCTGACCGTGCGCAGATACACGGAAGATATATGGGAGAAAAAGCCCCCAACCAGGGCGGCCTACGCGATAGCGCGCGCGGAGATATCCACGATGGTGGCTTGCACGAATACCCTCCCCTCCTCTTCGAAGCTCGCCAGGCTGACTTCGATGGGGAACGTGCTTCTGTCCTTGCGCCGCCCATGCAGATCAAGGCCCGCCCCCATCGGCCGGATGCTCGGGGCTTGCAGATATTGCTCACGCAGCCTGCTGTGCTGGCCCCGGCTGGCCTCGGGCACCAGTATTTCCACGGCCTGATCCAGCAACTCCTCGGGGGCATAGCCGAACAGGCGATCGAGCGCGGGGTTGGTCATTTGAATCCGACCCTGATCATCCACCACCACCACCCCGTTGGGATTGGTTTGCAGCAGCAGTTGCAGGCGCGTCTCGGTATGCCGATGCAGTTGTTCGATCCGCTTGCGTTCGGAAATGTCGACGACGACGGCATCCACAAATTGCCGGCCATTCTCGGTAAAGGAACTCAGGCTGATTTCCACCGGCAGGATGCTGCCGTCCTTGCGCCGGCCGTGCAGGTCGCGCCCGGCGCCCATCGGCCTGGGCAGGGGCGCGCGCAGGTAGTTCGCGCGCAGGCCGGCATGCTTTTGCTGTTCCGACTCGGGCAGGAGAATTTCCATCGGCTGTCCGATCAATTCCTCCTTGGCATAGCCGAACATGCGCGCCAGAGCCGGATTGGCCAGGACGATGATGCCGCCGCTATCGGCCACCAGCAAGCCGGTGGCATTAGCCTCCACCACCAGGCGAAAACGGTGATGTACCTCGGCCAATCGTTTTGCCGTCTCCGCCTCGGCCTGGGCACGGGCACGACCCGTCAGCGCGCGCGCCAGCCAGGCGCTGAGCACACCGAACAACACCAGCAGGATCAGCGTATTGACGCCTATCGTGGTCCAGGCGCCTTGGCGGATCAACGCCAACTGGCTGGCGGGTAGATGCGAGACGACCAGCCAGTTCGGTATGTCCGCGATGGTCCTGCTGTCGCTGACCTTGAGCGGGTAGACCGTGCTCCAGGTCCACAGCCCGCTCGCGTTCTCGACCTGGCCGGAAGGGATGCTGGTGATGGCCCGCCAGGCTTCCGGATAGACACTACCCAGGGTTTTCTGACGCTGAAACATGAAGCCGAAGGTATCTTCCGAATCCGGGCTGACCAACCAGTAGCCCCCGCTGTTAAGCAGCATGGCGTGATCGCGAGCGCCCACCAGGCTGTCGGTGAAGGAGTCGAGAAAGTACTTGGCGGCGACATCGATGATCAGGATGCCACGCGTCTGGCCCTTGCTGTCCTGGACCGGGGTTGCCAGCCGCAAAACCGGCTTGTGCGGCACCTCCACCTTGCCGTGCTCGACGTTCAGGTCGAGCGACGAGATGAACACCTGGCCCGGTTTGAGCCGCATGGCGTTGGCGAAGTAGTAACTGTCGGACTGATTCTGCAACTGCGCGGCCGGCACGATCTCGGGACGGCCGGCCACATTGTTGATTCGCACCCGCTCCATGCCGCTCTGGTCTATCCAGCGCACCTTGTCGACCACCTCGTTGAAATCGACCAGCGTGGTAAACGCCGCTTCCATGCCCCCGGCCGCATTCTTGTCGTAGGCGTCGATGGCCTGGCGTATGGCCTTCTCGTTGACGAGTGCATGCAACTGGCGAAATGGCGCGTGCAACTCATCATCCAGGCGCCGTACACCCATGACGACGGTGCCGATCTCGCTGGATCGCGTGATATCCAGCTCGCTGGAGATCCGCTCATTCCCGACATACCAGGCACCAGCCAGAATCAGCAACGCAATCGAGGTAAAGAGCAGAAAAAACAGGCGAAAGGGAAACTTGTCATTCGAGGTCGGGCTTTCCATGAGCGGCTCCGTGTTCTTTCAGGGGTGGCAGCCCCAGGGCAAGGGATATCAGGTCATTACGCCCCCACTATGTGACGCCATTTCGGGGCAAGACAAAGAAAACGCCCACGCACAGGCGAAGGCGTTTCTGGTGAAGCGGGGCTCAGTACTGATCGGCGAACCATCCGTCCAGTTGGCTGCACGCCTCCGGCGTGGGGCGGTTGCTCTGTTTGCCCAGCACGGGGGTGTAGCAGAGGAATTGGTTGCCCTGCTCATCCGTCAGATTGCGCAGCGGCATCTCGCCCAGGGTTTCGTAACCACGGGCGTCCATCAAGACGAACTGGTACTCATCCCCCACGCTGATTTCCAGCTTGCCGCCGTTGCCTTCGCCATATTTTTCCCACCAGGTATCGGGGTTGGCGCCCTCGAAGTAGGGAGGCATGACCTGAATCCCATGTTTATGCCAGGACATGATGGTCGGCTCCTGCATCTGGTTCTCTCTGGCAACCCCTTTGGCGAGCAGGCTCGCGCTCTGGTAATTCAGTGCCGCACCTTGGTAATCAACTTGAACGTTTCTCATGATGTTTCCTTCGGGTGGTGGATGCTGGAGGGCGGCGAAATTGCCACGCTCCATGCGGTATTTATATGCCAATTCCCGACAATATCGTTCAAGTATTTGCCAGGGCGATTTTTTGCAGGCATTACCCCACTATGGGCGGGGTTGCCTGACGGTCACCGCTCATGGCTTGCAGGTGGCCACAGCGGCGCATGCCTGTTTGCTCGGCAACCTGAGCGAACCAGTAAAGACAAGCAATGCGGCGGGATGCAACACGTAATAGGTAACGCGCAGGGCCGGCGGGCAGGTCACGCCGATCAACCTGCATACCGGCGATGGTA
>JAUYFG010000005.1 GCA_030690985.1 Pseudomonadota bacterium
CATGGCGGCCCCGCCGCCCCGAATGATGAAACCGGACGCCCCTGTAGCGCAGGCGTCCCCGGATCGCGTCCGGGGCAGGCTCTCGCCTGCTCTTGGCGCTGAATGCAGGCGGGACGCCTGCGCTACAGAGGCGTGGTTGTTTCACGCTAAGCCGGATGAGCCGGAACCAGACAAGTAGCCCGGCTGTAGCGCCGGCATCTTTGCCGGCTCGTGTGTGCAAACCAAAAACGCCGGCAAGGATGCCGGCGCTACAGGTGAAAACGCCCCGAATCCGGGGCGTTGTCGTTGGGCATGAAAACCGTTTATTTCTTGCCGGCCATGGGTTTGGCCGCGCCCACCGTCAATTCCCCCTTCAACTTCGCCACGCTGGCTTTGCCGAAACCCTTCACCTCGGCCAGCGCATCCATATTCTTGAATGGCCCGTTCTTCTGGCGATGTTCCATGATCGCCTTGGCCTTGGCCGGGCCGATGCCCTTCACGGCTTCGAGTTCGGATTGGGTCGCGCTATTGATGTCTACTGCCGCCCAAGCCGAAACCGACAGCAACAAGCCCACAAGAAAACTCCCGAGTAACTTTTTCATGATGCCTCCGTTGGGTGTTGACACGCCGGGAATGGCGCAGGTGAAATCTACTATAGAGGTGGCAAAAACAAAACAGGCGCGGCCGGCGCCGCGCCCGGTGCAACGCCACGTAGGGCGGAAAAGCGGCTTCATCGCGCCTTCCACCGGGGATGTCGGAAGGCGCCGGCCCGCCGGCTGTTCCGACCTACGCATGCTGCTAGAAAAACTGCTTGGCGAAGTTGGCGACGGCGATGGCGATCAGCACGCCCATCATCCACTTGAGCAGGTTCAGGTTGGCGTGGATGGGAGCTAGTTCGATCTGCAAATCCTTACGCGTAACGAGTTCGGTTTCGTCGATGGCAGCGCGCATTGCATCCGTCAAGCCTTCGGCCTGGGCTTGATTGAAGCCAGCTTCTTGCAGCTTGCGAACAAATTTGTGGGTGTCGAATGTAATGGCGGACATGGATTTGCTCCTTTGCCGTGGACTCTACCAGCCTTCCTGCCCATACAAAACAAAACAGGCGCGACCGGTGCCGCGCCCGGCGCAACGCCACGTAGGGCGGAAAAGCGGCCTTATCGCGCCTTCCGCCAGGGATTGTCGGAAGGCGCCGGCCCGCCGGCTTTTCCGACCTACGCGTGCTAGAAAAATTGTTTAGCAAAATTGGCGACGGCCAGCGCGATAAGAATGCCCATCATCCAAGACAACTTGTCGAATTTGGCGTCGAGTCCCGCGATGTCGGTTTTTAACTCTGTCTTGGTGGCCAAAATATCCGCGCGCGTGGCAAGTGTCATGTCCAGGGCTTCAGACAGCACATCGCGCAGTGCTTCGGCCTCCGCTTTCGCCTGTGCTTCCGGCACGCCCGCTGTTCGCAGCCGTTCAGCAAATCTCAGGGTATCAAATGTAATGGTGCTCACGAAATTCTCCTGTTTTTTGTGCGAGCGAGTGTAGCAAAAACAAAACGGGCGCGGCTTCTGCCGCTCCCGTTTACAGACTTCGGATCAGACGGTTAGGTCAGCACGTAGGGCGGAAAAGCGTAGCGCCTTCCGCCGAATGCAGCAGGTCATGGCGGAAGGCGCTACGCGTGCTGTTTTTCGCCTATTCAGGCAAAAAAACTCTTCATGACCAACGAGACAACGCCCGCCAATACGAACCCTAGCATCCACTTGAGCACCACCATTTCCGCCTTGACCAAGGCCAGGTCAGAATCGACGCGATTGAATCGAGAGTCATATTCGGCAACGGCTCTTGCCGCAGCCTTGGCCTTGTCTTCTGGGGCACCGGCGGAAATAAAGGCTTCGTAGACTTCCGTAATCATCGTGCTCATGCCTCTCTCCTGATCGTTTAGCGCGTTCGAGTGTAGCAAAAACAAAACGGGCGCGGCTTGCGCCGCGCCCGTTTCGAACAGTACGTAGGGCGGAAAAGCGGCCTTATCGCGCCTTCCGCCACACATTGCCGGAGGATGGCGGAAGGCGCCGGCAAAAGGCCGCCGGCTTTTCCGCCCTACGCACTTAGAAGAAGGTTTTCAATATGAGGGCTGATATGCCTGCCACAACGACGCCAAGCATCCACTTGATAATCAGCAACTCCGCCGAGACGGGTGCTATCCGCGCATCCAGATAATCTTTTGTAACGGGCTGCGCATCTGACCGCGCCGCACCGAATGCCTCGGACATGGCTGCCGCCTGCTCACGTGGCACCCCCGCTTTTTCAAGGCGCTCGACAAATTTCAAGATATCAAAAGTGATCGTGCTCATGTCAGTCTCCCGGCGTTCTGTCTGACTAACAGCGTACCAAACAAAACGGGCGCGGCCTGCGCCGCGCCCGTTTCAGCGGAGTTCAGTTCTTGGGTTGGCGGGCAGAAAACCGTGGTCTGTCCGTACGCAGTAACAGGATTGTCAAGCGACACCAGAAACTGACCCCCTGGCGACATCTGGAATTGACCCCTCAGGCGGGTTGCTGAACTGATACGGATTCCGTCGAGCCGGGGTGCTGCCGCGGCAG
>JAUYFG010000139.1 GCA_030690985.1 Pseudomonadota bacterium
CCTCCGGGCTCCTTCCAACGCCTCATCCGGCGCAACGGCCTGTTTAACTCGCATGGGGGATTTCGTCTTGATCTTCATGAATCGGGCCTGCCTTCTACTTTAATTTCCGAGGGGCAGGTGTCTCAGGGGATATTGGCACGGGGGGGCTTCGCTGTTTGGCACAACCTCACTGGTTCGCACGGCAATGGGTAACTGCTCAATAACCCGTGGCGAGCCAGTGATTCCGTAGGGTGCGCCGTGCGCACCGATTCAGGCCCAATGGTGCGCACGGCGCACCCTACGGTTGTTTCTTTGGCTCGATCAGGGCAACGGACCAGTAAGTTGCCACGGGTTATTGAGCAGTTACGACAATGGGTAACTGCTCAATAACCCGTGGCGTGGCCCCGCGTAGGAGCGGGCTTGCCCGCGATACAACGGTGGCTATCGCGGGCAAGCCCGCTCCTACGACGGACGCGGCCAACTGCGGTTTTTAGGGTTATTGAGCAGTTACCGGTAGTGGAACATATCTTCATGATTTCATTAATATTTAACGCACAAAGTAGCGGTAGCTGGCCTACTGCGTTGTGCCGTCCGGTTTGGCCGGCAGGAAACCTCCCACCACTCGCCGTTCAAACTCCGCCGCCGGCATGGGTTTGGCGAAGTAGTAGCCCTGGGCGATGAAGCCTTCCGCACCGGCCAACTGGATCAGGCAGTCGAGTTGCTCGCGTGTTTCCACGCCTTCCGCCACCACTTCCAGGCGCAGGCTTTTCGCCAGGCCGATGATGGCCTGTGCGACGGCGGTGTCGTCGGGATCCGCACCGAGACCGTCGACGAAGGATTTGTCGATCTTGAGCACATCCACCGGAAAGCGCCGGAGGTAGGCCAGCGAGGAATAGCCGGTGCCGAAGTCGTCGATGGCGAGGCGGCAGCCCTGCTGTTTCAGGCTTTTCAGCACGGCCTGGCCACGCGCGACGTCTTCCATCACCACGGTTTCGGTGATTTCCAGCTCCAGGGCGGAACCGGGCAGCGCGAATTTCTCCAGGGCGCCAGCCACTTTTTCGCTGAGCTTTTCATTACGGAACTGGGCGGCGGAGAGGTTGACCGCAATACGGAAATCGGGGTCGATCGACAGGCGCCAGGCCGCGCACTGGCGGCTGGCCTCGCATAAGGCGAAATCGCCCAAGGCCGCGATGAGGCCGCTTTTTTCCGCCACCGGAATGAAGCGCATGGGCGGCACCCGCCCCAGTTCCGCCGAATCCCAGCGCATCAGCGCCTCGGCGCCCACCACCTGGCCGTCCGCGCTCAGTTGCGGCTGGTAGTGCATGGACAGCTCCCCGGATTCCAGGGCATGGCGCAGGCCGGTTTCGATGAGCATGGCGTCGGCCACGCCGGCGGCCATGTCGGCGGTAAAGAACTGGTAATTGTTGCGGCCAAGGTCTTTGGCGCGATACATCGCCACATCGGCATGTTTGAGCAGTTCTTCCAGGGTTTGCCCGTCGTCGGGATAGAAAGTGATCCCCAGGCTGGCCCCGCCCGCCACATCGAAACCCATGGGCTGGTAGGACGTGCCCAGCGCCAGGACAATTTCCCCCGCAGTCCGTGCCATTTCCACCGGCCCTTTGGCATCCATCAGGATCAGCGCGAATTCGTCGCCCCCCAGGCGCGCCACCGTGTCCGATTCGCGCACGCTGGCTTGCAGGCGCTTGGCCACTTCCTTGAGCATTTCGTCACCCGCTGCGTGGCCGAGGGTGTCGTTGACGCTCTTGAAGTTGTCCAGATCGACCAGGATCAACGCCAATTTCTGCTGTTCGCGCCGGCTCTGGCTGATGGAATGCAGCAAGCGATCCTGGAACAGCACCCGGTTGGGCAAGCCGGTGAGGGTGTCGTAATAGGCGAGGCTGGCCAGCCGCTCGCGGGTATTCACCAGTTCCGAAATATCCGAGGCGATGCCGACGAACAGCTTCTCGCCCTGTTCGCTGCTGACCGCGTCGATGTTGGCCCACTGCACATAGAGTTCGCCATTCTTGCGCCGATTCTTCAATTCCCCCTGCCAGCGGCCGGCTTCGTTCAGGCTGGCCCACATGGACTGGTAAAACCCGGCATCCTGCAGGCCGGACTTCATCAGGCGCGGGTTCTGGCCGATCAACTCCTGCTCCCGATAGCCGGTCATGCGGCAGTAGGCGGGATTGGCCCGCACGATGCGCCCTTGGGCATCCGTGACGATGATGCCTTGCTGGCTGCTGTCGAACACGGTGCCGGCCAGACGCAGTTCTCTGGCACTCTGGCGCAGGCTGTCCAGGTAGCGTATGGCCAGCACAGACAGCGCCAACAGCAGGATCACCACGCTGAGCAACAATCCAGCCCGATAACGCCCCGCCGTGGCCTGTTCCTCGACCAACCGGGCATGGTTGGCCTCCTCCAGTTGCGTCAACACGCCACGTCCGGAGCCGTGAATCAGGCTGCGCACATCGGCTGCCAGGACGGGGCCGTTACTACTGATGATCTCGGCGTGGCGCGCGAGGCGCGCAAACTCCGCGCGCTGCGCCGTGGGCAGCCTGGCGGCCAGGGCTCGCATGCGGACCAGCATGGCGCCTACCTCCCCCCTCGCCTCGACGACCCTCTCCCCGCCCTCGCCCAGCCCCTGCATGAACAGGAGATTGTTGAGCGCCATCAACTCGTGGTGCAGCGCGCCACCGGCGGCGACGTTGGGCAGCGCTTGCGCGAACTGGATCGCGTCGCTCTGGAAATAACGCAGGGAATTGCGCACCAGCGCATTGCGCCGCTTGAAGTCGTTCCACAGCGCCTCCTGGCTCCGCACCGACTGGTAGTAGGGCATCCAGAGCCGGTGCAGGGCGATGTCTTGCGCCACCTCGCCAGCCAAACCGGCGCGTTCCCGCAGAATGCGGGCCATCCAGTCGTTGCCCTCGTCGTAATTGTTGGTGATGCCATGACGCAGGCCGATGACCAGTTCGCGAAAACGACTCTGGGCCACTTGCAACCGCTCCAGGCGGGCACGCAGCAACTCCAGCCGCTCGACTCCACCCAGCACCGCAGGTAGAAGCAGGCCCGCCAGCAGCGCGGTGCAGAGCGCAAGCAAGGCCAGCCCAAGTTTGAGTTTGCCGGTGGCCCCGCTCCTGGAACCGCGCTTGCCCATAGCCGCTGTCATGGCGCTGCCTCCGGCAAGGTGCCGTTCAAGCTGCCGAGAAACGCCAGCAACGCCTTGCGTTGTTCCACGCTCAGACTCACGCCCAACTGGTAGCGCGCCATGGTGTCCACGGCCTTGTCCAAGGTCGCGATGGCGCCGTCATGGAAGTACGGCGCGGTGCGTTCGACATTACGCAGGCCGGGCACTTTGAACAGGTGCCGATCCTCTTCCCGCCCGGTGATGTTGAAACGGCCCAGATCGCTCTTCAGCAGCGGCTTGCCGCGATCGGCGAAGTAGTCGCCCATGACCCCCAGGTTGGCGTACATGTTGCCGCCCACGTTCACGCCCTGGTGGCAGGCGATGCAGCCGAGGTTGCGGAACAGTTCCCACCCCTGCCGCGCTGCCGCACTCAACGCCTGCGGATCGCCGCGCAAGTAGCGGTCGAAAGGCGCATCCGGAGTAATCAGGCTGCGCTCGAATTCGGCGATGGCGGACTGAATGTGCCCGGCCGTGATCGCGCGTTTGCCGGCAGCCGGCCAGATCGCCGCGAACTCGCTCGGGTAGTCGGCGTCGCGTTCCAGTTTGGCGATCACTTCGCGCCAGTTGGAGGCCATTTCCACCGGATTATGTATCGGCCCTTCCGCCTGTTCCTCCAGGCTCGCGGCGCGGCCATCCCAGAACTGGCGGAAATTGAAGGCGCTGTTGAACACCGTGGGCGTGTTCACCGTGCTGACCTGACCGCCGATACCCACCGCGAGTGGCTGCGCATCGGCACCGGCTTTTGTCAGCAGATGGCAGGAGGCGCAGGAAATCGTGTCGTCATGCGAGAGGCGCGGGTCATGAAACAGACGCCGCCCCAGCGCGACCAAGCGCTTATCCAGTTGCAGATGTTGCGGGATGGGCGAGATGGGCTGGTCGGTGGCGGGCGGGGTGTAGGACGGAGCCGGCGCCTGGCTCTCCGTCCCTGGCGAAAAGAATGACCACCCGCCCCAGGCGAGCAGCCCGGCGATCAATACCAGCAGTAGTACTCGTAATTGCGACATCCATGGCCCCCTATGCCAGGCAGTATCGGCGGGAGATGGGAAATCTTGAGCATGGTCAGGGCGCGCCGCCCCTGTAGCGCCGGCATCCTTGCCGGCGTCTTTGCGTAACC
>JAUYFG010000022.1 GCA_030690985.1 Pseudomonadota bacterium
CGCCCCAGTTCACCGTCAGGGTGTCGCCCGCCAGCGCGCCGGTGCCGGCGATGTTCACCACCACCGGGGTGCCGTCGCTGGCTTCGGCCGCGTTGATTCCGCCCGCGCCGTTCTCTGCGACAGTCGGTGCCGCCGGCGCCGCCGGCGCCGTCGGCGCCGTGGTGTCCACCGTGGCCACCGCGTTGTTCACCAGCGCATAGGTCAGCGTCGCGTCATTACCCGCCGCATCCTTGATGGTGGCAGCGCCCAGGGTGATGCCGTTCGCTGTGGCGTCGATGCCGTCGGTGTCGGTCAGGCCCGTTTCCACCACATAGCTGAAGGTCAGGAGGGTGCTGCCGGGACTGCTGGCATAGGTCGCAACCTTGGCCGTGCCGCCGATGTTCAGCGCCAGGGTCGGTACGCCGCCGGCGAGCGTCACCGGCTCGCTGAATATCACCGACACCGTCACCGTTTCGCCCACAGCGTAGGCGCCGTCGGCAATCGTCACCGAGGTGACCGTCGGCGCCCGCGTATCCACCAGCTGCATCGACTGAGCCGCCGCCGTGCTGTTGTTGCCGGCCGTATCCGCCGCAGCACCGCCTGCCACATCCACCGTGAGGACGAGGCCATCGAGATTGGCATTCGGCGTTACCGCCAGGGTGTAGGTGTCGGCATCCACCGCCGTGACTGCGCCCTTGACGCCGTTTACCACCGTGACGTCGCTCGCATCAAACCCGGTGACGGCTTCACTGAACTGGAAGGTGTAGACCACATCGCCGCCGGCGATGTTTGCCGTGCCCGCTTCGTCGTCGCTGATCGTGACCGTCGGCGCGACCGTATCCACCGTGACCGAGGTGTTGCCGGAGACAGCACCCAGGTTGCCCGCGATGTCGGTGATGAACGCCGAGACGTTGAAGGTGCCGTTGCCTTGCGTCGTGATCGTGCCCGTCGGCACCGTGACCGCTGCGCTGTTGGCGAGAATGTCCGCCGCCAGCAGGGTGTACGTTGCCGTCTGGCCGCCCCAGTTCACCGTCAGGGTGTCGCCCGCCAGCGCGCCGGTGCCGGTGATGTTCACCACCACCGGGGTGCCGTCGGCGGCCTCGGCCGCGTTGATCCCGCCCGCCGCGTTCTCCGCGACGGTCGGCGCCGCCGGTGCGGTCGGCGCCGTGGTGTCCACGGTGGCGGGGGCATTGATCGCCAAACCGTAGGTCAGCGTCGCCGGGTTGCCCGCCGCATCCCTGATGGTGGCCGCGCCCAGGGTGATGCCGTTCGCCGTGGCGTCGATGCCGTCGGTGTCCGTCAGGCCCGCTTCCACCACATAGCTGAAGGTCAGGGTGTTAGTGCCGGAGCCGCCGGTGAAAGCCGCTTGCTTGGCCGTGCCGCCGATGTCCAGCGCCAGGGTCGGCGTGCCGCCGGCCACCGTCACCGCTTCGTTGAACAGCACCGTCACCGTTACCGTTTCGCCCAGCGAATAAGGGCCGTTGGCGATCGTGACCGAGGTGACCGTCGGCGCCCGCGTATCCACCGCCTGCACCGACTGAGCCGCCGCCGTGCTGTTGTTGCCGGCGGTATCCGCCGCAGCACCCGCAGCCACATCCACCGTGAGGTTGCCTTCGAGACTGGCATTCGGCGTCACCGCCAGGGTGTAGGTGTCGGCATCCACTGCGGTGAATGTGCCCTTGACGCCATTCACCACCGCGACGTCGGTCGCGTCAAACCCGGTGACGGCTTCGTTGAACTGGAAGGTGTAGGTCACATCGCCGCCGGCGAGGTTTGCCGTCCCCGCTTCGTCGTCGCTGATCGTGACCGTCGGGGCGGTGGTATCCACCTTATAGCCGGCGTTGTCGGCAACCAGCGCATGGGTGAGGGTGGCGTTGTTGCCGGCGGCGTCCCGCAGCGTGCCGCCGTTGAGCGTGAGGCTGTTGGCATTGATGCCGATGCCGTTGGCGTCATCACCAGCCAGGATGGTGTAGGTGAAGACCAGCGCGGTGGTGCCTGAGCCTGCGGCGTAGTTGGCCTGCACGGTGGCGCCGCCGATGTTCAACGCCAGTTGCGGCGTGCCGGTGACGGTAGTGGCTTCGCTCAGGGTCACGGTGACGCTGACCACATCGCCCGCGTTGAGGGTGCTGTTCAGGAGACCGGTGGCGGAGGTGATGGCGACGGTGGTGACCGTCGGGGCCGTGGTGTCTGCGGGAGTGCTATCGCCTCCAGCAGCAGCCCCTGCCGCTGCCGCGACGCCGATCACGCCGCCGGCGATCAGCAGGCCGGTGGGGATGCCGCCACCCACCACCGCCGCACCCGCCACGGGCGCGCCGGCGGGGACGCTGCCGGCAGCGGGCGGCGGGGCGTCGGTGACGGGGCCGGGAGCCTGGGCGAGGTGGATGTTGCCGCCGGCTGTGCCGGTGTCGGGGGTGTCCGTGGCGGCGGCGAGTGCCTCATCAGCGGAGGCGCCGTCCGCCTGGCCGGCCATTTCGGTTTCGTCTTCGATCAGCGGCTTCTGCCGCTTCCCTGCCCGGAGTTGGCCCTGTTCCGGGGCTTTGGCCTGCTGCGACGCCTGGATGGCGGCGCTCAGCCCTTCGGTTTTGTCAGCTTGAACTCGGGGGGGGGGAGAAGGCTCATTTGGGGCTCCAGATCGGGTCGATGCGTGCAGGGAAGGGGGGCTAAAGGCGTGCGGTTTATACCAGGATTTCTTTACCAGGTTGATGGGCTATGTCGAAATATCAACGGCGGCATTTCTACAGGACGTGAATCGTGCGCACGGCGCACGCTACAGAATCAAAGGGTTGCTTGACCACGTAGCCCGGATGCAGCGGAGTCGTTGGCGCGCAGTGCTTACGAATCCGGCGTCCTCCTTGCGGGGGCAGCGCAGCGGAATCCGGGATGTTGTGGTTACGACCGCCAAAACCCCCCGGATTCCGCTGATGAAGCCCCTAAGCGAAGGACTGATGAAGCCCCTAAGCGAAGGACTAAGCCGCCAAAAGACGGCGGCCAAGTCCCTGCTTATGCGCTGCATCCGGGCTACGGCGCTCGTGAGGCCGCATGGCAGCCGTAGGAGCGGGCTTGCCCGCGATAGCCGCCGCCAATCGCGGGCAAGCCCGCTCCTACGACGCGGCTAACTGCGGTTTTTAGGTTCAATGGGTTACGTCACAACACATTTACCCTGGCGTAGGGCACCACCCAACCGGCCTGCTTTCAGGCGTGGCGGCGATACTCGCGATGCTCTGTCTCCCAGCCTCGGCAGGCCAGGCCGACCATGCGCGGTATCAAATAGCGGCCGGCTTCGTAATAGGCCACCATGCGCCGCGTGATGCCGAGTGCTAACGCGGCATCGGCCTGCGACAAGCGGTTGCGCACTCGCCAGGCTGAAAACTCGTCGATGGGCGTCGCCTCGCCGGCTTGTTCGCGTGCCATGCGCCAGAGGGTATCCGTACCGATTTCTTCGCCGTTGGGCCAGATCAGTGACCAGCCATCTTCACCGACGGCGGCTGCGGCAAAGGTGTCGGCATCGGCCAGCCCGGCCAGCCCGGCCAGATCGGCAATCAGCCTGGATAGATCGATGCGATCAACCTTGCCGCCGGACCAGGCGATTTCAACCGTCCGGGCGGCGACGGCGGCAACGGAATGAACGTTCGGTTCTTTCATCTTTGTGCTCCTCGTTCTGCCCCTATCCGCATGACAACTTCGCGGTTCTCGACAATCCACGCTTTCGCTTCCGCCTCCATCTTCGGCTCGGCGCGGCCCCTGGTTTTCAGGGTCGCCACTTCGATGGATACCTTGAAGCCAGGCCCGAGCAGATGCACATGCGCGGGCGGATGATCGCCAAAAAACATCGCGATACGGGCATTTTTGAAGCGGTGGAGGGTGGCGTCCATGAATCGGAGTCTGGTGAAGGTGCTTCACAGTGTCAAGCCGGCGCGTAGGGCGGAAAAGCCGGCGGCCTTTTGCCGGCGCCTTCCGCCAAATGCCGCCAAATGCCGCCAAATGCCGCCGGAAGATGGCGGAAGACGCGATAAGGCCACTTTGCCGCCCTACGCGGGATCAGTTCATCTATCAGATCGCCAACAACACTTGCTCCGCCACAGCACGAACCTCCTTCATGCGCCCGTGCCCTGGCAGCGGTTTTTCCTCGACCTCAAGCAAACCTAAGCGCTCGAGGGCATCGATATCGCGTTTGACAGAACTGCGATCGCGCCGCAGGCGCAAGGCAAGATCGGTAATCGAACCAGGGCACCCCCTTACCTCGCGGAACAACACCAATTTCGCCGTCGTCACCAATCGAGCCAGATCCGCCGGATCTTCAAACGAAATCGTGCGTTCACGGGGGATGGGCTTGCCTTGATCCGCAAGCTGGGCCACCCGCTTTCCGCGCCTGAAAAACTCATCCGGCCCGCCGGTCGTAATCACTGTTTTCATCGCTGTTTTCTCCTGAAGACGATCCAATCAGCCTCGAAGCGCGTTTCCATATCCTCGAAGCTGACAAATTCGACGGGCATCACCGCGCCCATGTAATGCCGATGGTGGGTGCCATGTGCATTGTCGTAACCCACCACCCGCCCCAGGGTAAATTTGTTCTGGCGATAACCCATTGAATTACCGTCATTCCCGCGCAGGCGGGAATCCAGTGCGTTCATCAAGCCAGGTTTTTTAAGTGCCTGATTAGACGGTGGAATCTGGATTCCCGCCGGCGCGGGAATG
>JAUYFG010000029.1 GCA_030690985.1 Pseudomonadota bacterium
CCCGCAGACGCTCCTGTAGCGCAGGCGTCCTCGCCTGCTCTTTTGCGCTGAATGCAGGCGGGACGCCTGCGCTACAGAGGCGTGGTTGTTTCACGCTAACGCTGACGGGTATGGCGGCCCCGCAGACGCTCCTGTAGCGCAGGCGTCCTCGCCTGCTCTTTTGCGCTGAATGCAGGCGGGACGCCTGCGCTACAGAGGCGTGGTTGTTTCACGCTAACCTTTCTCCCGGGGTTGCCGATAAACACGGGTGACACGACACGTGATCGCTTTTCCAGCCACTTTCGACTGAGGAGTTGAATTGCACTTCTTCCTGACCGCCGACGGCCGCATCCAGCCGCGTTGGCGGGAAGCCTTCCCCGACGCCGTGGCGGGCGTCGCCGCCACGGCCGAGTTGCTTGCGGCGGCCGCAGTCGTCTGGCTGAGCGAAGGCCACCCGCGCCATTCCGCCCTGCTCGCGGAACTGCGCCAATCCGGCCGCCCCTTCGTGGTGATCTCGCCGACCCCGCGACAAGAGGCCGCCCTCGCCGCCCTCGCCGCCGGCGCGCGCGGTTACTGCCACGCGCTGGCCACCCCGGAAATGCTGCGCGATGTCGCCGCCGCAGTCAGCCACGGCGGTCTATGGGTCGGCCCCGAACTGATGAGCCGCCTCATCCAGAGCCTGCCATCCCAGGCGCTGTCGGCCACCTGGGATGGCGACCTCGCCCCGCTCACCGAACGCGAACGGGAAACCGCGCAACACGTCGCCCAGGGGCTGAGCAACAAGGAAATCGCGCGCCGCCTCGACATTACCGAGCGCACGGTCAAGGCCCACCTGTCCGCCATCTTCGCCAAACTCGGCCTGCGCGACCGCCTGCAACTCGCCTTGCGCTTCAAAGCCGGAGGAAAGCCATGATCTGCAACGGACTAAAGAATGCGCCACCGGTAGCGCCGGCATCCTTGCCGGCGTCTTTTCGACTCGACCGAATGGGGAATCCAGGATGATCTACGTCCGCCGCAACGCAAACGGCCAAGTCACCGCCCTCAGCCTGAACCAGGACGCCGCGCACCCGGAAGCCATGCAGGAAACGGCGCCGGAGGCAATCGCCTTCCATGCCGCAGCGAGCGACGAACTCGCGCGCTCCGACCTGGCACTGGCGCGGGTGCTGGAAGACCTCATGGAAGTACTGATCGACAAGGCAGTCATCCGATTCACCGACCTGCCCGCCGCCGCCCAGAAAAAGCTCATGGCGCGACGCTCCCTGCGCACCGAACGCCGTGGCGTGAATCTCATCGGCGACGAGGATTCGGACACGGTTTGAGCGGCGGTGGTTATCGCGGGCAAGCCCGCTCCTACGGCCCCACCCCCGGCCCGGTCACCCCGTCGAGACCCAGAGCGAACAAGGCACGCGCTTCCGCCGCGCTCTCCACTCCCTCGGCGATGGCGATCAGACCGATGGCGTGGCAGACCATGGCGAGGCCACGCAGGAAAGCCTGATTGCCGGGGTTCCGCTCGATGTCGCGCACCAGAGCCGCGCCTACCTTGAAATAGCTCAGGCCGAGATCATGCAACTCGCCGATACGGGCGAAGTTGCGCCCGGCATGTTCCAGGCCGATCTTGCAGCCCAGCGGCGCGAGGGCGGAGCACAGCTCACGTAGCGCGGCCGGCTGGCGGAAGGCACCGGCTTCCGGGATGTCGATCCACAAATGCCGCGCCCGCTCGGGCTCGCGCATGAGCCGCTCCAACAGCGCGGCGCGGAAGCCAGGATCGGCAATGGACTCCGCCGAGAGATTGATGCACAACGCCTCGCCAGCCCCATGCAGTCCGTCCAGGGCGAGGTCGAGCGCCGCCGCATCCAGGCGCGGCAACCAGCCCAACCGCGCCAGCCAGGGCATGACCACACCGGCGGGTTCCCAGACCTCCTCGATCCGCATGCGCACCGGGCACTCCACATGCAAAGTCTTGCCGGCGGCATCCAGCACCGGGAAGCGGGCCAGTTTGA
The DNA here is from genome assembly GCA_030690985.1 of Pseudomonadota bacterium. GTDB lineage: Bacteria > Pseudomonadota > Gammaproteobacteria > Burkholderiales > Thiobacillaceae > PFJX01. The sequence continues at coordinate 1,980 of JAUYFG010000029.1, forward strand.
ACGCCCGCGCGGTAAAAGCCTGTTCCAGCAACACGCGCCAGGCCGCCAGGTCGGGAACCTGCGGCTGGCTGGCCGTGGCAATGCACGGCACCTCGGTCTCGGCCTGTTCCGCTCGCGCCAAAGCGCCATCCACCTGCGCCAGCAACTCTGCCAGAGCATCGCCGTGGGCATAGGTGGCGGCGCCGATGGGGAAGCGAATATCGAGGTCGCCATAGGGGCTGAGATCAATCTCCGCGAGGTCGGCATGTAACCGTTGCGCCACCGCCAGCGCCGCATCCGCTTCCGGCGCCATGAGCACAAAGTCGGCACCGTTGAGGCGACCGCACAGCCAGTCCGGATGCTCCGTCAACAACGCATTGACCGCCTTGGCCGTCGCCAGCAGCAGTTGGTCGGCACTGGCGCGCCCCAGTTGCGTGTTGATCCGTGCCAGCGGAGTCACCCGGGCAATGACCAGCACCCCGGCGGCGCCGGCATCATCACGCTGGATGAGACTGGCCGCATGGCTGAGGAAAGGCTCGCGCGCAAAGAGCCCGGTGAGTGGGTCGTGCTGAATCTCCCGGCGCAACGTCTCCAGGCGCCCCGACTCCTCCTCCAGCATGGCCTTCACCCGCGCGGACAGGCTATTCATGGCGTGCGCCACACGACGAAACTCCAGCGTGCGCGGCTCAGCGATGCGGATGAAACGGCGCGCGCCTATCGCCTCGGCCTGCATCACGACTTCACCCAATGGGCGCGTAATCCGGCGAATCAGCCAGGCGCCAAACACCCCACTCAGCGCCGCCGCTGCCAGGAGCCAGCCGAGAATCTGCAACATCCCGGACCAGAGCGCGGCATAGGCATAGCGCGTGTGGCTTTCCACCACCAAGGTGCCGGATTGCTTCCAGCCATCACTGACGCTGGCCCGGCCCAGCGCGGCATGGATCGGCACCAGGGCAACGAACCAGCGCGGCGCACCTGGGTCACGCACATCGCTGACCCGTTCCATAAGCGTCTCGCCACGCGGACCTTGCAGCCGAATCAACCGGTAATGCCCGGTATCGAACTGAGCGGCAAGCAGCAGCTCCAACGTCACCGGATCATTGCCCATGTGCGAAAGCGTCAGCGCCAGGGAAGCGGCATTGTCCAGATTCTTCAGATAAAGCTGCGCCTCCAGATAACGCTTCGCGGTATAGCCGCTGACCACGAAACTGCCGCCAAAAGCCAACGCCAGCAGAATCACGATGGTCAGCCATAACTGTTTGCTCAGAGACATGGTTTTCTTCCTACCCCGGACGAGTCGAAAAATACATATTCATCGGTTGGGCAAAGCGTGCCCCAAGCGGACGTAGGGTGTAATGAGTAATCGTAGGTTGGGCAAAGCGAAGCGTGCCCAACAACCTGTCGCAATGTTGGGCACGTTGCGCTTTGCCCAAGCTACGTTTCCACGCTTCAATCCATGCTTCAACTGAGGCAGCTTGCTCATCAGATACCTTTTTCCTAGTTCCCAAGCTCAAAACCGTGCGCCTTCATGCGCGCCAGCACATCCCGCCAACGTGACAGCCGCGCCGTGGCGGAAGCAGCCGAAGCCGTCGCCCCGCCCGCCCACAAACCATCCGCGTTGAAGCTGAAGATCGGCACCAAATCCCGGCGCCGCGACGCCGGCTGAACCTCATCGATCAGGTTATCGAGCACCTGCGGCTCCCCACCTGGATCCGCGTAATAACCCAACACCATGTGCGCCTGGCTGATCGTGCTGTGCGGCCCGCCAATCTTCGCGCGCACATAGATCAGGCGCAGCTTGTCGTCGGCCACGCCCAGCATGCGCAAGGACACATACTTGGCGATGGCGAAATCCTCGCAATCGCCGCCGCCACGCGCCAGGGTATCGAGCGGCGTCGCCCAGAAATCGCTTTGCCCCCACAACGTCTTGTCATCCTCGAAAGCGATGCGCTGATTGAAGAAGCCGTTGATGCGGCGAATTTTTCGTTCATCGGACAGCGCCGCCGCACCCTCCATCATCTCGCCCCAGGCCCGCACCGCCGCAACCGCGCCAGCTCCATACGCCTGAGCAGCCGCATTCACGATGCGCTCGACCTGCGGCGCGCCCTGGAGGCAGAACGCCAGCAGCGCAGTCAGCAACAGCAGAGAACGGGAAAGAACGCCACTCACAGCATCCTACTCATGGCGGGTTGTTTCACGCTAACGGGCATGGCGGCCCCGCCGCCCCAAGTGATGAAACCGGACGCACTTGTAGCGCAGGCGTCCTCGCCTGCTCTCGGCGCTGAATGCAGGCGGGACGCCTGCGCTACAGAGGCATGGTTGTTTCACGCCGGCGGGCATGGCGCTTTCCGAACCGCCCCGCATGACGAAACCCGTCGTAGGAGCGGGCTTGCCCGCGATTTTCGGCCTCGGCGCGGGTACGAACGTCTCAATTGCTACGGGCGGTAGTTTCACGCCGGCGGGCATGGCGCTTCCCGAACCGCCCCGCATGACCAAGCCCGTCGTAGGAGCGGGCTTGCCCGCGATTTTCGGCCTCGGCGCGGGTACGAACGTCTCTACGGGCGGTAGTTTCACGCTGACGACCTCATTGTCCTTCCGTCCAATATCCTGATGTGCCGAACGGCCGCATTGTGCGGTATCCGTGGCGAACCTGCCCTTGCCGCGTCATTGAACGGAGTCAACCATGCCCATCGCCATCGCCACCGTCGTCGCCGTCATCGGCCAAGCCCAGGTCCGCAGCGCACAAGGAGAATTGCGCGACATCCAGCCAGGCGACCTGATCATGGAAGGCGACACCATCATCACCGCCGATGGACAGGTGGAACTCAACTTCAGCGACAGCAGGGTGCTGGAGATCGAGCCGAACCAGGTCATCAGCTTCACGGCAGAAATGCTGGAATCCACCCGCCCTGACCCCCGGGAAGCGGAACTCGACAGCGCCACCATAGAACAAGTACTCGGCACCATCGCACAAGGCACCGACATCGATGACCAGATCGAAGAACCGGGCGCCGGCCTCGCGGGCGGCGGCAGCAGCGACGGCAGCAGCTTCGTGCGGCTACTCGACATCAGCGAAGGGACGAGCCCGCTCGAAGGAGACAGCCTGAACCTGACACGCATCGTGGAAAGCACCACCCCGCTCGTCCCGACAAGCGACACCGAACTCCCCGAAGAAGCCGCCCCCCTCGTCGGCAGCGCCGGATCAAGCGGCCAGCCCGTCGTCATCGACACCACCGCCCCGACAATCAGCGTCAATGCCCCGGACAACAGCAACGATTCCACCCCGACCCTCACCGGCACGACCGACGCCGCCGTCGGCAGCAGCATCAGCCTGACCGTCACCGACAGCCTGGGCGTGGTACAGAACTTCACCACCACCGTCCTGGCCGACGGCAGCTTCAGCGTCGACGTTCCCATCGCACTGGCCCAGGGTGCCTACAACGTCACCGCTTTGGTCACCGACAGCGCCGGCAACACCGGCAGCGCGAATGACTCCGGGTCGGTCACCCTGGTCAACGACCTGCCCAGCACCAGCGACGTCAGCGCCAGCGGCAACGAGGATGCCGCTGGCATCAGCGTCACCCTCTCCGGCGCCGACAGCGACGGCACGGTCACCGGCTACAAGATCACCAGCCTGGCGGCCAACGGCACGCTGTATTCGGATGCCGCGCTCACCACCGCCGTGGTGGTGGATGCCACCGTCACCGGCCCGGTCTACTTCGTCCCCACCGCCAACTGGAACGGCAACACCAGCTTCGGCTATACCGCCGTGGATAACGACGGCGGGGTGGACGCCAGCCCGGCCATCGCCAGCATCACGGTCAGCGCGGCCGACGATCCGACCACCGTCACCGGCGGCACCAGCGGCAGCGGCAACGAAGATGGCGGCGCGATCACCGGCTCCCTGGTCGCCAGCGACGCCGACGGCCTGACCGACGGCACGGTGTTTACCGTCAGCGGCGCAGCCAGCAACGGCGCGGCCAGCATCAACGCCGCCACTGGCGCCTGGAGCTACACCCCGGTGGCCGACTACAACGGCACCGACAGCTTCACCGTCACCATCACCGACGACGCTGGCAACACCAGCACGCAGGCCATCAGCCTGACGGTCAATGCCGTTGCCGACATCGTCGCCGACTCGCTGACCACCAACGAGGACACGGCGATCACCGCCAACGTCATCACTGGCACCAACGGTGCCTCCGCAGACAACTTCGAAGGCACGCCGGTGCTCACTGGCGTCACCAACGGCAGCAACGGCACGGTGGCCTTCACTGCTGCCGGCGCCGTGACCTACACGCCGAACGCCAACTACAACGGCAGCGACAGCTTCACCTACACGGTGACCAGCCCGGCCGGCGTGACCGAGACCACCACCGTCAGCGTCACCGTGAATGCGGTCAACGATCCGACCGTCGTCACCGGCGGCACCAGCGGCGCCGGCAACGAGGACGCCGCGACCATCACCGGCACCCTGACCGCCACCGACCTCGACGGTCTGGCCGACGGCACGGTCTTTACCGTCAGCGGCGCCGCCACTCACGGCGCGGCCAGCATCAACGCCGCCACTGGCGCCTGGAGCTACACCCCGGTGGCCGACTACAACGGCACCGACAGCTTCACCGTCACCATCACCGACGACGCCGGCAACACCAGCACGCAGGCCATCAGCCTGACGGTCGCGGCGGTCGTCGATATCGCCAACGACACCCTCTCCACCGCCGAGGACACGCCGGTCGTGATCCTGGCGACCAGCCTGCTGGCCAACGACAGCTTCGAGAACGGCGCCGCCGCCGTCACCGCCGTGGGCACCGCCAGCAACGGCAGCGTCAGCCTGGCGGGCGGCAACGTCACCTACACCCCCAACGCCAACTACAACGGCGCCGACAGCTTCACCTATACCGTCACCAGCCCGGCCGGCGTAACCGAGACCGCCACCGTCAACGTCACCGTCACTCCGGTCAACGATCCGACCACCATCGTTTCAGGCACCAGCGGTGCCGGCAACGAGGATGCCGCGACCATCACCGGCACCCTGACCGCCACCGACCTCGACGGCCTAGCCGACGGCACGGTGTTTACCGTCAGCGGCGCAGCCAGCAACGGCACGGCCAGCATCGACCCCGCCACCGGCGCCTGGAGCTACACCCCGGTGGCCGACTACAACGGCCTCGACAGCTTCACGGTGACGATCACCGACGACGCCGGCAACACCAGCACCCAGGCGATCAGCCTGACGGTCAACGCGGTGGCCGACATCGTCGCCGACAGCCTGACCACCAACGAAGACAACGCCGTCACCGCCAACGTCATCACCGGCACCTTTGGTGCCACCGCCGACACCTTCGAAGGCTCGCCGACGCTCACTGGCGTCACCAACGGCACGCACGGCACGGTGACCTTCACTGCCGCCGGCGCCGTGACCTACACCCCCAACGCCAACTACAACGGCGCCGACAGCTTCACCTACACGGTGACCAGCCCGGCCGGCGTCACCGAGACCGCCACGGTCAACGTCACCGTCGTCAACGTCCAGGAAGGCCCGACTGCCACCGCCTCGACCTCGAGCGGCAACGAAGACACCGACATCGCCGTCGGCCTGTCCGGCACGGACCCTGACGGCACGGTGGTGAGCGTCACGGTGACCACGCTGCC
>JAUYFG010000032.1 GCA_030690985.1 Pseudomonadota bacterium
CTGGCCGATCTTCACTTCGCCGCTGTCGGGCTGCTCCTTGCCGGAGATCAGCTTGAACAGCGTGGACTTGCCCGCGCCGTTGGGGCCGATGATGCCGACGATGGCGCCGGGCGGAACCTGGAAGCTGAGGTTGTCGATCAGCAGTTTGTCGCCGAAGCTTTTGCTGACACCGTTGAATTCGATGACCTTGTCACCCAGGCGCTCGCCGACCGGGATGAAAATTTCCTGGGTTTCGTTGCGCTTCTGGTATTCCACCGAGTTGAGTTCTTCGAAGCGGGCCAGACGCGATTTGGACTTGGCCTGGCGCGCCTTGGGGTTCTGCCGCACCCATTCCAGTTCCTGCTTCATCGCCTTCATGTGGGCGTCGATCTGCTTGCTTTCGGTTTCCAGGCGGGCTTCCTTCTGTTCCAGCCAGTTGGAGTAGTTGCCCTTCCAGGGGATGCCGTGGCCACGGTCCAGTTCCAGAATCCATTCGGCGGCGTTGTCGAGGAAATAGCGGTCGTGGGTGACGGCGACCACGGTGCCGGGGAAGCGCACCAGGAACTGTTCCAGCCATTCCACCGATTCGGCGTCGAGGTGGTTGGTGGGTTCATCCAGCAGCAGCATGTCGGGTTTTTCCAGCAACAGCTTGCATAGCGCTACGCGCCGTTTCTCGCCGCCGGAGAGGTTCTTGATGAGGGCGTCCCAGGGCGGCAGGCCGAGCGCGTCGGCGGCGATTTCCATCTGGTGTTCGGCGTCGCTGCCGGAGGCGGAGAGGATGGCTTCCAGCCGCCCCTGTTCTTCGGCCAGTTGGTCGAAATCGGCATCCGGTTCGGCGTAGGCGGCATAGACCGCTTCCAGTTTCTGCTGTGCCTGCATGACTTCGCCCAAGCCCGCTTCCACTTCGTCGCGCACGGTCTTTTCCGGGTCGAGCTGCGGTTCCTGCGGCAGATAGCCGATGGAAATGCCGGCCAGGCGCTGTACTTCACCGTCAAATTCCTGGTCCACGCCGGCCATGATTTTCAGCACGGTGGATTTGCCGGAACCGTTGAGGCCCAACAGGCCGATCTTGGCGCCGGGGAAGAAGGACAGGGAGATGTCCTTGATGATCTGGCGTTTCGGGGGAACGATTTTGCTCACACGGAGCATGGACATTACATATTGGGCCATGGAGGTTTGCTGGTTTCTAGGTTTGGGTTCAGGCCGCTTGTACGTGGCTGATGCCGGCGGCAAGGATGGTTCGGTCGCGGGTCAGGAAGATACATGAGTTGCAGGGCGACGACTGGAACCAGCGCGGTGATTGGCTGCAAGCCATACGCGTAGGCCCTCGACCTTCGCCCGGCGACACGCTGTACCGCCCTGTTGAACGGTACATTACTTGCCCCTGACGCCGTCCAGCACGATGCCTTACCTCCTTCACCCCAGTGGCAGCCTGTCTTACCACCTGCGCGCCTGGCGCCGGCGACACACGCTGTGGGCGCCGTTCCATGTCGAAGTGCGGCGCTGGCTGGCCGATTGGCGGCCGGAAACCAAGCATCTGGTGTTGATCGGCCCCAGTGGCGGCTATGCGCTGACCGCGCAATTTCTCGAACGCTTCGAGCGCATCGGCGTGCTGGAGCCCGACCCGCTGGCGCGCTGGCTGTTGCGGCGGCGTTTCCCGGGTGTCGCGTTCGATTGGCGGGAGAGTGGCTATCTGGTGCAGCCGGGCGGCTTCGCGCGGCTGGCGGCGACATTTCCCGATGCCGCCTTGCTGTTCTGCAACCTGCTCGGCCAGGAACTCCAGGGGCAGCCGGCCGACTTCGACCGCGCCGCCTGGTTGGCCGAACTGGAGCCCGCGCTTGCGGGCCGCCTCTGGGCGAGTTGGCACGACCTGGTTTCCACCACGCGTGCGCCGGAGGGGCATGCACCCGCGTGTCTTGACCATGCCCTTCCCCTGGACGAACTGCTGGCGCGGGTCTGGCGCGGCGGTGATCTGGAAATCACCGACCACGAAACCGCCGGCCTCTGTCCGTCGGCGCCGCGTCGCTATGCCCTCTGGCATCTGGCGCCCCGGCGCCATCACCTGATCGAGTGGCTCAACGTGCAGTTTCCCGGCTCTTGATATGGGCGTGGCTGTCCCAACATGGTGGGGGCACCGTAGGTTCAATTCACATCACTCCGCTTAACGAATCACTCATGTCAAAACGCGACTACTACGAAGTTCTCGGCGTCTCCAAGAGCGCCTCCGACGAAGAAATCAAGAAGGCCTTCAAGAAGTTGGCCATGAAGCACCACCCTGACCGCAATCAGGGCGAAAAGGCTTCCGAGGAAAAATTCAAGGAAGCCAAGGAAGCTTACGAAGTGCTCTCCGACGGCAACAAGCGCGCCGCCTACAACCAGCACGGCCATGCCGGCGTCGATCCGTCCATGGGCGGTGGTGCTGGCGGCGGGCGCGATTTTTCCGATGCCTTCTCGGATATCTTCGGCGACATTTTTGGTGGCGGGGGAGGCGGCGGTGGTGGGCGGCGTTCGCATGTCTATCGCGGCGCCGACCTCAGATACAACCTGGAAATTTCCCTGGAAGAAGCCGCGCGCGGCACCGAGACCAAGATCCGCGTGCCGGTGCTGACCGAGTGCGAACATTGCCACGGCAGCGGCGCCAAGCCGGGTACTGACCCGGTGACCTGCCCCACCTGCGGCGGCCACGGCCAGGTGCGCATGCAGCAGGGTTTCTTCTCGATTCAGCAGACCTGCCCGCGTTGCCATGGCAACGGTCGCGTCATTGCCGACCCCTGCACGCATTGCCACGGTGAAGGCCGGGTGAAGAAGCAGAAGACCTTGTCGGTGCGGATTCCTTCCGGGGTCGACGAGGGCGATCGCATCCGCCTCTCCGGTGAAGGCGAAGCCGGGGTCAACGGTGGCCCGGCTGGCGACCTCTATGTGCAGATTCACCTCAAGACGCACCAGGTATTCCAGCGCGAGCACGACGATCTCCATTGCGAGATGCCGATTTCCTTTGCCACGGCGGCGCTGGGTGGCGAAATCGAGATTCCCACCCTGGACGGCCACGCCAGCATCAAGATTCCCTCGGAAACCCAGAGCGGCAAGGTGTTTCGTCTGCGCGGCAAGGGCATCAAGGGCGTGCGCAGCCAACATCCCGGCGACTTGATGGCGCATCTTGTGGTGGAAACTCCGGTCAACCTGACCGAGCGGCAGAAAGAATTGCTACGCGAGTTCGACAGTTGCTGCGGCGGCCAGGAAGGCAAGCACAACCCGCGCGCCAAGTCGTTCATGGACAAGGTGAAGGCGTTTTTCGCGCCGTAGGAATGCGGCTCTATGTGATTCGTAGTGGGTAACGCGCAGGGCCGGTGGGCAGGTCACGCCGATCAAACCGCATACCGGCGAGGGTAGCGTGCGCTGTGCGCACGATTGGACGTGTCCCTTGGGATACCGGGCCCTGCGGGACAAAAATCGTGCGCACAGCGCACGCTACCGAGGAGCTCGTAGGAGCGGGCTTGCCCGCGATTGACGGCGGTTATCGCGGGCAGCGGAGTCGTTGCCGCTTCAGCGGCTTTACGAATCCGGCGTGCCCCTTGCGGGTGCAAGCCCGCTCCTACGGCAACGCGTTACCCACCACGAATCACATAGAGCCAAAAACCT
>JAUYFG010000042.1 GCA_030690985.1 Pseudomonadota bacterium
CGCCACCCCCGGCATTGCCGCCAAAGCGCGCGCGGCGAGCGTGTACAAGGAACAGCGCTTTTCGGACCACGCGCCGCTGACTGTCGATTACGACGCTTTACTGTAGCGACGTAGGTTGGGCAAAGCGAAGCGTGCCCAACGTCCCGCCGCGATGTTGGGCACGCTACGCGTTGCACAACCTACAGCGCCGTGCCGCGAAATCACGAGCCACTACATCTAGTGGTTGTCTGTGACAACCGGGCCCGGATTTCCAGCCCCCGCGCCGGACGCGATAGGTAGGGGCCGCATGAAACGGATTCTTTACGTTCTGAGCCGTTCGGATACGGCCGGTGGCGGCGAAATCTATCTGCTGCGTCTACTGTCCCGACTGGACCGCAGCCGCTTCGAGCCCATCGTCCTGATGCCAGCCGAGGGGCCGCTACGCGAGCCGCTTGAGAAACTGGGTATCGAGGTGCTGGTACAGGCATTGGACTATGGCTGGTTGGCGCCGGATGTTCGCTGGTATGCCGGCCTCGGTGAGTTGCCACCCCGGGTCGAGAAATTGGTGAAGCTGCTGCGTGATCGCGCGATCGATCTGGTGCATACCAATACCAATCTGGTTCTCGATGGCGCGCTCGCTTCCCGGATCGCGGGGGTACGTGGGCTCTACGTTTGCCATATCGAATTCCAGGCGGACATGCCGCTCTATCAGCGGCTCCCCCTGGACCCGCGCGCCTTCGCCTCGCTGATGGGAGCGCTGTCCGAGCAGACCGTGGCGGTCTCCTCCATGTTGGTGGATACCCTGAGCCCGCCCATTCCGAGAGAACGCATCGCCGTGATACCCAATGGGGTCGAGATCGACGTCTATGACGCCGCTTTCGCGCAGCGCCCCGGCAGGTTGCGCTTGGAACTCGGGATTCCGGCCGCTGCCCCCATCGTCATGAACATCGGCCGCCTGATGCCGGACAAGGGCTGCGACGCTTTCGTGCGGGCGGCCAGCGAAGTGATCAGCCGGGATCCGGATGTACATTTTGTTCATGTAGGCCAACACGGCCTGCCCCACTATGCCGAAAAGATCACGGCTATGGCCCGAGCGCTGGGCCAACGGTTTCATTTCCTCGGCTACCGCAAGGACATTCCGGACCTGCTTGCCAGCAGCGACATCTTCCTGCTCACCTCGCAGCGGGAAGGCGGCCCCTACGTGCTGATCGAAGCCATGCTCACCGGCAATGCCATCGTCACCACGCGCTGCGGCGGTCTGGTTCCGGATGTGATCGAACACGGCAAGACCGGCTTGCTGGTCGATGTGGATGACGCGCCGGCGATGGCAAAAAGCGTGCTGGAACTGCTCGCGGCGCCCGAGCGCCGCGTCGAGCTCGCCCGCCATGCGCGTGCCCGTGTTCACGAGGAATTCGATGTGAACCTGAGCGTGGCGAAAATGGCCGGGGTATACGAAGACGTGCTTGCCCGACCGGCGCCCGCACCGGGTTCGACCGCCGCCATGTTGTTTCTGCGCGCCATCGCGGAACTTGGCTATCTCGGCAACGAAATGGTGCAGCTGAAACAGCGCCTGAAGCGCGCGGAGCGCGCGGCGGACCTGATTCTCGACAACCCGGTCATGCGCTTGCTGCGCCGCTTGCGGGGACATAAATGGCTCTAAGTGAAATCCAGTGGGTAACGATTGCGCCGGGCGGCACCGTTCGGTGCGGGTTCCCACGTTCCAGCGACGTAGGGTGTGGTGAGTTGCGAGGCGCATCGACTCGTCTGTGCAGACGTCGTGCCCGTCAGAGGAACGATGCCGGCGGGACGCCAGCTGCAGGGGTGCCTCGCTTGTCTGTAGCGCAGGCGTCTCGCCTGCTTCGTGGGTCTGGCTCAAGGGGGCAGGCGAGACGCCTGCGCTACAGCAGGCGCTTGCTCGTTCTCGCAACGGTTGCCGCTATGAACAAAGGTACCCACTACGAATCACATAGAGCCACATAAATGAAGATCGCTCTGGTCAGCCCGGAGTTTCCCCCTGATATCGGCGGGGTTGAAACCTATGCGCATGAATTCGTGCGCGAACTGGCTACTCGGGGCCATGAGTTGACGTTGTTCACCATGCGCCACCCCGAGGGGGAGGCGACGATACCCGGGGCACGGGTAGTACCCGCATTGAAGTTGTGCCGGGCGGCAGACCGAAAAACCTTCGCCCAGCATCAAGCCGACGTCTGGCATGTCCTCAATGCGGCCTATGCCTGGGTTGCGCTGGATCAGCCCAATACCGTCGTCACGGTCCATGGCAACGATTTCCTGCGTCCGTACTACCCCGTGGCCCAGCCGGACCTGTGGCGCAGTCCGCTGCTCTGGCGCTACGCCGATGCGCTGGCGAGCCGCTTGAGGCCCTACTGGATCAGCCGGAGTGCCGCCCTGGTCAACCGCGCCCTGCCCAAGGCGCGGCACATCATTACCAACAGCCGCTACACCGAGCGCGTTCTGCTGGAGCAGGTGCCCGATTGCGCCGGACGCACCTCACCGGGACTGGTGGGGGTGGCGCAACGCTTTTTCGAAGTGGCGCGTCGCACGTCGAGCCACGGACCCCGCCACATCATCACCGTCAGCCGCCTGTCCGAGCCGCGCAAGAACGTCGCGGAAGTACTGCATGCGCTGGCCGCGCTCAAGGCGTCATTCGACTTTCGCTACACCGTGGTGGGCGACGGCGCCGACCGGGCCCGCCTGGAGGCGCTGGCACACGAGCTCGGTTTGGCGCGGCAAGTCCGCTTCACCGGCTTCGTGGATGACCAGACGCTGCTCGACACCTACGCCGCAGCGGACCTGTTCGTCCTGACCTCCGCCATCATTCCCGCCAGTCACGAGGGGTTCGGCATCGTCTATCTGGAAGCTGCGGCCAGCGGTGTGCCCTGCCTTGCCGCCCGGCTCGCGGGCGCGGTCGAGGCGGTCGAGGATGGCGTCTCCGGCTTTTTTGTCGATACCCCGACGCGTGAATCCATCGCAACGTCACTACGGGCGTTCCTGTCCGGGGCCATCCAGTTCGAGCCGCAAGCCTGCCGGGATTTCGCGCACAAATTTTCATGGGCCCGGGTGGTTGACCATACCTGCGCCCATTACACTTAGCCGCGAATCATTCCACCCCATTGGACCGTACGATTTCTCCGATTCAGGTTGCGACGTGAAACCATGAAAATGCCCAAGATTGCAATTGTCATTCCATCGTACAAAGTACGGGCGCATATTCTTGGCGTGATCCATTCGGCGGGGCCCGAAGTGGATGTCATTTATGTTGTCGACGACCAGTGCCCGGAATCAAGTGGCCAATATGTCGCCGAGAATTGCACGGACCCCCGCGTGCGGGTGTTATTCAATGAACAAAACGAAGGGGTCGGCGGAGCCACGCTCGCGGGTTTTAGTAGAGCGGCCCAGGATGGCGCCGATATAATGATAAAAATAGACGGCGACGGCCAGATGGACCCGCGACTGATTCCGAAATTCATTGCGCCCATCGTCAATGGACGGGCTGATTATACAAAGGGCAATCGCTTCTACAATCCTGAAGATGTCCTGACCATGCCGACGGTCAGATTACTCGGTAACGCGGCATTGTCATTCATGAGCAAGCTGTCGACTGGTTATTGGCATGTCTTCGATCCCACCAATGGCTATCTTGCAATCAGTGCCAAGGTTTTTTCACTACTGCCTCGGCAGAAAATAGCAAAGCGCTATTTCTTTGAAACCGATATGCTTTTTCGCCTTAACACGATCCGCGCGGTTGTTCTGGATGTGCCGATGGTGGCGGTCTACGGCGATGAAACCAGCGGCCTGAAAATCCACCGCGAATTGGGCCGGTTCATGGTCGGCCACCTGCGCAGCTTCTCCAAACGGATTTTCTATAATTATTTTCTTCGGGATTTCGGGGTTGCCTCCGTGCAACTCGTCAGTGGTGTGCTCGCGATTGGCTTTGGCGTCTCATTCGGTGGTATTCAGTGGTACCTGAATGCGGCATCGGGGGTCGATACACCCGCCGGCACGGTCATGATCGCCACCCTTCCGATCATTCTGGGATTTCAAATGCTCCTGTCGTTTCTTGGTTACGATATTTCATCGACGCCGGTGGAGCCTCTACAAGGTCGACTTTAGGCCAGGCACCCGAAATCATGTCCCTGCATCTCCCCAGCCAGTTTTTTCGCTTTTGTGTGGTCGGCACGATTGGATTCGTGGTCGACGCCGGCAGCCTGTATGCAATCATGTGGCTGTTCAATTGGGGCCCCTACAGCAGTCGCCTGCCCAGTTTTTTGTTGGCCGCGACCGCCACCTGGTTTCTCAATCAGTCTTATACCTTCACTTATACCCGCACCGAGTCGGTTTTTCGTGAATGGTCAAGATACGTCGGATATGCCTCGATTGGCGGCAGTCTCAATTATGCGGTTTATGTACTCTGCCTGCTCGCGAGCGATGTGGCGAGAGATCATCCGATCATCGGCGTGGCCGCCGGTTCAATTGCCGGCCTGATGTTCAACTTCTCGGCATCCCGCCATTTGGTATTCCGCTCGGTAAAATCCAGTGCCGGCGAAGAAACGATATAGCGCGGCTACCGTGGCGGAATATCCGGGCGCGAGACCGGCTGGATTCAGTTATTGCCGTATATCCGGGATTCGATGAAGCCGCGTGATATATCAGCGAATTCCGGATAACTCACGCCGAATCGTTTTTCATAAAAAAGCGGGCCTGGGTGGGGGCGCCGGGAAACCCGTTCGCGGTCGACGGGTTGCAAAGCCAGCCCCGGGGTCCATGCCGCCTTCAGCAAGGAGGGCGGCAGCAGGCCCATCCAGGTGCGCCATTGGGTTCGGTAGCGTCTCGCGAGCAGCCAATGCCGTATGGCTTGGTATCGCGTCATGTCATGCCATGAAACAGGTCCGTTCTCCGGGAGAGGAGATTGCGTGCGAAAAAGAGGCCCCGGAAGCGACCTGCCGTTATACAGGGGAAACTGGAGCAACCGCGACGCAGCCGCCAGCCTGATGGCCTGCGACAGGGCGATCAGATGGACGGCATCGTGATCAGGGTGGCCACCTTCCCAGGCGGGACAGTAGATCGTGTGCACAGCCACCTCCCCGGCAGGTTGCAACGCGCCGGTACAGGCGTCGTCCGCAGCTTCAAGATGACGGAAAAGGCTCCCGTCGTCGATCGGAATGCCCAGCCCAAGAAAGTGGATGTCCAGGTCGCGGCAACCATGTGAAACCAGAACTCCCCTGCTTTCCTCGTTACGCGCGAGCGCCAGTTGACGACCGGCATCCCGGGTATGGGTCGAGCCACTGGTCAAGAAAAAACAAATAGCCCGAATCCCCCTGCCCGCCTCGGCCTCAAGACGCGGCAGTATCCAGAGCTCATCATCCTGATGCGCAAAAAAATACAAACTGACCGTGTCGGGCCGAGTGGTCATGAGCGGTGAGCCCGATTCCGGGAATGTTGCACGATATCGTTTTCGAGTTTGTACAAATAGAGCGAGTGGCCCTGGATCTTGAGGGGGGTTCGTGTCGCGGCGGCCTCCAGCCATGCGCTCAGTCGCAATTCCGCCGCGTCGGGTTGCTGGTGCGCGAATAATAGAAAATACCTGCCGCCGGTTATCATCTGGTCCGAAAGATCAAACTGTCTTTGAACTTCATTCGGATTCGTGATGCCAGACACGATGATGCGCCGTGAATAGTAGGGAAGAATCCTCGAATAGGGATTGGCGATACTGGATTTTATTTGTGTCAGATTGGTCATGACCTGGTCCCCGGCGCTTGTCAGCCCGCCTATGCCGCGCCCAAGTTCCCGTATGAAGTCCGGTTTTTCCGGATACTGCTCGGGCAGCACTCGAACCTGCTCGCCCCCTATCTGGCGTGCGTTGTAAAGCATACCCACGACCACCGGCATGGCCAGGGCGCCGATCAATAGCGCTCTTGCGGCGGCACTGGATGCAAAGCCCTCCGCTTTGGCGCCGGCGACAATGCCGTTGATGGCCACCGCGCCCAGCATGGCCAGCGGGGCCGCGAGCAGGTGCAGCCACCACAGATGGAAGTAGAGGCTGCGCCAAAAGACGATGAATGTGCCAAGCGCCACAAACAACAGCGCGAAAGCACAATATCTGGCCTCCTTGAAACGCGCGCTGTAGAGCAGGCCGATAAGCGCGAGCAGCGCGGAAACAAGACCAAATGCGGAATCGTAATTCTTCACCAATCGGAAAACATATTCGCTTGCGGAAAAGTCTATTTTCGCCTCGATGATGTTTTGCGCGACCGCGCCTCCTTGCGAATACAGCCCGGTGTAGGCCAATCCCTGGTGGAGCAAGTCAAGCACGGAGGCTTTATCGACCAAATAGATGCTGAACAAAAAAAGCAGCAACATGCCGGCGGGCACAATCGCCAGACCAGCCAACAAGCGCCTATCCAGTGGGCGATGGTTTCGTGAGATCAGATGGTGAAAAAACAAGGCAAGCGGCAGAAGGTAGGCTGCCCAGTCGCTCGCCGCACCAGCCGCAAGCGCGCCCAGGAGTAAATACAAAGCGCCGGGGCGTCGACCTTCGTTGTAATTGCGATATAACCATACCGCCAGGATGACGAAAAACAACGTCAGCGCCTCGTAGCCGGGTTTGCGGCCGAAAAAAATCGTGGAGGGATAGGAGGCGAAGAGAAATACGCCATAGACGGCGGCAGGCGCACTGACGGTTTTTCTGAGGAGTACAAAAAGCACGGCCATGGTCGCCAGCGTGGCCAGGACGGAGACCAGCCTGACATTCATCTCCATATCGCCGAACAGCGAAACGCTCAGCATGACCAGAAGCGGGAAAAGCGGAGGGTGATGCAGGTAATAAAAACCCACTGGCCGGGTAATTTCCTCATAGGTAACCAATTGACCGAACTTCAAATCGAATACGCCGAACTGAAGATAATTACGCGCGATCGATCCGAATAAAGCGCCGTCTGAATCTCCATAACCGTTCCAGGGTGCCGCGATACCACGGAGCAGGAGAAATAATGAAATCGCAATGCCACATAACGGAATGAGCAGGGCAATGATTTCCCACGCGCTCGACTTGCGCCAAGCTGAGTAAGGTTGTTCTGTCATGGTATGAAATTCCTTTGCCTGGTATTTGTAATGCGTTCGTCTCAATGAGCCGAATGAATGTCGAGATCGGCGGTTGCCGCAAGACCCGACTCGGCGACCACGGCGCATCATAAACGCTCGGCATGCCACAAACGTGTGTTCATGAGCGGGGGACATGACTTGCGGCCACGGCGCTCGGAAGGTAGTGTTCGCGGCGGCTTATCCGTTGTGATTCGTGTTCCGCTACCGGTCGAGCCCGTCTCGGGCCGCGCAATAGTAGTTCGCCTGAAATTCCAGGTATTCCAAAAACTCATCGAAAAGACAGGTGCGATGCCCACAAACGAACCCATTCAGGCCGGGTTGATCTCCGTCGTCATGCCCTGCTTCAACGCGGCGCCCTTTGTGGCCGAGGCGATCGAGTCCGTGATGGGGCAAAGTTACGGCAACGTCGAGCTCATCGTGGTGGACGACGGTTCCAGCGATGCCTCCGTGGATATCGTGAATCGCCTGCGGCAAGCACACCCGGGACGCATCCAGTTTCTCAACCAGCAGCATGCCGGGCCGTATCCCGCGCGCAACCTGGGGGCGAAGTCCGCCCGGGGAAGCTTCCTGGCGTTCCTTGACGCCGACGATTGGTGGACGTCCGATTGCCTGGAGAAACTGCATGCCGCGCTCGAGGCGGCACCCGAGGCGGCGTTGTCCTATTGCGGTTGGCAGAATGTGGGTTTGCAGGAGGGGCGCGACCAGCCCTACGTGCCTCCGGATTACGAACTGGAGGACAAGGCGGCTCGTTTTCTCCAGGCGGCGGCGCCTTGGCCGATCCACGCGGCCCTGGTCCGGCGCGAGGTATTCGGGGCGGTAGGCGGATTCGATTTGCAGATGCAGACCTGTATGGATTACGACCTCTGGTTGCGGATCGGGGTGGCGCGCACCATCAAGCGGGTACCGGAAGTGATGGCCTTTTATCGCCATCATAAAACCGGCCAGATCACTTCCACGCAGTGGCGGCAGGCCAGGAATACCTGGCTGGTCAAGCGCAAATTTCTGCGCGAGCATCCCGAACAGGTCAGGCATCTGCCGCCGGCGAAGATCAAGTCGTTGGTCGAGGGCGCATTGCTCAAGCGCGGTTATGACAATTTCTGGCGACGCGACCTGGTCTCGGCGCAACACATCTTTCGCATGTCTCTGCTCAAGGGGGGGTGGAAGCTCAAGGATCTGGCCTATCTGCTCCCCGCCCTGCTGCCGGCGCCGCTCTACCAGCGCCTGGTGAAAAACCGGGACGGGTGAGCATCGATGCCGATATATCACCGGATACTGGAAGCCGGCGCCATTCCCTGGCGGCTCAGAAACAGTCTCGAACAATGGGTCGAAGCCAAGGCCAGAAGCCATCACCCCGCGTTGTACCGCTGGCTCCATCTGGGACGCCCGGCCGATACAGTCAAGGCGATCACGCGCGGGCCGCAGCATCATTTTTTCGGCTACTACGACAAGTCGCCCTGGAACGCTTCCGGGCGCTATCTGCTCGCGCACGAGGCGGATTTCAACGACCGCGCGCCCACTGCGGGTGACCGGGTGGGGGTCGGCATCGTGCATCTGGATGGCGGCAACCGTTTTGCACGCTTATCCGAGAGTCGCGCCTGGAATTGGCAACAGGGAAGCATGGCGCAGTGGCATCCGGCTGATCCGGAGCGCTTGTTCGTGCACAACGACTGCCGCGATGGCCGCTTCGTGGGGGTCGTTTGCGATGTGGAAAAGGGTGAGCAAGCCATCCATGAGCGGCCGCTTTATGCCTTGTTGCCGGATGGGCGTACCGGGTTCAGTCTGGAATTCGCCCGTTTGGCCGTGCACCGGCCCGGCTATGGCTATGCCGGAGGGCAAGATCCGTTCGCCGACAGCCTCGCTCCCGCAGGGGACGGAATCTGGCGTGTGGATCTGGTTAGCGGTCGCTCAGATCTTCTGGTTTCCCTGGCCGAACTGGCCGCCCTCGACCCGAAGCCCTCGATGGCGGGTGCCTGGCATTATGTGAATCACATCCAGCCTTCGCGGGGCGGCCGGCGTATCGCCTTTTTCCATATCTGGCACCGCGATGGCGCCGCGTGGGAAGTTCGCCTGTATACCTGCCGTCCTGACGGCGCTGAATTGAAGTGTCTCCTGGATACGGGCGCCATCTCCCACTATGACTGGCGCGACGATGACCGCATCCTGGTGTGGGCCAAACGCCCCGATGCTTCCCCCCGCTTCTTGTTGCTTTCCCATGCCTCTCCAGGTTTCAGCGTGTTCGGGGAGGCGGATCTGGCCCAGGATGGCCATTGCACCTTTTCGCCCGATGGCCGCTGGGTGTTGAACGACACTTATCCGGATACCCATCAGATGCGCACGCTGATGCTCATCCGTTTCGAGGATGAACAGCGTCTCGATATCGCGCGTCTGTATTCGCCGAAAAGCCGTTGGTGGGGGGAGATTCGCTGCGATCTGCATCCCCGCTGGAGTCGGGATGGAAAGCGGGTGTGCCTGGATTCCGTTCATGATGGCACGAGGCAGATCTATGTCGTCGATGTGGCGAGCCAGGTCGAATGATCGGCCGTGGCGGTACCGGCGCTGGTCCGGTTCGAGGAGAAGGCATGCCTGAGAACACGGCCTCGCCGCTTCCCTATGTCAGTGTGGTCATTCCGGCGCTGAACTGTCGAGGGGATATAGAGGACTGCCTGGCGGCGCTGGAACGGCAGGACTATCCGCGAGATCGTTTCGAAGTGATCGTGGCCGACAATGGGTCGACCGACGGCACCCGGGAATACCTGAAGCATTCGTGGGCGAAACTTTGCCTCTGCCCCGAACGCGGCCGCGCGCGCGCGCTGAACGCGGGGCTGGAACTGGCGAGTGGTGAAATCATCTGCACCACGGACATGTCGTGCCGAGCCGAATCCAACTGGATCCGCACCATCGTCGAGGACTTCGCGGACCCCACCGTGGGTTGCGTGGCGGGGGAGATCAAGTTGTTCGATAGCGCGCTTCGGGGGCGCGTGATCGACTTCCAGCGGCGCGCCAATTACATGTCCCCCATGCTTGCGTTGCAACGCAAGAAGATCCCGTTCATGCCCTTCGCGGATGGCGCGAATGCCTCCTTCCGCAGAAAGGTCTTCGATGAAATCGGCGGCTTCGAATCAAGCTTCATCAAGGCTGCGGATGTGGAGATCTGTTACCGCCTGTTCGCCTTGACCCACTACAGGATCCTGTTCGACTACCGCGCCCTGATGTGGGAGCCGGGTGAGCCGAGCCTCGGGGCGCTGCTGCATCAGCGCCTGCGCATGGGCATCGGCTGGAACCTGATGCGGATGAAGTATCCGCTGCTGTATGCCGAGAGCGGCAGCCGCTCCGCGCAAGCAATTTACTGGTCTTGCAGAGCCGCTGTCGGTGAAGCCGGCGCGTTCCTGTTCAGGAATATTCAGGCGCTGTTCGGGCGGGATCGCGCCGCCAACCATGATGACAATATCCGCTTCCTGATGAGTCAGGTCCAAAGCTTCGGACGCGTGTATGGCCGCTGGCATCTGCGGCGACGGGGTATCGCGCCCACGCCGTTGGACGCGCGGGCGCAACTGCGCCTGATCGCGGCGGGGGGGGTCGCCGACCGAGTTGTCGTGCGAGGTGAGGAGGCTACGAAGCCATGACGCACGTTTCATCGCCAATACCCTGGATGGCGAGGTGGACGCTGTCTCACGGGCGACGTATCCACCGCGTTGATCCGGTGTCCGGCTGGAAGCGGTCAAGATCGGAGCACTCATGCTGCTTATTCAGGTAAAGACCTACACGGCACGGCCCATTCTCGGCGCTGCGGATGCCTGGGGACCGGGGCTCATTGCGAATGTGGCCGGTATTGCCGGCAATCACCATGAATATCCCGCTTTCCTCCGCGTGGTAATCCCCGCATGAATTCAGCAAGGCCGGAGGACGCCGCCGCCACCCCCCCCGCGCGTGCGCTGGTTTCAGTCGTCATGCACTGTTACAACGCCGCGCCCCATATAGCCGAAGCCATTCAATCGGTGATGGGGCAAAGCTATTCAGAGGTCGAACTCATCGTGGTGGACGATGGCTCCACGGATAGGTCCGTGGACATCGTCAGTCAACTCATGCGGGAGCATCCAGGTCGGATTCGCCAGTTGTTTACCAGCCGATTGGGGCCTTATCCCGCGCGTAACCATGGCTTGCGCTCGGCGGGCGGCGCTTTTGTCGCCTTCCTGGACGCGGACAACGGGTGGTTACCCGAGACCTTGGAGAAATTGCACCACGCCCTGTCGGCGGGCGGCGCGGAGATGGCCTACTGTGGTTGGCAAAACCTCGGGGAAGGGGGGAGCCTGGAACCGAACATACCGCCCGAGTATGAAAAGGGCGATCCGGTGGAGTCCTTTCTTCGCGCCTGTCCCTGTCCCCTGCATGCCGCGTTGTTGAAGCGTTCCGTCGTGGACCGCATCGGTGGTTTTTCCGAGCGGCGCTATTCCTCGATGGATTACGACTACTGGCTGCGCGTACTGGCGCGCGCGCGCAACATCGTCCTGGTGCCGGAGGCCATGGCTTTTTCTCGCCGATCCGGGCAGGGACAGATAGCGGTCGCGGCCTGGCGTCATGTGCTCGACACACTCGCCGCGCAGAATGATTTCATCCGCGCGAATCCGCGTCTGGTGGCACACATCCCCCCCAGGCGGTTGCGCGAGCTCACCGAAGGACAGGTGTTGCGCCAGGCCTATCGCACCTTCTGGAAGCGTGATCTGCTGTCCGCGCAAAAGCTGTTCCGCCATGTGGCCAGGCAGCAGAGCTTCGCGCTCAGGGATGTTCGCCATGTCGCGGCCGCGCTGCTGCCCATGTCGCTGTATCGCAGGATCGTCAAACTTGCCGAACGGAGTCGCCTTTGAGCCTGGCCACACGCATTCCCGTGTTGATGTATCACCGGGTGGGTCAGCCGCATGACCCCAGGGAGGCGCGTTACGCCATCGCGCCGAAGATTTTCAACGCCCACCTGCGCGCCCTGGCCGAAGCCGGCTACCACGCGGTCGCGATCGATCAAGTCGTGGATTGGCTGGAAGGCGGGGCGCCGCTGGCGGAGGGCGCTTTCCTGCTCACTTTCGACGATGGCTTCCGCAGTGTGCGCGACCATGCCGCGCCGCTGCTGGAAGCCCTGGGCTGGCCGTATACCGTGTTTCTGGTCAGCGATCTCATCGGCGCTGAGGACGTCTGGACACGCGCCACCCGGCCGGACGGCGCCACCCATCCACTGCTGGATGGCGCCGAGATTGGCGACATGCAGGCGCGCGGATGCGACTTCCATTCCCATAGCCGCAGCCATGCCAGCCTGCCGGCGCTGAACGACGCCGAACTGGCCTCCCAGTTGCTGGGCTCCCGCCAGGCACTTGTCGAGTTGCTCGGTCGGGAGGTGCGTTACCTGGCCTATCCCTTCGGCCATGTGGATGAACGAGTCGAGCGAGCCGCCCGCGCCGCCGGTTATCGCGCCGCCTTTGCCACCCAGCCGGGGTTCAATCGTCAGGACGTAAACCGCTTCCAGATTCACCGGCTGGATATCCTTGGGACCGATACGCCGGCCAATTTGCTGCGCAAGGTGCGGCTGGGCAGCAATGACGGCTCCTTGCTTGGCCAGTTGGGCTATGTCGCCGCGCGTCTGTCCGCCCGTCTCGGTTTGCGGCGATGAGGGGCGTGCGCGCCGACCGATCCGCCGGGAAGATCGCATGATCCTGGATTCCTCAGTTGACCGCTCCTCAGCCCTTGTAAGGCTGCACGGATGCTGGCCGGCGCGCCTTCGGTCACGCACACTCGGGCGCGTCCAACTGAGGAATCCAGGATGATCCGCCTGGCGTTCCGTCTCGATGATCCTTCCATCACCAGCAATCAGGAGATCGAGGCACATATCCTGGAAGCCCTGGCACGTCATGGCCTGCGCGCCACTTTCGCGGTGATCCCGTTCCGGGTGACGGCGGATGGCCGGAAGCCGCTCACCCGTGATCGAGCACAAGCCATGCGCGCGGGCATCGCCCAGGGCGTGCTCGATGTCGCGCTGCACGGCTACCAGCACCGCAATGCCCGGACAAGTGGCCACCCGAGCGAGTTCGCCGAGGTTGCGGCGGCACGTCAACACGAGATGATCGGTGCCGGAAAGGCCTTGCTGGAGTCGCTGTTCGAACAACCCATCGGCGGCTTCGTTCCCCCCTGGAACAGTTACGACGCGGTGACCCTGGACGTACTGGCGCGGCAGGGGTTCAGCCATCTTTCCGCGAACCTTGAGCATCCGCCGATGCGGCCTACCCGCCTGCGCCTGTTGCCGCTGACCTGCTCTCTTTCCGATCTTGAGGCCGCCGTCACGGAGGCGCGCCGTTTCGCCCGGCTGGCGCCGGTAATCACCGTGGTCATGCATCATTACGATTTTCCCGGTGGCGGCGATACCCCGGTGTTTCGCAGCCATGGCGAGTTCGACGCCTTGCTCGCCTGGGTCGCGGGGCAAGCCGATGTCCGCGTGCAAACCTTGAGTGAACTGGCTGGGGAGTTGACGCCCGCCGCGAGCCGGCGCGGCTTTGGCCAGCGTCGTCTGCGTGAACGACTGCCCTGGCGTTTTCGCCACTGGCTGCCCGATCTGTGCGCCGCCACGCGGCCGCTGTTTTCACTGTTTTCACCCAGCTCGCGGCCCGAGGCCGCGAGACCCACTACAACCAACGGAGCCGATCCATGGAACGAGAAAAACTGATTCAAGAGATTGCCAAGCACAATTGGATGCACACCATCGATCTTGGCCAGGGGGTGGTCACGCCCGGCCGCTGGCCGGTCAATCAAAACGTGATCAAGGCCTACGACAAGATCGATTTCAAGGGTAAGAAGGTGCTCGATCTCGGCGCCTGCAACGGATTGTGGTCGTTCGAGGCGGAACGCCGGGGCGCGACCGAGGTGCATTCCGTTGATTACCTGACTCATGTCGGTTACTGGTGCTCGCCGGCTTATCGGCTCGCGCACGAGGCGCTCGGATCCCGCGCCAGCTACCATCCCGATCTCAACGTTTACGATGTGGAGCAGTTGGGGGTGAACGACTTCGACGTGGTCGTGTTCAGCGGCATCTATTACCACCTGAAACATCCCTTGCTGGCGCTCTCCAAGCTGCGCCGCGTGATGAAGGAGGGGGCGCATGTCGTCATCGAGGGGCCGATCTATCCCGATATGGCGCGCAGTTATTCGAGCTTCCACTACCGTGACCTGTTGTTCGGCGACAAGAGCAACTGGTGCGTGCCCACCTTGCGCTGCCTGAGAGACTGGGTCGAGTGTTCCTACTTCGAAGTGGAGCAGGAGTATTTCAACCGGCCTGACGCCTTCAGCCAGCTCAATCGGCTGAAAGTCGCGCTCCGCTCCTGCCTGGGCATGCCCCCGGGCGAGATTCTGCGCACCGTGATGTTGGCGCGGGCGGTGGTTCGCCAGGATCCGCTCTATGCCGGAGTCGATCCCGACCTGGTCGAGTGTTCCCGCTGACCGCGTAATCGAGCCCCGTCCGTGGCCACCCACTCAGCGCGATTCGCGTACCCGCCATGTTGCTGACCGTCCTCATCTGCACCCACGACCGGGTGGCGTTGCTCGGCAAGACGCTGGCCTCACTCAATGTCGCCGAGCGGCCCGCCGGCTGGCGGGTGGAGATTCTGGTGATCGCCAATGCGTGCAGCGATACCACCCACGCCTTCCTGGACGAGTCTCTGCGCGCGCCGAACGGCCGCCTGCCCTTGCGCTGGCACGCGGAACCGGCTCCCGGCAAATCGCACGCGCTGAACCTGGCTATTGCCCTGATCGAGTCCGATCTGGTCGCATTCGTCGATGACGACCACCGGGTCGATACCGCCTATCTCAAGGCGGTGTGCCAGGCCGCCGACACCTATCCCGAGGCCGATCTGTTCTGCGGCCGCATCCTGCCCGACTGGGATGGCACGGAGCCTGCCTGGGTGCACGATAGCGGCCCCTACCGGATCTACCCGCTGCCGGTGCCGCGCTTCGACCTGGGCGAGGCGCCCCAGGCACTGAATCGGGACATCGCCGTTCCCGGCGGCGGCAACCTGTTTCTGCGTGGGTCGTGGCTCAAGCGAGTCGGGCCGTTCTCCGTCGAGCTCGGGCCGGTGGGGCACAACCTGGGGGGCGCCGAAGACATCGAGTGGGTGCTGCGCGCGCTCGATCTCGGCGCCAGGCTGCGTTATGTGCCGGAAGTGGTCCAGCACCACTATGTCGACAACGAGCGCCTGCAACTGCGCTATCTCCTCGCCAAGGCGTTCGAGCGGTCCGCTTCCACGGTGCGCGTGAACAGTGCTCATGACGGCGGTATTCCGCTGTACATGTATCGCAAGCTGTTCGGTTACTTTTTCTCGGCCCTGACCGCCTGGTCCAATGCGCGGCGCCGCTTTTTCCAGGTTCGCCTGGCGGCGAGCCTGGGGGAAATCAAGGGCTATCGCCAGGCGCACCGCGACAGATTGAAGCGCAAGACATGAACCTGGATTCCTCAGTTGACCGCTCCTTGGCCCTTGTGATGCCGCACATATGTTGGCCGGCGTGCCTTCGGTCACGCTCACCCATTGGGTGCGCCCGCTACGCACCCGATTGCACGGTTTTCGGGCTGGCTGGCCGCGTTGCTCCTGATGAAACTACTAAGCGAAGGACTAAGCCGCCAAAAGACGGCGGCAAAGTCCCTGCTTATCCTTGCGGGCCCCGACCCGCAGCGTCGTCCCGCCTTGCCAGCCAGCCCGAAAATCGCACACTCGGGCGCGTTCAACTGAGGAGTCCAGGTTGAACGCGGGAGAAAGTCCTCACAAAGGCAAGACCGGCCTCACGCGGGTCTGGAACGCGCTTTTCTACTCGCTGGCCGGGTTCAAGGCCGCCTGGAAGCACGAGGACGCCTTCCGTCAGGAAGCGCTGCTCGCCGTTGTCCTCATTCCGTTGGCATTCATCCTCGATGTCGCCGCCATCGGCCGTGCCCTGATGATCGCCAGCGTCCTCCTGGTGCTCATTGTCGAACTTGTCAACTCCGCCATCGAAGCCACGGTGGACCGCATCTCCCTGGAAAACCACCAGCTCGCCAAACGCGCCAAGGACATCGGCAGCGCCGCCGTGCTGATCGCGTTGGTCAATGTGCTCGTGGTGTGGGGTGTAGTGCTGTTCGCGTGACTATTCGCAACATTTGTTGCAGTCGCACAATTGGTACAGCTATACATATGGATGTAGCCAATTCGATAGCCTGGTAATCCAAGTATGCTGCCCCGCCACCGCAATATCCTGATTGCATTGTTTGTATTGTTCGCACTGGCATTTGCCGGGCTGGTGGTGTTATTTCATGACCGAGCGAATGAATATGCGGTCGGCGAGGCCAAGCAACAGGCGCTCAATGCGCTTCTGGTGCATCGCGCCACCCATGCTTACGTCACCAAAATTCAGCGCCCCGAGATATACCGTCTGCAAGACGAGGGCAAGCTTTACAAGGGCTATTTTTCGCCGCTGGTGATGTCCTTCACCTTCATCTCGCGCAGCATGAAGGATCTGCTCAACCTGGAACGGGAAAAGCGCGGGTTGGAGCCGATCTATTTCAAGCTTGCCTCGGAAAATCCGCGCAACCCGGTGAATCAGGCGGATGCCGGCGAAAAGGAACTGCTGCGGCGGATGAACGCCAACACCCTGGGCGAATATCAGAAAGTGGTCGATCTGGAGGGTCAGAAATGGCTTTACCTCGCCGTGCCCATCGAACGATCCAATAAGGGCTGCGCGAAATGCCACGGCGATCCCGCCGCCGCGCCGGCGGAACTGGTCGCCCTATACGGCGACAAAGCCGGTTTCCACGAGAGCCCCAATACCATCCGCGCCCTGATTTCGATCCGGGTGCCTTTGCGCGGCATCGTCGAGGCCGGCGACCGGATGGCCCAGGTGTTCACGCTGGTCACTTTCGTGGTGCTCGCCGCCATCTACCTGGTGATTGCCCTCCTGATCCGGCGCATCGACGGCCAGGAACGGAAAATACTCAAGCAGAACAGCGAGCTGGAACGACTCTCGATGACCGACCTGCTCACCGGCATCCTCAACCGCCTGGGCCTTCAGCAGCACGGCGAGGGGATCATGAAAAGCGCGGATCGTTTTCACCACCCGCTGGCGGTGTTGATGCTCGACCTGGATCATTTCAAACAGGTCAATGACCGCTATGGCCATGCGGTGGGTGATGCAGTGCTCAAGCGTTTCAGCAAAATCATCCAGGCCAATCTGCGCGGCTCGGATATTTTCGGACGCTGGGGCGGCGAGGAATTCCTGATCCTGTCGCCTTATCTGCACCTGAAAGACGCGGTGAAAATGGCCGAAAAACTGCGCCTGGCCATCGAGGAGGCCGAGTTCGAAAGTGGCATCCACCTGAGCACCAGCATCGGGGTCAGCGAATACCGTCCCGGCGAAGCCGCGACCACGTTGATCGAGCGCGCCGACTACGCCCTCTACGCCGCCAAAGAGTCCGGCCGCAACCGGGTGGTGGGCGAACCCCCCTCGGCCGTACACGAATAACCGCCCTGGCTCCCGTGTTGGGAAAGCGCAGCGCAGTAGGTTGGGCAAAGCGAAGCGTGCCCAACGAACCGCTGCGATGTTGGGCACGCTTCGCTTTGCCCAACCTACGCCCCGCCGACTCCCCTTTGAGAAAGGGGGGAGTGGATAGCGCGGCTATTTCACTGTGGCGCGCATTCACAAAATGTCTCCGCCACTTCTCCTGGGTTTGCCATGACCCACTCCCAAAGGCCGTCATCCGCCCGTAAGCATTTGTTCCGGTTGCAAGCCGCCACGCATTCCGTTTGCCTCGGGTGGGTATCGAGTGACCCGCACGATTCCAGAGGATTCGCCTAACTCATTGTTTTTTATGTGCCAACTTGCTGGCACGGTTACTGCTGATGCAACCGGGTCGGCAGCAACGTGCCAGACAAAAACAAGGGTTCAGTGAGCGTTTCATCACGGGCCGTCAGGCCCGAACTGGAGGACATCATGGCAAAAAGAGCAGTCATGGTCGGCATCAATGACTATCGCGGTATCAGTGATTTACGCGGCTGCGTTAACGACGTCACCAACATGCGCGACATCCTGCGCAAATACCTGGGCTTCAAGAACACGGAAATCCGCGTCGCCACCGACAGCCGGGCGACCAAGGCCGGCATCCTGTCACGCCTGAACTGGCTGGTTTCCGGCGCCAAGGCGGGCGATTTCCTGGTTTTCCACTATTCCGGCCACGGCTCGCAGATCCGCGACCGCGACGGCGATGAACTGGAAGACGGTATGGATGAGCTGATCTGTCCGCACGATTTCGACTGGAACGGCAGCTACATCACCGACGACGACCTCAATGCCATTTTCAAGACCCTGCCCAAGGGCGTGTTGCTGGAAGTTTTTCTCGACAGTTGCCATTCCGGTACCGGCTTGCGCGATGTCAATTTCGCCCGTCCCGACAATCTCGGCCCGACCGGCGGCAAACCTGTCACTCTGCCGCGATACCTGCCGCCGCCCATCGACATCGTCTGTCGCCATGAAGGCGAGGAAGACGACCTGAAGGAGATCAAGCTGTTCGACAGCGTGCGCGGCGACCCGGTGCATCACATCCTCTGGGCCGGCTGCCGTTCCGACCAGACCAGCGCCGACGCCTTCATCGACAACAACTACAACGGCGCCTTCACCTACTACTTCTGCCACCACATGCGCGCTTCCAACGGCCAGTTGAGCCGCACCGAGTTGCTCTCGCGCGTCCGCGCCTCGTTGCGCCACGGCAGCTACAGCCAGGTGCCGCAACTGGAAACCGAGGCCACGGTGCGCGCCGCTCGCGCGCTGACCGCGCCGGAACGCAAGAGCAAGAAGGCCTGAAGTATCTCGCCCCCGCCAGGCGGGGGCGTTCACCCAGGAAACAATCTTTCAGGAGAGCATGATGAAACGCATAACCCCGTCACTTATTGCCATTGCCCTGGCGAACCTGTTCGCAGCCTCTGCTTTCGCCGGCGAGCGCGACCTGTTCAGCGAACCCACGCTGGATCGCGCGCCCATGTCCAAGAGCGCCAGCGGATTTCTCGACAAGATCAAGGCACGCAAGACCTCGGCCGAGGTGCGCGTGGTGAAAATGGCCCTGCCCGTGCTGGCCGATACCCGCGAGCCGGTCAATTTCAACGTGCTGCCCGGTAAGGATCTGGCCATCGCCTTCGACAGCGCGGATACCCGTAGCGGCAAGGATTACACCTGGCGCGGCACGGTCGTAGGCGACCAGGGCGGCACGGCTACCCTGGTGGTGAATAATGGCAAGGTCACGGGCATGATCCGGACCGGCACCGAGATCTACGCGATCGAACCCCTGGGCGACGGCAACCATGCCGTCATCCGGGTCGACCCGGGCAAGTTCCCGCCCGACCATCCGCCCGAATCGGTCAAGCCCCCCAAGGGCGGGAAATCCTCCGAAGCCAAGGCGCCGACACTGTCACTGGCCGGCCCGGCCATCACGGTCAGCCCGGTCGCCATCAACCCGGCCATCATCGGCACACTGCTCTTGAAAACCACCATCAATGTCCTGGTGGCCTACACGCCCAAGGCCAAGGCGGCGCACGCCGACATGGACGGCCTCATCACTCTGGCGGTGGATGAAGCCAACCAGTCCTACAACAACAGCAAGATCCCCATCGCGTTGAAGCTGGTGCACAAGTACAAGACCACGTACACCGAATCCGGCAATTTCGATACCGATCTCACCAAGTTCCGCACCCCTGCCGACGGCAAGATGGATGAGGTGCATGCCAAGCGGACCACCTACAAGGCCGACGTGGCGGTGCTGATTATCGACAACGGCAGTTATTGTGGTCTGGCCTCCGGAATCATGGCCAATACCAACACGGCCTTCGCCGCCGTGCATTACGACTGCGCCACGGGTTATTACTCGTTCGCGCATGAAATCGGCCACCTGCAAGGGGCACGCCACGATCCGGCGGCCGATGCTTCCAGCGGTCCCGTCTGCGTCAATTACAACCATGGCTATCTGAAAACCGCCAAGAGCTGGCGCACGATCATGGCCTACAACAATGCTGCCTGTGCGGGGGGGAACTGCACCCGCATTCAGTACTGGTCCAACCCTTCGGTGAAGTACCTGGGGGACGCCACGGGGGTCGCCGGAGCCAATAACAACGCGCTTTGCCTGAAAAACACCCGCGCCACGGTGGCTGCGTTCAAGTAAGGAATCCGGCCGGCCGCCGCGCGCTGTCGCAGTGACGGCGCCGGGGTGTCGGCCGGCCCAACCTGTTACCAAGGAGATCAAGATATGCCCAGCTATCTGCACCCCGGCGTCTACGTCGAAGAAATTCCCAGCGGCGCCAAGCCCATCGAAGGTGTGTCCACCTCGGTGGCCGCGCTGGTCGGCTACACCACGGAAGGCCCCATCGGCGAAGCGACCCTGGTGCATAGCTGGGACGAATTCAAGGCCGCTTTCGGCGAGATCCATTCCCCGACCGATTCCATGGGCCTGGCCGCCTTCAACTTCTTCCTGAACGGCGGCCGCGATGCCTATATCGCCCGCCTGGCGCAGAACGCTCTCGCCTCGACCCTGCCGGCCATCCAGATGCTGGGCCGCGTCGGTGGCAGCGCGGCGGCGATCAATGTCCTCGCCATTACCGCCCGCAGCGCCGGGGAATGGGGCGACAGCCTGCGTGTGCAGGTCGTCCTGAACAACCCCAACGACGGTTACCACTTCAAGCTGGAAGTCAGCCAGGTGGACGGTGCTGAAACCACGCTGCTGGAGTCGTTCCCCAACCTGTCGATGGACAGCTCCGACGCCGGCTACGTACTCACCGTAGTCAACGGCAATTCGAAGACCATCCAGGTCGATCTTTCCAGCGACCTCAAGGCCACGCCCGCCACCTTCTACAAGAACGCCACCAGTGTCAGCGGCGACCTGGCCGCCCTGGTCTGGACGACGGTACTGGCGGGGATGACCCTCACCCTCAACGTCGACAACCTCGGCGCCAAGACCATCACCCTGGGCGCGGCGCCCGGCGGCACGTTTGACAGCGGCGGCGAGGTGGCGGCTGAAATCCAGGCGCTGGTACGCGCGCTGGGCGATGCCTACACCTCCTTCACCTGCGCTTTCGCCGGCAACGCCCTCACCCTCACCTCCGGCAGCGATAGCGCCGCGTCCTCGGTGGTGGTGCGCCCCGGCACGCTCGCCACCCTGTTGAAACTGGGAAAAAGCGCGGGCGGCACGGAAATCCACGGCACCCAGGACGTGGTGCCGAAAGTGATGCTTGCCGTGGCGGCGCTCAGCGGTGGTGGCGATGGCGACGCGCCCGGCGTCGACGACTACACCAGTTTCTTCAACAAGTTGAAGAAAGTGCGCGACGTGAACATCGTCCTGCTGCCCGGCCAGTCCATGCCGGCAGACGGCACCGGCAATACCGCCATCGACGCCGCCATTGCCCACTGCGAAGCGATGGGCAGCCGCATGCTGCTGGTCGATCCGCCGCCCGGTCTGGAACTCGATCAGGCCGCCACCGTGTCCTCGTTGAGCCTGCCCACCTCCACCTACACCGCGCTCTATTACCCCTGGGTGAAGATGTCCAACCCCTTCTACAACCGCGACAGCAACCCCAACGTGCCGACCACGTTGACTGTCGCGCCCTCGTCCTTCGCCGCCGGCATCTGGGCGCGCACCGACGGCACGCGCGGCGTCTGGAAAGCGCCGGCCGGGGTGGAAGCCACGGTGCGCGGCATGGCCGGCCTGGAATACAGCATCGAGGACGGCGACCAGGACCAGTTGAACCCGGAAGGCGTCAACTGCCTGCGCAAACTGCCCAGCTACGGCGCCGTGGTCTGGGGCACCCGCACGCTCTCCACCAAGGCCAACCCGGAATGGCGCTATGTGCCGGTGCGGCGCACCGCCATCTACATCGAGAGCAGCATCTACAACGGCATTCAGTGGGCCGTGTTCGAGCCGAATGACCATCGTCTCTGGTCGTCGCTACGCGCCAACGTCGGCGCCTTCATGGACGGCCTGTTCCGCGCCGGCGCCTTCCAGGGCCAGAAATCATCGGATGCCTATTTCGTGCGCTGTGGCCTGGGCGACACCATGACCCAGGACGACATTGATCGCGGCCAGGTCATCGCCATTGTCGGTTTCGCCCCGCTCAAGCCCGCCGAATTCGTCATCGTGCGGATTCAGCAGAAAGTCGGCCAGTCTTAAGACCAACAGCAAGGAGAAACGGAAATGGCTGCTCCCATGTTCCCGGTCAACGCCCACCGCCACGACCCCTACCGCACCTTCAAATTCCAGATTCTGATCGACGGCAAGCCGGTCGCCGGCCTGAAGAAAATGGGCGCCCTGAAACGCAAGACCGAGGCGGTCAAATGGCGCACCGCCGGCGACCCGAGCAAGGAACGCATCCTGCCCGGCGGCACCAGCTATGAGCCGATCACCCTCGAACAGGGCCTCTCGCACGACCCGGTATTCGAAAACTGGGCGGCGCTGGTCAACAACGTCGAGGGCGACGCCGGAATGTCGCTGAAGAACTTCCGCAAGGACATCGTCATCAACGTCCTCAACCTGCAAGGCCAGGTCGCCCTTTCCTACAAGGTGTTCCGCGCCTGGGTGTCGGAATACCAGGCCCTGCCGGAAATGGACGCAGGCAGCATGAACGCCGTCGGCATCCAGACCCTCACCCTGCAACACGAGGGCTGGCAGCGCGACACGGCGGTGTCCGAACCGACGGAGTCGTAAATGCAACTCCCCGGCGGCCTGGTGGAGAACGGCACGCGGCGACGCGATTGGGCGTTTCGGCCGTTGTCCGGCGCGCTCGAACTCGCGCTGGCGGAAGCCGGTGAGCGCGCGGCCAGCACGCCTGCGGCGGTCACCCAGGCGCTGGCTCTGGCGCTCGATCGCCTCGGGGGTGAGGCGGCCACCCTGCCGCGTGTCGCCGGCCTCTGTGTCGGCGACCGCCAGTTTCTGATGCGTGAACTGGACCGCCACC
Organism: Pseudomonadota bacterium; assembly: GCA_030690985.1. Classification (GTDB taxonomy): domain Bacteria; phylum Pseudomonadota; class Gammaproteobacteria; order Burkholderiales; family Thiobacillaceae; genus PFJX01. Next base: position 23,076 of record JAUYFG010000042.1, read on the forward strand.
TTGGCCATGAAGGCGGCTGGTTCCAGGCTGAATGCGGGCAATGCGGCGCGCGTTTCGACTTCCGTATCGACTACGCCGACCTGCCGGTACAGGAAGCGGGGGCGGGTTATCCGCAAGCACAGGTGGACATGGATGGCCGGCAACTGCGCTTTCGCCTGCCTACCGGCGCCGACCAGGAAATGCTCGCCGACCTGCCGGAAACCGAAGCGCCGCGCTGGTTGCTACGGCAACTGGCGGATCAGCCGGAGGCGTTGGGCACGCCCAGGCAAGACCTGATCGCCGCCGCCGATGCCGCCCTCGACGCGATTGCGCCCGGCATCGTCCTGCGGGTGCAAACCGCTTGCCCCGAGTGCGGCGGCGGCAACGAGGTCGAACTCGACCCCTATCGCGCCCTCGCGCGCAGCAGCGACAGCCTGTTGCGGGAAGTCCACCAGATCGCCACCCACTATCACTGGAGCGAGGCGGACATCCTCGATCTGCCGCGCCCACGTCGGCAGCGTTATCTGCAAATGATCGACCGCGCGCGCGGCATGGCGGAATGAGCATGACCGCTACCGTGCATCCCATGTCATGCCGTAGGAGCGAGCTTGCTCGCGATTACGACGGCGGCACTTCGGTGGCCGTTGCAATCGCCGGCAAGCCGGCTCCTACGATGATCGACCGCGCGCGCGGCATGGCGGAATGAGCATGACCGCTACCGTGCATCCCATGTCATGCCGTAGGAGCGAGCTTGCTCGCGATTACGACGGCGGCACTCCGGTGGCCGTTGCAATCGCCGGCAAGCCGGCTCCTACGATGATCGACCGCGCACGCGGCATGGCGGAATGAGCATGACCGCTACCGTGCATCCCATGTCATGCCGTAGGAGCGAGCTTGCTCGCGATTACGACGGCGGCACTTCGGTGGCCGTTGCAATCGCCGGCAAGCCGGCTCCTACGTTGATCAACCGCGCGCGGCATGGCGGAATGAGGGCATGAAGTAATGGGCCTGTTCAACGACACCATCCGCGATGCCCGCCGCCCTCTTGCCGGCGGCTGGGTGCGGCGCGCCTCGGACGAATCCGAAGCCAGTGCGCCGGAAGAGGATTACTCGCAAGACAGCACGCCCAGTGGCATGCAGACGGTTTTCAGGTTTCAGAAGGCGGGGCAGGTTCTGCCCCGAGAGGCGTCAACCCAGTCGGGGGTGGGATATACCCATCTTCCGGCTGGCGACCCTTTGTCAGCGGGGGCCGAGGTCGAAAGCCCAAGGTCGCCCGCCACGAATGATGGGGAAACTCTCATTTCCGTATTGGGCGATAGCCGAGAAAGCGCACTGGAAACAGGACAGGTAATACACGGAAGTCCCGGCAAGGTAGCGGCAGCCAACGTGGTATCCGAGTCGAAAACGCATCAGTCTGTAGTTTTGCCTGGGCCAATTGAAACGGAGTTGAATCACGAAACGCATAGGTCCGAGATCCCAGAAGGCAGTGAACGACTTGTTAGCAGACAACGCGAAACGTTCCTGAGCCGGCCGACGGGTCGGGGCGCCCCTTCTGAAACCACCCTTGCAACCGCGCTAGATCAACCTGGCACGGCGGCGCGGACCACCCCGGCGGCCGGGCTTGCGTCCGAGTTTGTGTCTGAATCCTCCGCGCCACAGTCCTTCGAGCGTGACGGCGGCGCGGCCATTGCCAACGTCGAATCCAGCCCGGCTCGGGAATTTGCGGCGCGGGAATCGCTATCCGAAACCAGGGCAAGTGCCGCCGCGCCCTCCTCACGCCCCGGTCGCGCCAACTACGCGGCAGCGCAAGACCCGCGTCGCGCCACCGAACTTGCCTCCGAACCCACCCCGCCCAGTCTGATCATCGGCCGCATCGACGTGGTCGTGGTCGCCGACGCCGCCCCGCCGCGGCCACAAGCCACGGCGCGCTCGGATCGCGGCTTTCTCAGTCGCAACTACCTGAAGCGGCTCTGAGATGGCCTTGGCCCTTTCCCCCCTCTCGCAAGTCTGCAAAGGCATCCGCGCCTATCTCGATGGCGAGATCAACGCGCCCGACCGCAGCAAGGTCAGCGTGCTGCTGGCCACGCCGGCGGATACCGCCTCGGCCGGCGCCGGCGACAGCGATCACCGCCTCAACCTGTTCTTCTACCGCTTCGAGCCGTCCGGCCTGTTTCCCGACACCCTGCCTGGCGAAACCGGCTGGCTGCGCGCTTTCTGCCTGGTCACCCCGTTCGCCGCCGAGGAAGACAGCGTCGGCGCGGGGGAAAACGACCTGCGCTTGATCGGCGAGGTGATGCGCGTCTTTCACGAAAAACCGGTGTTCCAGTTGGTTGTGGATGGCGAGGATTACCACCTGCAAGTCATCTTCCAGCCGCTCGGCCTGGACCAGTTGAATCAGCTCTGGTCCACCCAGGGTGACACCATTTATCGGCCCTCGGTGCTTTACGAGGTCTCGCTGGCGCCGGTGCTGCCGGCGGTGAAAGCCGTGGCCGCGCCGCTCACCGGCGGCTTCGGTCTCCAGGTCCAGTCCACCCTGGAACGGCAGGAAACCAGCGTCGCCGGCAGATTCCCGGAAGTGCCCACCATGACCCCCGCCATCACGCGGGAAGACTGGGCGCCGGCCATCGCTTTCGTGCATGGCGGCACTTGCGCGTTCAGCTTCAGCTTGCGGTTGGGCAGCCCGGAGCTGGCCGCCTTCACCCCCCGCGTCTGGCTCGCCGGCAAGGTTGGCGAACCGGTCAGCCTGCGCTGGGAGACCTGGGATGCGACGGCCGGCTGGCAAGCGGTGGAACCCGCAGGCGCCGCGCTTATCGCCAGTGCCGGCATCGACCCCGACGCGGCGGCCGGCGCCACCACCGAGACGCTCGCCCTGCCGTTTACCAATCACGTTGGCCAGATGCTGTTCTACGCCGAACGCAGCTACGCCCGCGCCGGCGATGGCGCCGTGCTCACGGTGCGTTCGAATCCCCTGCTGGTCAGCCTGTATGCGGGGTGATGGCATGACAAGAACGATAGAGCGCAACAACGCCCCCCTTTGGAAAAGGGGGGGACAAAAGCCCCAGCATGACTCCGGTGGCAGGTCGTGAACGCCCCGCTCCCCAACATCCCCTTGGTTGGCTCCCTCGATGCGGAATGGCGGCGTCTGGATTTCCTGGTCTGGTGCCTGTCGCGCAACCGCCAGGGCGAGGCGGTGGGGGAGGCGGAAATCACTCGTCTGCGCGAACTGCAAGCCGAGGTGGAAGCCCTGCGCGTAGCCGATGGCGCCTGGGAAACCACGCTGGGCTTCGGGCTCTCCCATATCGAATACGACATCCTCGCCTGCGCGCTGGGGCCGGAACTGGAGCCGCGCCTGGGCTGGTCATTCCAGAACCTGCAAGCCGGGGCGGCGCAGCCCTGGGCCACCCGCTCCCTGATTCAGGAATTGCTGGCGCTCGACGCCGGCCAGGCGGAACAACTGCGCCGCGCCCTGGAGCCGGGTGCCGCCCTGCGCCGTCGCCGCCTTCTGCGCCTGGATCACGACGACCCCTATCGGCCGATCACCCCGGAACCCTGGCTGGTCGCACGTCTCACCGGCCGCCCGCTGGATGTGCCGCCGCCGCCTGGCGCCGTCGCCGTCGATCTGGCCGCTTCCTGGGATGATCTGGTTCTGCCGCCTAGCCGTCTCGCCATGCTGCGCGAGTTCCTGCTCTGGATCGATCAGCGCGATACCGTGGTCGGGCAGTGGGGCGGGCAGAAGGTGGGCGGGCCGGTGGCCCTGTTCGCCGGCCCTTCCGGCACCGGCAAGACCTTCGCCGCCAGCGTCATCGCCCATGCCCTCGGCTGGCGTCTGTATCGCGTCGATCTCGGCCGCCTGGTCAGCAAATACGTGGGCGAGACCGAGGAAAACCTCAACCGTCTGTTCGACGCCGCCCACGGCCAGCCGATGGTGTTGCAGTTCGACGAAGCCGATGCCCTGTTTTCCAAGCGCGGCGAGATCAAGGAAGCGCGCGACCGCTACGCCAATATGGAAGTCAGCCACCTGCTCACCCGCATCGAAGCGCATGACGGCCCCTGCATCCTCACCACCAACCTGCGCAAGCAACTCGATTCCGCCTTCACCCGGCGCTTCCAGATGGTGGTCGAGTTTCCGCGTCCCGATGCGTTTTCCCGCGCCGAACTCTGGCGCCGCCTGCTGCCGCCGCGCGCGCCGCTGGATGCGGCGGTGGACCCGGTGTTCCTGGGCAATGCCGTGGCGCTCACCGGCGGCGGCATCCGCAACGCCGCCCTGCATGCCGCCTATCTGGCGGCGGGGCAGGGCGGCAGCATCGGCCTGTCCCACATCGCCCACGCCCTGTGGCGCGAACTGGCCAAGGAAGGCCGCGAAATCGCGGTGCAGGATCTCGGCCTCCTGGCCGCCCATCTGCCTCGGGAGTTACTTGATGACAACTGAAATCGGCCAACTCAAGCTGCGTCTGCCGGCCGGCTTCGAAGCCCGCGCGCAACGCATCGGCCGCCTGGTGGGTGAATCCCTGGCCCGCCAGGAAGGTCTGCCCGGCGGGCAAATCGCCCAGGTCGGCGTCGGCCCGGTGCGGGTGGATGCGCGCCGCTCCGACCGCGCCATCGCGGAGAGCATCGCGCAGTCGATCAGCGCGGCGATCGGGCGTTGTAGCGCAGGCGTCTCGCCTGCTCGTAGGTCTGATCAGAAGAACGAAGCAGGCGAGACGCCTGCGCTACGTGGAGCCTAGCCGTGCTCTCTCCCATCAAAGGCTTCCTGGTCGAATACGCGCTGTCCCTGCCGCCGCTGGTGCTGGCGTTCGACTTCAATCCGCAGAGCCTGACCCGCAACCGCAGCATCACCCTCACCCTGGGTTCGACGCCGGCCACGCGTGGCGGCTACGACTTCGCGCTGCCCAGCGAGACCGCGCGGGTGGCGCAAGGCGTGTCAGTGGAGCCGGAGAGCTTCGACCTGGAAATCCTGCTCGACGCCACCGACCGCATGAACGACAACGATGCCCTGGCGAACTCGATGGGCATCCAGCCGGAACTCGACACCCTGCGCAGCATGGTGGAACCCAAGACCCAGGGGCCGGGCGGCCTGCAGGTGCTGGCCAGCCTGGGTTTCGGCGGCTCGCGCGCGTTTCAGCGTTCCCAGACCGCCTCGGTGCTGCTGCTGGTGTGGGGCAGCCATGTCCTGCCGGTGTTCCTGAAAGGTATCGAAGTCACCGAATCCGCCCACCTGCCGACCCTGGTGCCCTATCGCGCCACGGTGAAACTCAGCTTGCAGGTGATCGAAGGCAACAACCCCTTCTACGCAGTCGAGAAGGTGCGCCAGGTGGTCGGCGCCGCGCTCAACACCGGGCGCACCGCAGTGTCCGCCATTGGAGGGCTGTTCTGATGTTCCTCAAGACTTCCCGCTACAAGGATGCGCGCCGCTTCGAGGGTGGCAATAGCGGTGATGAACAGGGCGTGTTGCGTTGCAAAGGGGTGCGCCCGCGCGAGATCGGCGCCGCCGTCGGCGTGATCGAGCACGTCATCCAGGAAGGCGACCGCCTCGACCTGCTGGCGCGCCATTACTACGGCGACATGCGCCTGTGGTGGCGCATCCTGGACGCCAATCCGGACCTGCAAAGCGGCGTCGAAGTCTCGCTCAAGGATCGCGCCGGCGATGTCATCCTGATTCCGAAGGCAAAGGAATGAACCTGAATTCCGCATTCAACCGGGTAGGGTGGATAAGCGCAGCGCATCCACCCATGGCGGCGGTGAAGGTGGATGCGCTATCGCTTATCCACCCTACGCCGGGCTCTGGATCGGGGGGGCACTGAGCCATGCTGCTCGATCTCTTCTCGGAAAAAGAACGCGCGCCGGCCGAATGCGTGATTACCGTGGACGGCACGGAAATCGCCGATCTCTATCCGTTCCTGCTGGAAGTGGCGGTGGAGGCCAGCCGCGCGGAAGCGGCCACGGCCTCGCTGACCTTCGAGACCCGGCGCGACGAACTCGGCAAGTGGACCGTGCAGGACGCCGAGGTGCTGGTGCCCTGGGCGCGCATCGTCATTTCCGCCGCCTTCGGCAGCCGGGTGGAGGAAGTCATGCGCGGCTACATCCGCGAGGTGAACCTGGAAACCCCGCAGGATGCCGGCGCCGCCCAGGTGAAAGTGGAATGCCAGGACGATTCCCTGCGCCTCGACCGCGCCCATAACCGCAAGACCTGGGGCACGGCCGATCTACCTTCCAGCGACAGCCAGTTGCTGAGTGAAATCCTGGTGACTTACGGCCTGGCCACCGACCCGGAAAACGCCGCCGGCCAGGATCGCCTGGTGGGTGTGGCGCAGGACGACACCGACATCAAGTTCCTCAAGGCGCGCGCCGAGTTCAATGGCTACGAGCTGATTTTCCGCGACGGCCGCGTCTATTTCGGCCCCATGCGCCTGCAAGCCGACCCGCAGGACACCCTGCTGGTCTACGCCGGCGACGCCACCAATTGTCTGTCCCTGTCGCTGCGCGCCGACGGCCACCAGGCCGACGCCGTCGCCTACGACGCCCCGGCGGAAAGCGGCGACGCCACCACCCCGGAAACCGTCTATCCCGATCTGCCCTTGCTCGGCACCAGCCACGCCGACAGCAGCGGCGCCGGGTTGGAAGACTTCGTCTGGAAACTGTCGGCGGAGGCCGGCGCCGACGCGCAACGACTGCAAACCCTGGCGCAGATGAAAGCCAACGATCTCGACATCCACCGCGTCCAGGGCGAGGGCGAACTTGACGGCACCCTCTACGGCCACGTTCTGCAAGCCGGCCTGCCGGTGCCGGTGGATGGCCTGGGCGACTGGATGTCCGGCATCTATTACGTCGACAGTGTCAGCCACAGCTTCACGTCGGGCGGCTACAAGCAGCGCTTCCGCCTGCTGCGCAACGCCTACGGCGACAACCTGGACAGCGTTTCCGGCATAGCCGGGGCGCTGGCGGGGGTGCTGTGATGCGGGAGATGGCCATTCACGTAGGTTGGGCAACGCGAAGCGTGCCCAACATGGGTGCGCGTGGTTTGTTGGGCACGCTTCGCTTTGCCCAACCTACGGCGTTACGCAACCTACGGTTACGGGTGAGGACTCACCATGCCTGACGACCTGCAACGCCAGCTTGCGCAAACCCTCAACCAGCGCCGCGCCTTCGGCAAATACCGGGGCTTCGTCAGCGACAACGCCGATCCCGAGAAGCTGGCGCGGGTGAAGTTGCGCGTGCCGGCTTTGCTGGGTGACGCGGAAACGGGGTGGGCGCTGCCTTGTCTGCCCTGCGGCGGGCTCGCCAACCAGGGCTTTTTCAGCGTCCCCGGCGTGGGCGCCCAGGTCTGGGTGGAATTCGAGGGCGGCAATCTCGACTTCCCGATCTGGACCGGCACCTTCTGGCAGCAATCGGGCGATGCGCCCGAAGAGGCGCAGGACCCGCCCACCACCCAGGTGCTGCGCACCGCCAAGGGCCACGTTTTTCTGCTGGAAGACAAGGACGACGCCGAGGAAGTGAAGCTGCTGCATTCCGCCGGCGCCATGCTCGATCTGGACAAGGATGGCAACGTCGTCCTGGCCGACAACAACGGCGCCAAACTCACCCTGGACGCCGCCAACAACCAGGCCGTGCTGGAAGACGCCAACGGCAACACCCTCACCCTCTCCAGCCAGGGCGCCACCCTGGAAGACGCCAACGGCAACAAGATCGAAATGGCGGCCTCCGGCGTCAAGGTCAGCGCCAGCGCCACCATTACGCTGGAAGGCGCCCAGGTCATGCTGGGCGGCTCCGGCGGCGAGCCGGTCATCAAGGGCACCAGTTTCCTCACCCTGTTCGCCACCCACGTCCACCCCACCGGCGTCGGCCCCTCCGGCCCGCCCATCCCGCAGGGCGAGATGAGCAGTCTGTCCAGCAAGGTCATGAGCGCATGAGCAAGCGTATTTCTCCCTCGGCATTTCGTAGGTTGGGCAAAGCGAAGCGTGCCCAACAAACCGCCGCGATGTTGGGCACGCTTCGCTTTGCCCAACCTACGACGTTCTAGCGAGGAACCGCCATGGCACGCCGACTGGTTGACCCCCCCTATCTCGCCTTCCCGTTCCACATGGATGGCGCGGCCGCTGCCCTGGCGAGCCGCTCCCAACATATCCGTGGGCAGATCGAGCAGGTGTTGTTCACCCTGCCGGGTGAGCGCGTTTTCCGCCCGGAATTCGGCGCCGGGGTGAAGGCCCTGGTGTTCGAGCCCAACGACACGCCGCTCTGGCAGATCACCAAGCGCCGCTTGCTCGCATCGCTCGCGGACGCTTTGCAAGGCGAGGTGGACCCGAAGAGCCTGGAAGTGGAGGTGAGCGGCGATGGCGCCACCCTCACCATCGCCATCGCTTACACCCTGGCCGCCATTGGCCATCGTGAAAGCCAGGTCTTCAAACTTTAAGGAGTCGGACATGGCTGCCGATCCCCTCATCGAATTGCTGTTTGACGGCCACTGCCCCGATTGCGGGCGGCGCCAGGTGGATCTGCCGGACACCCTGCCCGAGGTGGGCGACGATTTCGACTGGGATCAGCGCGACTACGACGGCTTCCGCCTGTTCATGTTGCAGGAACTGGCGGCGCGCTTCCCGGAGCGCCGCCGCTGGACGCCGGCCGACGTGGAAGTCGCTCTGGTGGAAGTGCTGGCCTTCGCCCTCGACCAGCTCTCCGACAGCCTCGACCGCGCCGCCGCCGAAAGCACCCTGGAAACCGCGCGGCGCCCGGAATCGCTGCGCCGCCTGCTGAAATTGATCGGCTATGACGCCCTCGGCCTGGCGAAAAGCCTGAAACAGCCGCCGTTCGATGTGACCCCGCCGATCGCCGACACGCGCGGCGACATTGAACGCTTCGACGACTGGTGGCTGGATCACCCGGAAAAGATGGATCAAGCGCGTCTCGACGGCCCGCGCGCCATCCACGACCAGCACCGCATGGTCACTCTGGCCGATTTCGAAACCCGCCTGGAAGAACATCCGCTGGTGCTGCGCGCGCATGCCTGGGAACGCTGGGACGGCGCCTGGTCCACGGTGCATGTGGCGGTGATTCCCTGGCAACCTCAGTTGCAACCCCTCGGATTGGATAGCGACGGCATTTACAGCGACGAAGTCTGGGCGGCAAGCGAGGCCTTCCACGCCGAACGCGGCTTTTATCTGCCGGCGCGTGTGGATCAGCCCAGCGTGCGCGCCGTGCTCTATCCCTACCTGGAGGCCTACCGCATGGTCGGCCAGGAAGTGGTGCTGGAAGCGGCGCTGGAAGTCGGCATCGTCATGACCCTGTCGATCCAGGTCGATGCCGACTACTTTCAGTCGGAAATCCGCAACGCCGTCGATCGCGCCCTCGGCACCGGCCCCGGCGGCTTCTTCGAGCCCGGCCGTCTGCGCTTCGGCGAAGACCTCTGGGCGAGCGATCTTTATCAGGCGCTGATGGTGCTGGACGGGGTGGACAACGTCTGCCTCAACCGCTTCAAACGCCTGGGCGACCGCTTCCCCGACCAGGCCGCCAGCGGCCGCATCGTCCTGGAAGGTCTGGAAGTGGCTATCTGCGACAACGATCAGGCGCACCCGGAACGGGGTTACTTCAGCCTGCTGCTGCATGGGGGGAGAAAGGGATGAACCCACCGCTTAGAGACGTAGGTTGGGCAAAGCGCAGCGTGCCCAACAAATTGGCCCGCAGCCGCAAATCGTGCCGGAGGAACGCGGTAGGGTGGATAAGCGAAGCGCATCCACCTTTGGCTGCGGTGATGGTGGATGCGCTTCGCTTATCCACCCTACGACCGTTCACGGAGGTCATTCGCCATGACTGACCTTACCCGCTGGAATCGCGCCGGCCTTTCGCGCTTTGACTATCTCGACGGCAATGCCGCCATCTTCCTGGAACGCCTGCGCGCCGGCCTGGCCGCCAAATTCCCGGTCTGGACGCAGGTACAGGCAACCGCCGTTGCCAATGAATCCGAGGAAGCTCGCAAAGCCCGCCTGGAGGCGCTCTACGCGCAAGACCCGGACGACATGCTGTGGCAACTCACGCGCCAGTTCGCGCGCTCCTGCCATGTGCTGGGGAGCCATGTCGATGCCTATGCCAACGAGAGCACGCTGGGCACCGCCAGCCAGTGGGAAAACCTGCGCCGTCTGGTGGCGCTGCTCGATTACGCGCCGCTGCCGCCGGCCTCCGCTTCCGCGCCGCTGGCGCTGTTCCTCAAGGAAGGCAAGGCCGGTACGGTGGCCGCCGGTTTGCAGGTGAAATACAGCCCCGCTTCGGGCGCGCCGTTGATCTTCGAGACGCTCGCCGATCTGGACGCCGATGCCGCCTACAACACCCTTTACGCCCGCGACCACCTGCGCAACCCGCAGGCCCTGACCGGCACCGTCCTGGTCGTCGCCGAGAAGCTGGACAAGCTGAAAAGCGGCGAGCCACTGGTTCTGGAAGACGAACGTGACGGACAACTTTCCTCGCACATGGTCCAGGGCCTCATCCTCGGCGAGGACCGCACCACGGTGACGCTCTCGCCGGCCATCCCCGCCGGTTTCGTCAAGGGGTACACCCTGCTGCACACCGGCCCCAAGGAAAAACTCAAGCCGCTGGGGCCGGCCACGGGCGGTGTCGAGAGCGTCGGCCACAGCCTGCAACTGGCGGTGCCGTCGAGCGATCTGGCGGCGGGCGATATCGTGGTGATTCGCTCAACAGACGACAAGCCGTACTACCGCCGGATCAAGACCGTCCAGGAAGATCGCCTGGTGTTCTACCGCACCATCGACCAGCTCACCCTCAACGGTGCCACGGTGGCGCGGCCCATCAGCGTGCCGCTGTCCGACCTCGCCAACCCGCCGAAACGCCGGGTAATCAATGCAGATGGAACGGTGGTCGATGTGGTCTACGCGGCCGGCGACTGGTCGCGCCTGGCCGGGCAATGGCTGGCGCGCATCCATAAGGTCGGTGGCCGTGAATATCTGCCCGCCTACCGTTGCCTGCATGCCAAGTACGTGCCGGTGACCAAGGACAACGCGCTGCTGGCCGAGGACGAACGCCCCGGCTACACCGCGCTGACGCTCACCTGGCATGCCGACACGGATGGCGTGCCGGGCGCCAACGACTTCAAGCTCAACAACCCGCAAACCCTGCTGGCGCCGCCGCCCACCGCCGGCCCCTGGACGGTGGACAGCTTCCTCAACAAGAGCGAGGACGGCCGTCTGGCCCGAGAACTGGTCACCGGCCAGTGCAAGCAGACGGCGGCCGGCGACTTGGCCGTGGTGGTGAAAGGCGCGCAGATGGCCTGGGCGCGCCTCGCCACGGTGGCGCTGGACGCGGAACACGAGGAAGCCACGCTGTCCGCCGACCCGCACTGGCAGGACCGTGGCGGCGGCCCCTTCTTCCTCTCCCGCACCCGGGTGTACAGCCATTTTGTGAAGCAGGCGCGCGTGGTCGGCTGGCAGGACAACCCCACCGCCCTCTCCGGCATCCGTGTGCTGCTGGAAAGCCTGCCTGCCGGTTTGAAGGCCGGGCGCGCGCTGATCGTCGATAACGGCATCACAACTCAGGAAAGCGCGCTGGAAACCACCCTGGCCGATTTCGCCGCTGCCGGCGCCTGGCTCGATCTGGCCGATGCCCTGCCGACCGGTACCACCGCCGGCAACCTGAAGATTTACGCCAACGTGGTGAATGCCGGCCACGGCGAGAGCCGGCCGCAACGGGTGCTGGGCAGCGGTGATGGCACCCGCAGCAGCCAGCATTTCGCCCTGGAGGTGTCCGACCTGAGCTTTGTCGCCGATGCCGGCATGAGCGCCGGGGTGCGCGCCGCCGTCGAAGTCGCGGTGGCCGGCGAGACCTGGACCCAGGTTTCCACCCTCAAGGATTCCGGCCCGACCGACGCGCATTACCAGGCGCGCATCGACCAGGACGGCAATGCCGACATCCAGTTCGGCGACGGCCGCCACGGCCGGCGCTTGCCCAGCGGCGGCAACAACCTCCGGGTGAGCTTCCGCCAGGGTTCCGGCGCCGTTGGCAATCTCGCCCCCGGCAGCCTGGCCAAGCTGATCAAGCCGCATCCGTTGCTGGAATCGCTGGCGCAACCAATAGAAAGTAGCGGCGGCGGCGACCGCGAAAGCAATGCCGATCTCCGCGAGAACGCCCCCGCCACCCTGCTGGCGCTGGATCGCGCGGTTTCGCTGGAAGATTTCTCGCAACTGGCGCGCGGCCATGCCAGCGTCTGGCAGGCGCGCGCTTTCCGCCTGCCGCCCGGCCTCGGCCAGCGCGAGCGCCTGGAAGTGGTGGCGATGGCAGCCGGCGGCGGCATGCCCTCCGCCGCGCTCAAGGCCGAGTTGCAGGCGTTTCTGCTGGCGCGCGCGCAGCCCGGCATGGCCATCGGCATCAGCGATTACACCCGGCTGACCTTCAAGCTGACTGTGACCGTGCGTGTGCGCACGGACGCCTTCGACCGCCAGACCGTGAAAGACGCCGTGCTCGAAGCACTCGAAGCCGCTTTCACCGAAGAGGCGCGGAAACTGGGCCAGGCCCTGTATCGCGGTGAGGTCTACAAGGTGGTGGATGCCGTGGCCGGCGTGGAAAACAGCGATTGCGGCATCGTTCTCAGCGCTGCCACCAAGGTGCTGCTGGCGCAGTCGGTCGAGACCGGCGGCAAGCTGCTGCTGGCGCAACCGGCGCCCAGCCAGTGCCTGGTGTTCGACAGCACGGGTGTTGTCGTGGTGGTCGAGGAGTACGGTCTATGAACCCCAATTACGGCACCCTGCTCCAGGAATGGCTGCCCGCCGTCTGGCGCGAACGCGATGAAACCGGCGATCTCGCCAGGTTGCTGGAGGTCTACGGCGAATTGCTCGATGCCTTCCACGCCACCGTGGCGCAACGCCTTTACGACAGCTTCCCGGATCAGGATGGCGACGGCCGCCACTGCCAGGACTGGCTGCTGCCCTATTTCGCGCAATTGCTCGATGTGCGCCTGGTGTCGCCGGACGAAGCCGGGCGCCGCGCCGAACTGGCCGATGCCGTCGCCTGGCGCCAGCGCAAGGGCACCCGCGTCAGCATCGAAGCCATCGCCGAAGCGGTGGGGCAGTTCGAAGTGGAAATTCAGGAGGGCTGGAAACGGGTGGCCATCACCCCGCGCGTGGATCGCCCGCTGTTGCCGGAAACGGCCTTCGGCGAGCGGGAAATCCGCGAGGATGCCGGCCCCGCCGCGCGCGCACGCCATCCCGGCCTGCCCGCCGCCACCCTGGACTTGCGCTATTGCTCGCGCGCCGTGCGCTGCGACCCGAGCAATTCGGGGGCGCATCAGACGACATTCGCTGGACAGAGTCTTACCTGGCGCCAGGTCAACCGCCACGGCCTGCCCTGCGCGCCGGACAGCTTCCAGGATGTCTCCCGCCGCACCGTGGATGTGCGCACGCCGGATTGGCGTAGAGGGCACTTCCATCCACGCCGGGTCTTGTTGAATCTGCCGCCGCCGGAAGGCCATTGTTCAGCCAGCGCGCCGGCGATGAACTGGAGCGAGGTGCTCGGCCTGAGTACCTTCGACGGCCCGCATCTGCGGGTCAGTACGGGCAGCATCGAATGGAACGGCGCCACACTGCCGTTGATCACCTACAGCGGCCTAGGTGACGTACCGGTCAAATTGCGCGGGGTGGCCACCTTCACCCAGGTCGCCGTCTACCGTTTCGAGAATCTCTGGCTCGACAACAAAGTGCAGATCGACGCCGGCGCGGCGCAATTGCGCGACTGCGCCGCGCGCCAGTTCAAGGTCGTCACCGCCCTGCGCAATGTGCCGGTGATCGCGGCGCGCGCCTGCCTGTTCAAGAAGCTCGAAGCCGCGCGTGGCCTGGTGCGCCTGGAATATGTGACCGTGCTCGACACGCTCCTGGCGGAACGCCTGGAGGCCAGCGACAGCATCCTGATGCCGCCCCTGCGCAAGGACACGATAGACAACGACGTGCCCGCCGCCGGCTGCATCCGCTTTTGCCGCTTGTTCCACATCCCGCCGCCACCCGATGCCTTCAATCCTGCTCTGGTCAACGATCCGCTGTGGGTGTCGCAACTGAAGCGTTCCGCCCTGCGCTGTTTCAGCAATACCTGCACGACTGCGCAACCGCTGTTCTGGAATGCCAGTTTCGGCCATCCCGGCTGCGGCGTGCTGCATCCCGATGCCAAGGCGATTTTCCAATCCGGCGCCGAGGACGGCGGCGAGCTGGGCGCCTGCCATGACTACCGTTATGTCCTGCGGCAGCGCGCGGTGCTGGAGAAGTTGCAGGAATTCCTGCCGGTAGGCATGGAGGCGGTGCTGGTGGCCGATTCCAGCCTCGCTTGTGCGCCACCCAAGGAGAGCAAGACATGAGGCGAGCGGCGCGTGGATGCGGCTCCCCCCTTTCTCAAAGGGGGGAGCAAGCGGTAGGTTGGGCAAAGCGAAGCGTGCCCAACACCGCGACGGTTCGTTGGGCACGCTTCGCTTTGCCCAACCTACGAATATTTCTGCTAACCGACGATGCAAATGATTAACCGGGGACAGCCATGAAAACCCAAATCTCCCGCGATTCCTTCCAGCCCGAACAACGCTATTCCGGGGTTTATCTGCAACAGGGCCGGATGATCCTGGATGCCGACTGGAATGAACTCTCCGACATCGAGAAGGCGCGTCTGGTCGATGCCCTGCGTGATGCCATTGCCGGCGGCGCGCCGCGCGTGGGCGGCCTCAAGGTGTTTGCCGACCCGGCCGGCTCCGCGAACATCCGCATCCAGCCCGGCGCGCTCTATGTCGAGGGCGTGCCGGCCCGGCTGGACGCTTCCGCGCCGCTGCCGGTCAACGCGCAGCCCGATTACCCGATCCAGGCCGACTACAGCGGACAGAACTTCAAGCTCTACGCCGATGTCTGGGAACGCAGCGTTTCCGCCCTGGAACAGTCGGCGCTCATGGATGCCGCTTTACACGGCGCCGACACCGCCACGCGCAGCCAGACCATGCTGCAGGTGAAGTGGTGCGCCAACACCCTCGACCCGCTCAACGAGGTTGCCAACCCCTGCATCGGCACCGCGCCGCTCACCCTGAAACTGCGTCTGATCGCCAGCAGCGGCGACACTTGCGACCCCTGTTCCAGCCAGGTGAAAGTGGATGAGCGCCTCGGCAACTATCTGTTCCGCGTGGAAATCCACGACTACGAGCCCGCCACCCAATGGCTCACCCTGAAATGGTCGCGCGACAACGGCGCCGAAGCCTGCGCGGTGGCGGCGATGCCGGCGGGCTTCAACCAGGGCGACTGGGTCTGGGAATACTTCGACAACGACACAGAGCGCCTGCTGGGCAACCACTTTGCGACTAATCCGCTGAAGTTGCGCGGCCTCATCAAGGAAACCTGCGCCACACCCAGCGGCGTCAACGAGCCGAAAACCTACGTGCGGCAGTGGGATGGAACCATCAAGGTCAAGCTGGACAGCGGCGCCTTGAGCGGTCGTGATCGCGGCGTCGCACTGTTCGCGGGTGCCGTGGGCAACCAGGCGCAAGGCCGCGCCAACTTCGCCGGTGGCGTGCTCAAGATCAACCTGGAACGCCTGGAACTGGAGCTTTCCAGCAGCGGCAAGCGCTTCGTGCCCGGCGACTACTGGCTGGCTGAAGTGCGCGAGGCGGAGGACGCAAGCGGCGACACCGTGCTCTCCGCCGCCCCGCCGCGCGGCGTGCGCCACCATTACTTGTTCCTCGGCGAACTGGGGGTGGACAAGAAACTGGTCGCCCAGAACGACGCCTTCAAACGTCGCATGGCCTTCCCGCCGCTGACCGACATCGTCGCAGCCGACGTGGGCTTTTCCGACCACTGCGTCGGCCTCTACGCGGGTGCTGCGAACGTGCAGCAGGCGTTGGACAACCTCTGCGCCATCGACGCCGACGACATCGCCTACCCGCTGCCCAACTGCGGCGCCAACGAGGGCAAATCGATCAAGGACCGGCTGAAAGCGCTGCTCGACCCGGACAGCGACGGCAAGCTCACGGTCAAGGCCGCGCTCGACAACCTGCTCTGCCAGCTCAACGCGACCAGCCTGCCCTATAACGTGCCGGCCTGCGCTTCCAGCCCCAGCGTGCGTGAATTGCTCGGCCTGGCGGTCGGCGACAACAATGTCGCCCCGGTGCTGGACAAGCTGTTGTGCGAGTTCAAGGCCAACGATCTGCCGCTGGACAAGAGCGATGCGGCGCTGTGCAGCGACCTGCAAGCGCCCGCCGTGGTGACCGTGCAGGATGCGCTCAAGGTGCTCTGCGGCAAGTCCGGCGGCGGCTGCGCGGTGGCGGCTACTTCGCCGGAACATCTGGGCCTGTTGTTGCAGGAATTCGCCAACTCCAGCAGCGCAACCGATCTCTGGGTCTGCCTCAAGGGCGGCAGCTATCCGCTCGCCGGCGTGCCGGCCATCAGCGGCAAGCGCAGCCTGCGCATCAGTGGCGAAGGGCCGGAATCGGTTTTCATCAGCTTCAGCGGCACCACCCTCAGCCTGGGCGCCGACGAGGTGATCCTGGAAAATTGCTCGCTGACCTTCGGCAACAGCGCCGGCCAGCTCGCTATCACCGCCGACACCGCCAGGACGCAGGGCTGCCATTTCAGCCGCACCAGCGGCAGCGCCAATGGCCCGGCGATGATCAGCGTCGGCGGGCAGGGTGGCAGCGCCTGCCAGATGAGTTGGCGCGATAACGTGCTCTACGCCCAGGTGAAAAGCAGCGTCGGCAATGGCAGCAAATGGGGGGGCACGGCGGTGGTGGGCGATGCCACCGTGAGCAAGGCGATCCTGGCGCTGGGCAAGGACGAATTGCTGCTCGACAAGACCGCTTACGACACGGCCCTGAACGAAGTGGTCACCGCGATCATGGCCATGACTCCGGAAAAACGTCTGGCCTGGAAAACCAATCTCGAACAGGTCGGCCCGCGCGCCACACCCCGTGCCGCCGTGGTGCGGGTGGTCAAAGCCAACAGCGAAAACATGACGGTGGCCCTGGGCAAGGAGCGTTTGACGCACTCGGAAACCATGGTCGCGGTGGAAGGCCTGGTGGCGCTATGGGTCACCTACAAGCCCGACACCGCCCTGCGCCTGGCCAACCAGAAGGTGGGCGGCATGATCGAAGGCAACCAGGTGGACGGCTGGGTGTTGCTGGGCAACGGCGTGGATGGCTACAGCAGCCCGGCCACGATCAACGGGGTCGGCCTGGAGGGGAGCATCGTCAAAAGCGGCGGCGAGGATCTGCGACTGGTTGCCAACAGTCTCTCCGCGCTCAAGGCGAATCTCCCGGGCACTGCGTTGAACGCCGACCAGGCGCTGGTGGCGCAGGTCAACGGCCATGCGCGGATCACGCTGAGTGGCAACCGTTTCGAGGACGCCGGCAATGCCGTCACCGCCAGCAACCTGGTCGCCCAGGGCAATACCTGGCTGGGCAACGACAGCGACCTGGGCTACGCCGTGGTGGATCGCGCCGCCTTCACCGGCAATCTGGTGGAGGACAGCACGCAGGAGTTCAGCCGCATCAACGCCACCGTATCGGAGGGCCAGCTTGCCAGTGCCGGCAACCTGCTGCTGAACGTGATGCCGATGCGAGGCTGAGTGCGACAAAAACCGCTACCGGGCAGGCCGGTGTTGTAGCGCAGGCGTCCAGCCTGCGGGTTTGGTGGATGCAGGCGAGACGCCTGCGCTACAGGGGCGGGCCGGTGTTGTAGCGCAGGCGTCCCGCCTGCGGGTTTGGTGGATGCAGGCGAG
>JAUYFG010000142.1 GCA_030690985.1 Pseudomonadota bacterium
GGCGGCGCTCATCGCCCGACAACATGGCGCGGAACTGCACCTGCTGCACGTGACCGCGCCCCTCGCCCTGTACCCCGGACAGGAGCTCGGCCCCGACGACAGCACCGTGGGCGACGCGACTATCCACGACCAGTTCGACGCCGTGGCGCGCTGGCTACGCGAGCATTACGGCATTCGCGTCCGGGTGGCCCAGCGCATTGGCCGGGCGCACACCCAGATCGCCGACTACGCCGCCACGGTGCGCGCCGATCTGGTGGCGGTCGGCGCGCGTGGCGAGAGTTCCATGCTGCGCCTGTTGCTGGGGTCGACCGCCTCGCGGCTGCTGCGGGTACGCCAGGGGCCGGTGCTCATCGTGCGTGGAGATCCGGTCGAGCCCTATGAGCAGGTGCTGGCGGCGGTGGATTTCTTTCCCCATGCCCGTGCCGTCGTCGAATGGGCGGACAAGCTGGCATGGGACGGGCGGCTGCGGCTGCTGCATGTGCTGGAACTTCCGGATGAGCATGGCCTGCGCGCCAAGGGTGTGGACGAGGTGAGCATCCGGCAACGGCAAGACGAGCGGCGCACCATCGTCGGGAATCTAATGGCCGATCTGCGTTCCGGCCTGCGAGGCGAGGCGGAAATTCGCATCGAGACAGGCTATCCGCCGGCCCGGCTCCTGGAATGCGCCGGCGACTGGCATCCCGGGCTGATCGTGGTCGGGCGACAGGGCCGCGGCGGACTCGAAGAGTTCCTCCTCGGCAGCGTGAGCAAGGGCGTGGCGCAGGCGGCCTATTGCGATGTGCTGCTGGTGGGGCAGGAATGAACGGCTTATCCCCCGCCCCCTTTTCCAGAAAAAGGGGTGACCACGGCTCGCTGTGCTCGCAGAGTCCTGGAGAGGCTGCCTTGGTGCGGCCCGGCGGCAGGCCATGAACCTGACGTTTCTCGGCGCCGCGCGCGAAGTTACCGGCTCCAGTTATCTGGTGGAAGCCGAAGGCCTGCGTTTCCTGGTGGATTGCGGCATGTTCCAGGGCGGGCGCGAGGCGCGCCAGAAGAATCGACTGGCCTTCGGCTTCGATCCCGAGACGATTGCGTTCGTCATTCTCACCCATGCCCACATCGACCATTCCGGCCTGCTGCCCCGACTCGTGGCCTTCGGCTTCAAAGGCCCCATTTACGCCACCCGCGCCACCTGCGACCTGCTCGGCGTCATGCTGCCGGACGCTGGGCATATCCA
>JAUYFG010000064.1 GCA_030690985.1 Pseudomonadota bacterium
CCGATGATGGTGGGGCCGGCCTGCACCGGCTCCAGCACGCCGCCGATGCCGACACCGCCGCTCAAATGCACGTTCTTGCCGATCTGCGCACAGGAGCCGACGGTGGCCCAGGTGTCGACCATGGTGCCTTCATCGACATAAGCGCCGATGTTCACATAGGAGGGCATCAGCACCACGTTCTTGCCGATGTAGGAACCCTTGCGCACTGCGGCCGGCGGCACCACGCGGAAGCCACCTTCGCGAAAATCGCGGCTGTTGAAGTCGGCGAACTTGGAGGGCACCTTGTCGTAGTAGTTGGTGAAGCCGCCCTTGATGAAGGCGTTGTCTTCCAGGCGGAACGACAGCAGCACCGCTTTCTTGATCCACTGGTGGGTCACCCAGGTCTGGCCCTCAGTACGTTCGGCCACGCGCAACTGGCCCATGTCGAGCAGGTCGATCACGGCCATGACCGCGTCCTTGACCTTGGGTTCGACGTTGCGCGGGGTGATGTCGGCGCGGCGCTCGAAGGCTTCTTCGATGATCTGTTGCAGGTCGTGCATGGTGGTTTCCTTTGGTCAGTAAAAAAAATGGGCGGCGGATTGTCCAATAAAGGCAACGAATACGACATACGACAATCGGCCTAAAGCGGTGAGCGAAACTCGGTCCCGCGCCGGGTGAACCTTCGGGGTACGGATGGCCGCAACGCTACCAATCATCACTGCCGACTCATCCGCCTGGCGCGCCCAGGGCTTCCAGGCGGCATAGCCACTGCGCGAAATGCGGGCAGGCATTCCGGATGGCAGGGATGCCTATCTTCTCCAGCAGGCTTACATCACGGGTTTTCCGAAAGCCCACGCCAAGTGCGAGGAGTCGCGCGCTGGGGTGGGTATCCGCACCGTGGTTGATCTGCTCGGGGCCACCGCAGGTGCGCACCACCTGAGCAAGCATTGAGTCCAGTTCCGCATGATCGAAGTGCTCACCCACCTTCTCGGGAGCGGAGAAGTACCAGGCCTCGAATTCGTGCTGGGCGAAAAACGGGATGAAACGCGGGGGACTGGCCATTGCAGCCGCCAGGTTCTGTTCCAATAGCGCAACCCCCGCATCAGGCGTGCGAGCGGCACGAGCAGGGATGGCACCGGGAAAATCGTCGGGCAAGCCATAAAAATCCAGCAAAGTGGTTACCCAGGCGTCGCTGTCGGCAAGCAGCGGCAACAAACTGTCTCGCACCTTGGGCCAGCGATTGCCCCCACCCAACTTGCGCCCATCCGCGAGCCGCCTGGTTTCCACCAGTGTCGGCCTGGCAAAGACGGAAAAGCGTTCCAGGTGAGGCGCCAACAACCGCTTGACGAACAGTTCCTCGGAATCGCCTTCGGCCAGCACCAGCAAACGGGTCACGGCCGCCCCCCCAGCACATTTTTTTGCCAGAGTTCTCCGACGCTGAAATGCTCCAGCCACGCCTCGAAGTCTTGCGGATCAAGGCGGGTAAAACGAGTTGAACGCCCTTGGTAATCGGCAACGATCACCCGATCCAGAGAAAACTGGTCCAGCAGGGTGACCGACTGGGTGGCCAGCAGGATTTGGGTGCGCTCGGCTGCCGCGTCCAACATTTCGGCCAGGATATGTATCGCCAGCGGGTGCAGCCCCAATTCCGGTTCATCGAGAAGAATCAATCGAGGCGGGTTGGGTTGCAGCAACAGCGTTGCCAGGCAGATGAATCGAAGTGTGCCGTCCGAAAGCGAATGGGCATCGAAATAAGCATCCGAATCCCGATGCCGCCATTCCAGGCGAATCATCCGATCGTTATCCGGGCTTGGCTCCAGGATGAAGTCATCGAAGAACGGCGCTACCAGGCGAATGTGCTCCACGATCCGGCGGTAATTAGTGGCGTGCCGCTCCCGCAACAAATAAAGAAATGCGGGCAAATTGCGCCCCTCGGCATGCAACTCCCGCGCATCCCTGATTTCCGCATCCTGGCGGCAGGGCGCGGCATCCGAGGTGTCGTGGAAATGGAAAGCGCGAATGGATTCCAACTGCGTGCTGGGGAGATCGGGTAAATCATCCAGCGTGGAATTGAGCAACTCATGGAAATCGACGGAAGGGGGCTCCACCCAATTTCCGTCTTCGTCATACATAACCAACAAATCGTGTTCCAGACCGGCCAAATCCGCTTCATCTGATGCGGGTGCGATTGTTTTGCTTCGCCCCTTGTATTCCAGGAATTCTTCAGCCACCACAAAACGGTTCTTTACATTGGGTTCCAGCGTCAAGCCATAGCTGAAATCAACGCCGGTAAAACTCAAACGGCAAACCGGTGTCGCTTTCCGGCCGTGATGCAGCAAACGATCCGCCCCGCCCTGAATGCCCGTGTAATGCTGCAAGCGCCCATTCAAGCTGCTTTCCAGCAGGCGAAAAACCGCGATCAAGTTGGATTTGCCGGCGCCATTGGCGCCGATCACCACATTGAGATCACCCAACTCGATGGTCGCCTGGGAAATGGACTTGAAGCCTTCGATGCTGACTTGACGGAGGGTCTTCATGTTGTCGCTCCTGCTGCCGAATTGCTGGCGAATGCTCCCGGCCAGCCGCCGTGGGTTTCGATCACGCGGTCGATCTCGGCCATGAGGCGAATCGTTTCGTTCAGGGCGACGACGACGCGCTGGTAGTGGGTGATGTCCTCATCCGATAGGGTGCGGCCCTTGCGGTCTTTCAGCCACTTCTCGCACACCTGATAGCCGCCGACGTGGAAATTCCACACCGCCTCCGGCACGCCCTCGAAACGCTGGCTGGCGTTGATCCACACCGCGCCGTCTTTGTAGGTGGGTTTCTTCGGGACGCTGTTGTCACCCTGGCCCTCGAAGCGGGTGATGAAGTCGTTGACCTTGGGGGATTCCAGCAGGTGCAGGGCGACCAGTTCGCCGCCGAGTTCGGCGAGCGCGCGAAATAATTCCAGGTTCCCGGTCAATGGCAGGCGCGGGAAATCAATCTTCAGAAACTCCGCATAGCGACTCCGGTAGCCAGGGCTGTGAAACACCGCGTAGGCGTAGTGGAAGATGTCTTCGGGCGTTAGGCCGGCGGGCAAACCAAACTCTCCCTTCGCCTTGGTACCGAGCTTCTGAGCCCATGAATGCAAGACTTTCGGATTCAGGTTCGGCCTACGGCCGTTTGCAGAAAGCTCCGCCTGTCGAGAGTCACTGTTGTCTGTCAGATAGAGTGGAAAAACGGTGCAGCTTCGCGAAGATTCGGCCGTCTTCATTTCGACGAGAAATTGCGAGATGAAAACGGCATCAAAAACACCGGTCGCTTGAATACGGGCGGTCAGCAATGCGAGATTACTGCGCAGCATGTGGCGGAGCGTCGGATACTTGGAATCGCCCTTCTCGATGATCGCTGGGTTGTAATAAATCCACCGGTAATCAAAGGGCCGATAAGTGAGGCGCTGAATGAATTTTGGAACCTCGTCCATAGTGATTTTGGTCTGAGCGTCTTTGAGTTTCCAGTGAGGGGTGTCGGTCACACCGTAGCGCTCCCGTAAAAGTTCCAATCGACTTTCGCTGGCTATGTCGGCTATTCGGGCTGCTAGGGTCTTCTTGTCGTAGTCAATAACGACGCCATCCCGATGGGTCTTTACTCCACACGAATTGACCGGCATCAGTTCATTAATTGACGGGTAATCTTCGTATTCGGCCAAGTTCGCATCATCGAACGGAACTAAGAAATATCGCGGCTCGGCCGGTCGCAAGTCAGTCCAAATTCGACGCGAGATTGGATGGGAAGCGAGGACATTGTATTTCTCGTTTCGACTGCCCCATAGGTCAGAGTGAAAAACTGTGTTCGCCGAAGATTTTGCCACCGGGCGAACTCCGATGGAGACAGCAACGCCTTGTTGAATGTCGAAGACATTTTCGTTGCTTTTACCCGTTGGCACACGCTCGCCGATGTTTGAATCACCGTGAAGATCGAGGAGGAATATCGCATTGAACTGGTCGAGGAGTTCCTTTCGAACTCCTCGATGGATTACGCCTTTCAAATAGCCATGGTTAGTAATCATTCCCCAAACACCGCAATTTGAAACCGCCAATAGCTTCTGGCTCAGTCGAATAAACTTGAGGTAATCATCTGCGAGAGCCACCAGCCCTTGTTCGCCGCGAACGTGTTTCTTGTAGTCGTTCATAAGCAAATCAATGAACGGGTTGAAGTTGGCACTGGTCACTGAATACGGCGGATTGCCTATGACCACAGTGAACCGCACATCCCGCTTTACGTCTGCCACTGCCAGCGCTTCATGCGCCAAGGCGGGGGAAAGTGCCTCCAATTGCGGCTGAACCTCGTGCGCCGGTTCCAGCGCATTGGTCAGATACACCCGCACCCGTTCCTCGCTGCCGAAGTGGTAGCCAGTCTCGAACAGCTTGAGGCCGATCTTCATGTGGGCGATGGCGTAGGGCGCCATCATCAGTTCGTAGCCATACAGGCGCGGCAGCAGGTGCGCAGGCACGTACTCGTTCCAGGCGGCCTGGCGCTGGGCTTCGCTCATGCCCTGCTTGGTCCACTTCTCGGTCAGGGTGCGGTGGATGACGTTGATGACTTCGACCAGGAAGGTGGCAGTGCCGGTGGCGGGGTCGAGGAGGGTGACGAAGGGGGCGTCGGGGGAGGTGCCGGCGGGGATGGCGATGCCGCCTTTGGATTCTGAATCACCCTCTCCCCCGGCCCCTCTCCCGCTTGCGGGCGAGGGGTGCAAGGCGGCCATCTCGCCCCAGGTGACGGTGGAGGCGAGGCCGTCCTCCAGGCCGAATTCGCTTTGCAGGAGTTCATGGACGCTGCGGACGATGTAGCTGACTACCGGCTGCGGGGTGTAGAAGACGCCGCGCTGTTTTTTCTGCGGCTTGTCGTAGGCGGCGAGGAAGTGTTCGTAGAAGTGGATGACCGGGTCTTCGTTGGGGTTCTTGTTGCCGAAGTCGGCGATGACGGCGGGCAGGTCGGTATCACTGCCGCGCAGCAGTTCCACCACGTCCTGGATGCCCAATTCGTCGAAGTCGATGCCGCCACGGCGCCCGCCCACCTTGAGGAAGGTTTGCAGCATTTCCTTCAGGAACGGGTTGGTGACCGGGACGATGTTGGCGATGTCGTCGACCAGCAGCGCGGTGCCGTGGCGGCCTTCGCTCATCTCGGTGCGCGAGATGGCGGCGGTGAGCAGGCCGTAGGTGATGGTCTGGGCGTAGGTGTCGGCGAAGTGGGCTTCAGTGAGATCGTGGATCAGCGCGGTCTGGAAGGCCTTGAACAGCTTGGTCAGCGGGCCTTTTTCGGACTCGGCGGCGAGCATGCGGCGGGCCTTGTCGCGGATGCCGCGCGCCAGGCGAGCGAGTTCCTCGGCGAGCAGATCGGCGGTGCGGATGACGTGGCCGATCTTGTGGCGGAAGGGCTTGCGCCAGGTTTCGCGCCAGGCTTCGGCGTCGGCCTCGTCCTCCGGCCAATGCAGACGTTCACGCAGGGTTTGGTCGAGTTGGGCGAGCTTGAGCGGGGTATCGCCGCCGTCCCAGCCCAGCACATGCAGGGTGGGCAGGTCGCCGGGGTTCTGGTGGAAGTGGGCAAAGGCGATTTCACGATTGTCTGTTCCGTCTTCACCAAAGGCGGTTACGAACAACAAGTCCTCGGCGTGCCAGGCAGGCGCGGCGGCGGTGGAGGTGCGCTTCTTGATGACCAGGTGGGAGAGGATGCGGCGCAGCACCACCACCGGCAGTTTCTTGTTTTCGAATTCGACGAAGAAGATGCCCCAGGGCTGGCCGTGGATGAGCGGGCGCAACTGGTGGATGGCCTTGATGCGGGCGGCGTCTTCTTCCTTGAGGCCCAGTTCGGCGGGGGTGTATTCGAAAGTCAGGTCGTCGAAGCCGTATTCCTGGAGCGGCCAGCCGAGTTCGTCTTCCAGGTAGCGGACGAGTTCGGGGAAGGCGTGGATGTCGCGCAGCGTGGATTCGGCCATGTTCAGACTGCGGGCGCGGCGCGGTTGGCTGTTTCGAGCAGGGCATCCAGCACGACGCGAACTTCCGGGGCGATTTCTTCAACCGGAATCGCATCGGCCAAGCCATGGTAGTCACGCTTGAAAGTCTGCTGGGGAATGCCTAGTTGTTCGTAGAAGTGTTTGAACAGCGGGTCGAGGAAATCGTCGGTCACTTTGATGTCCGGCCCCCAGGGGTCAGGCTTGTTGGTGATCGTCAGCGCGTGGGTGATTTCCGCCAGGCTGGTTTCGAGTTTTTCGAGCCGGTTTTTTCGTTCGGCCTGTTCGATGAGATCGTCCTCGCGCAGACCTTGCTGGACAAACATGCGCAAGCTGGTGGGCGAAACCAGATAATTTTCAATCTCGCGCCGTGACCACATGCATTCGGTAAGTTGCGAACCGGTGTGCAATTCCCGATCCAGCCGATCGAACAGGGCAAAGCCGACGAGGTTGGCCTTGGCTTCGCGCAGCCCCTGGAAGTGGTCGCGAGCTTCTTGCGGCTTGTTGTTGCCCAGATAGATGACGGGGACGGAGTCATGCAAGACCGACTTGGCGGGATGGTCGAGGCGTTCGGCCAGACGGCGCAGGATGGCAAGGTCGGTGGAACCTTCGAGATAGAGCATCCAGCCTTTTTGCTCGGCCAGGTAGTAGTCGGCCATGCGTATGCTTTCCAGCGCTTTCTTCACCTGGCCGCGCGCGCGGGTGTCAATGCGGTGCGGGCGGCCAACGAAAGCCATGACCACATCGCGCTCAGCGGCTTCCTGCAGCACGACTTCGGAGTGGCTGGCGGCGATAATCTGCGATCCGTTGGATGCGGCGACTTCGGTGATGAGGTTGTAAACATCACGCTGGCGCAGAATTTCCAGGTGGGCATCGGGTTCGTCCAGCAGCAATACCGAACCGGGGTTGGCAAGGAGAAAACTCAGCAGGAGCAACACCTGTTGGCAGCCCCGCCCGGAGGAGGACAAATCAAGCTCGACTCCGGAGCGTTCCTTGTAGGTTAGCGACAGCTCGCTGCGCTCCCGGATGTAGACAGGCGCTTGCAGGCTGATGTGAAAGAGGTTTTGAATGTGCTCCACCAGCATCTGCCAGGCGCGCTTGTCTTCGCGGGTAAAAAGCTGCCAGCAGAGATTGCGCAATATTTGGGCCGTTTGGCCTTCGCCGATGAGCACGCTGATTTCGCCCGGCTCCTTGCGGTGTTCGCGTTCGGCCAAGCCCGACATGGGCGGCAGAAACACGACCGAATGCTTGCGCACACCCTCTGGAATTACGCCCTCATCGCCTTCCTTGAGGCGGCAGTAGAAAGATTCCTCGTTAGCGTAATAAAACTCCAATGCGCAGCGCCAGGGCTTGTCGTCCTCAATCCCTTCGGCGGTTAGCGTGATGTAAACCTTTTCTGTTTGTTGCTTGCCACCCTTGGTCGTCGTGTCTTGTGTGTGCAGGTCGTTCCATAGCAGTCGTGTACTGGGAACAGGGATTGCGAAGAGGTCACGACGGTTGATCGTGACACCTGGCCGTTTGTCAGGCGCCACCTTTTTCGGCTTGCCCGGTGTCGCCTTCTCCCGCTTTTCAGACCAGCGTTTCCAGCCGATGTCCCAAAGCGCCAATGCTTGCAATGCAGTCGTTTTGCCCGCGTTGTTCGGGCCGATGAACACGGCAGCGTTACCCAGTTCAAGTTCGGCATCCTCCAAACGCTTGAAGTTGGTGATATGGAAGCGAGTGATCATGCGGGGCGCTCCTTGGATTCAGACGTGATACGGCCCATTGCCGGGTTGTGTGCCAGGAAAGGAAGGAAACAAATAGGCATCAGTTCAGTTCCATCCAGCACTTGAGCACCGGGGCCACGCCTAGAGGGGCTTGCAGCGGTTTGAGAAATTCGGAAGTGAGCTGTTTTTCCACCTTCTTGCGCAAGTCGCTCAGGCTGGCGTGTTCCAGCTTGACCCGGCGCGGGGTATCGGGGGTGGAGCGGATGAGGGCGGCGATGGCGCCGGTGTCGGTGAGCGGTTTGTCGCTCGCCAGGTCGTAACAGGCCCAGATGGTGAGGCCGGCGGCGTCGGACCAGCGGGGTTGATCCGTTTCGGTGTCGATGAGCTTGGCGTCTGGCCGGGGGATGCGGTAGCAGAAGAACACCGCCCGGCTGCCTTCGGCGGGATGCGCCTTGCCGGAGAAGACCTTGAGCGGGAAGCCTGCAACCTTGCCGGCCAGGTCGGGCTGTTCGGCGAGCAGGCGTTCGTATTCCAGGCGCAGACTTTCGGTATCGGAAAGCTGGCCCTCGCATTGTTCGTTGAGTTCCTTGACCGGGTCGAAGTCGTCGTCCGGGGTGAGCAACTTGCGGCCTTCGATGCCGAGGATGCGGGAAATGACCAGGGTCTTGTGGGTGACCCGCTGGAACAGGCGCAGGAGTTCATCCAGTTCGTCCGGCGGCAGGAAATTCCAGAAGGCGGTGTTGCCGCGCAGCTTCTTGCGTTCCGGGTGGTCGGCGACCATACGCGCTTCGATCTCGGGATTCAGGCGCCGGTCCACCCGGCCGATGCGCTGCATCAGGCGTACCGGGTTCCAGTGCAGGTCGTAGTTGATGAGGCGGGTGGCGTCCTGCAGGTTGAGGCCTTCGGAAAGGACATCGGTGGCGATGAGGGTGCGGATTTCCTGCTTGCCGTCGGCGGCCAATTCGGCGGATGAACTGTCGTTGTAATAAGGCGAGAAGCGGCGGATGACGTCGCTGCGCTGCTTCTGGGTGCTGCCGCCGTCGATGCGGCAGAGTCCGTCGAAACCGGCCTGGCCAAGCTGGGTTTCCAGATAGCGGGCGGTGTCGGCGAACTCGGTGAACAGGATGACCTTTTCTTTCTTCAATACCGGGTCGGTCTTGAGCAGCTTGATGAGGGCCTTGAGCTTGTCGTCGCGCTCGGGCTTGGCCTCGCTCAACAGATCGAGGAATTCCGCGAGCTGGTCCAGATCGACGAAGGTGTCGTCGATGATTTCGTCGACCTTGTATAGGTTGGCATCCAATTTTTCGACGGCGGCCAGGTGGTCTTCGGTGAGGAATTCTTCGACCTGGTCTTCGTCGGCGTTGTCCGGCCAGAGTTCGTGGTTGTGGGACTGGGCATGGCCGATCAACGCGCCGTGCTTGATCTTCCAGCGTTCCAGGCGGCGCAGGTCGTGGTCGGATTGGCTATGCACGGTGATCCAGGCCAGGAGCTTTTGCAGCAGTCGCCAGCAGGAGCCGCCAAAGGCGCTGGCGGAGCTTTCGAAGCGCTTGAGGAACAGGGTGCGAACCAGGGTGACCACCTGCTTCTGGCGGCCTTCGTCGAACGAGGTCAGCAGCGGGTCGGACTGGTCGCCTTTCCAGTAGGCCAGGGGGTAATACACGCCGAGGACGAACAGGGGTTTCTTCTTGTTGAAGGCTTGTTCCACGGCGGTGAGCAACTTGCCGTAAGTCGCCTTGAGGTTGTAGGCAACGACCTTGGGCGCTTCCCGTTCGGGGAAGAGGGCTTCGTTGGCGCCCTGTTGTTTCTGGCTGCCTTTGACGTAGGCGCGGCTGCGCTGCACGACCAGGGCATCGAAAACCGTGTCGCTGCGCAGGGCATCTTCCGCCGCGAAGATTTCCGGGCCGAATTCGAGTTGCAGGCTGGCTTCTTCGCCCAGCTTGCCCATCAGATGTTTTTCCAACTGGTTGAAGTGGGCTCGCAGGTTGTGGATGCCCAACTGGTGCACAAAAACCTGTTCATCGCCGGACAACTCGACCATATGGCGGAAGTCATGGATGGAGTTGTTGACCGGCGTGGCGGTAAGCATGAAGACCTGTTTGGGCCGCCCGCCGGTTTGCAGGTATTGCTGCAACAGACGATAGCGCGACGGGGCCTTTTCGCCTTTGCCGGCGATGCCGTGGTTGCGGAAGTGGTGGGCTTCGTCGATGAGAATCACGTCGGCATCGCGCAGGGTGAGTTCGATGTCGCGCTGCCAGTGGCCTTTGCGTTGCAGGTCGGTGTGGTTGTAGAGGATGAAATTGACGAAGCCGCTGTTCAAATCGGGCAGGTACTTGCGGATGGCGCGTTCCCAAACGTCTTCCCGCGCGGCTTTGGGGGCGAACAGCACGACCCGCTTGCCCTCGCGGACCACCATGCGCTCCAGCAGCATGAGGCCGACGAAGGTCTTGCCCAGCCCGACGCCATCGCACAGGAAGGCCATGCTGAAACGGTTGGCGATCTGGATGAGGTTCTTGTAAGCATCCTGCTGGTACTTGGCGAGGACGGGGAAAAGCCTGGATTGTTCGCGGTCCCATTCGTCCGGGGTGAGTTCATGGCCGCGCATGAGTTCATCCAGTGCCTTGATCCAGACTTCGAAAGGGCTGTAGTCGCGGGTGTGGCGCTCCAGAGTGCGCAGAATTTCCGGGCTAACGTCTTCGGCATCGCCCCAATGCCGCTCATACCATTCTTGCAGCAGGCCGACTTCCGGGCCGCGTATCTGGACGTTGAGTTCGACGTTGTCGGTGAGGCCGGGATAGGTGAAGTTGGAGGAACCCACCAGGCCGAAGGAGCCGATCACGGCGGCGCGTCCGTGGGTCAGGTAGGCCTTGGCGTGGAATTTGTCCTTGCGGTACACCCGGCATTGAATCTTGCCGTTGCGAATAGCTTCGACGATGGCCGGCACGCCTTGGAGGAAATCGTTTTGCGCCTTCTCGGCTTCCAGGCTGTTATCCAGTCGCTCGCTGATTTTCTGAAGGCCCTGGGCAAAGGCGCGTTTGGTGCGCAGGGAAACTTCATCGCCCATGAGGATGCGGAGACGCTCGACGGACTGCCATTTCTCTTCCAGCGTGAGCAGCGCGCCGATCTCGAAATAGCCGGTGGCGATGTCGATGGCGCGGGAGAGCTCGCACCAGTCTTTCAGGTAGGAGCGGACTTTCCAGTCGGCGTCGCTGTTATCGACGATGAAGAGGTCTGAAGCAGACTTTCTCACCTGGATACGGCTTGCATAACGGGTTTTTCTGCCACGAAATCCACGATCCGCTGTGCCGCTTCGATGCACGGCTCCAGGCCATCGACCAAGGCGATGCGGATGAAGCCCTGGCCCGGATTCACGCCGTTCGCCGCGCGCGCCAGGTAGTAGCCGGGTAGCACGGTGACGTGTTTTTCCCGATACAACTCGCGGGCAAAGGTCGTGTCGTCACCGCCGGGTACTTTCGCCCAGAGGTAGAAGGCGGCATCCGGTGCGTCGAATTCCAGGGCGCCATGCAGGATGGGCATCACGGCGGCGAATTTCTCGCGGTACTGGCGACGGTTTTCATGGACATGGCCTTCGTCGCGCCAGGCCGCGGCGGAGGCGGCCTGTATGGCGGGGTTCATGGCGCTGCCGTGGTAGGTGCGGTAGAGCAGAAATTGTTGGATGAGTTCGGCGTCGCCGGCAACGAAGCCGGAACGCAGGCCGGGCACGTTGGAGCGCTTCGACAGGCTGTTGAAGACCACCAAGTTTCTGAAATCCCGCCCCAATTCCTTTGCCGCCGTCAGCGCGCCCAGCGGCGGCTGCCCTTCGTGGAAATAGATTTCCGAATAGCACTCGTCGGAAGCGATGACGAAGCCGTGGCGGTCGGCCAGTTCGAACACTTCGCGCCAGTCGGACAGGCTCATGACGCGGCCGGTGGGGTTGCCGGGTGAGCAGACGTAGGCCAGTTGCACGGTCTCCCACAGGTCTTCGGGAATGGCGGCGAAGTCGCAGCGGTAGCCGTTTTCCGGCAGGGTGTTGAGGAAGGTGGGCTGGGCCCCGGCGAGCAGGGCGGCGCCTTCGTATATCTGGTAGAACGGGTTGGGCGCGAGCACCCGTTTGATGTGTTTGCTCGGGTCGATCACCGCCTGGGCGAAGGCGAACAGCGCCTCGCGGCTGCCATTCACCGGCAGAATCTGGGTCGCCGGGTCGAGGTTAAGGTCAAAACCAGCGCCGTAACGCATCTGGCACCAGTCGGCGATGGCCTCGCGTAAATCCTCGCTGCCCTGGGTGACCGGGTAACTGGATAGACCGTGCAGATTCGCGGTGAGCGCTTCCTTGATGAATTCCGGCGTTGCGTGTTTGGGTTCGCCGATGGAAAGATTCACGGCCTTCAGCGCGGGATTGGGCGCCACAGCGGCGAATAATTCGCGCAGACGCTGGAACGGGTAGGGCTGAAGTTGATTCAGGCGCGGGTTCATAGGGTTGCGGACCCGATTCATATTGGAAAAAGGGCGCGAATTATATGCCTTCGAGTCGTTGGCTGGCCCCGCTGGCTTTGCTGGTCGCGGCGACCACCTGGGGATTGATCTGGTATCCCTACCGCCTCCTGGAGCAGGCGGGTTTGAGCGGCAGCGTGGCTTCCGTGCTGACCTATCTGGTCGCGCTGCCGCCGCTGTTGATCCTTGCCCTGCGCCAGCGCCTGGCCGATCCGGTGGAGCGCGGTCTGCTGGCAGCACTCGCCCTGGTTTCCGGCTGGACCAATCTCGCCTATGTGCTGGCGGTCATCCACGGCGAGGTGATGCGGGTGATGCTGCTGTTCTATCTCGCGCCGCTGTGGACCGTGCCGTTCGCGCGCCTGCTGCTGAACGAGCATGCCGGCCGCAGCGCCTGGCTGGTGATCGCCCTGGCGCTGACGGGTGCCTGGGCGATGCTGGCGGGGGAGGGCGGTTTCCCGGTGCCGCATAACGCCGCCGAGTGGCTGGGCTTGTCGGCGGGCATCGGTTTCGCGCTCGCCAATGTGCTTACGCGCCGGCTCAAGTCCGCGCCCATCGCCTTGCGTTCGCTCTGGGTATTCGCCGGCGTGGTGACGGTTTCCACGCTTTATGCCGGCGCCGAAGGCGCGTCGCCGGGAGCGGTGCGCGTGCTCGATGGCAACACTTGGTGGTTGCTGGCGGCCATCGCCCTGGCGCTGTTGTTTGCCACCTTCACCATGCAATACGGGCTGTCCCATACCCCCGCCAATCGGGCCGTCGTCATTCTGCTGGCGGAACTGGTGGTGGCCGCGCTGTCCAGCCGCTGGCTGGCCGGCGAGGTGATGGCGATGCACGAATGGATAGGCGGCGGCATGATCGTCGCCGCCACCCTGTTTTCCGGAAGGATGGAAAAAAATGCCTGAACGGGTTTCGTCCGTAGTTTCCTTACTCCACGCTTCTCTGCTGGTCGCTGACCTGGCGCGTTCGCGCGATTTCTACGAAGACGTGCTCGGCCTGAAAGCCAACCCGGCGCGGCCGTCCATGAGCTTCGCCGGGGTCTGGTACGACGTCGGCGGCGGCCAGATCCACCTCATCAACCTCCCCAACCCCGATCCGGTGATGGGCCGCCCGGAACATGGCGGCCGCGACCGCCACACCGCGTTGGGCGTGGCGGACTTCGCCGCCATGCAAGCCCGGCTCGCCGCCGCCGGCCTGCCCTACACCCTCAGCCGCTCCGGCCGCGCCGCGCTGTTCGTGCGTGACCCGGATGGCAATGCGTTGGAGTTGGTGGAAGTCGGGTAGTCGCGTAGGTCGGGTTAGCGTGAAACACGTCCGCCCCTTGTAGCGCAGGCGTCCTCGCCTGCATTCAGCGCCGAGAGCAGGCGAGGACGCCTGCGCTACAAGGGCGCCCGGTTTCATCATTCGGGGCGGCGGGGCCGCCATGCCTGTTAGGCGCGGCTTTATGCGCCGTAACCCGACAGCCACGCCTATTTTTCGCGGTGTTGCCTGAAGGCGGCGAGCAGCGCCAGGTCGTAGGCGATTTTGAGCACGCCGCAGGCGACCAGCGGCGCGGCCAGCCAGCCGGCGGCGAATAGCGCGCCGCCGAGCGAGGGGCTGAGCGCGGCGGCGAGGCTGCGCGGCGCCGAGGTAAAGCTGGCGGCGGCGGCGCGTTCCGCAGGGGTGACCACGGCCATGACGAAGGCGCTACGGGTGGGCACGTCCATTTGCGAGAGCAGGGCGCGCGCCAGCAAGAAGCCCAGCGCCAGCGGCAGGCTGGGCGCGAAGGCGGCGAGAATGAGGAACAGGCTGGACGGGATGTGGGTGAACACCATCGTATTCAACAGGCCGATACGTTTGGCCACCCAGGGCGCGGCCAGTTGCGAGGCGGCGGTAAGCAGCCCGGCCCAGAAGAAGAAGGCGCCGGCGGCGGTGAGCGACAAGCCGAAGCGCTGGAACAGCCAGAGCGACATGAGCGCATTCACCACCAGGCCGCCGGCGAAGGCATCCAGCGAAAACAATGCCGCCAATTTCAGCACGATGCCGCGTGAGGGGCCGAGTGGCGCGGGCGGTGCAGGGCGCGCATGCGGCGGCGGTTCCGGCAGGCGCAGGTAGAGCAGCCAGACCACGAAACCGATGCCGGCGTAGAGCACGAACATGCCACGCAGGGCGATCAGACGATCCACCCCCAGGCTGGACAGCCAGTCCGGCACCCCGGCGGCCAATGCCCCGAAGGCGGCGAACAGGGCACCGGTGAGGCTGTAGCGGGCGAACAGTGAGGTGCGCGTGTTGCCCTCGGCCGCTTCCGCGAGGCGCGCGTGCTCCAGTGGCAGGAATACGCTGACATCGCCGGAACTGGGGTTGAGTGTGCCGACGAAGGCCACCAGCAACAGCGGCCAGAAGCCATCCAGCCCGGCGAAGAACAGGCCGGTGGCGGCCATCAGCAGCGCCGCGCCCAGGAGCAGGTGGCGATGATGAAAGTGGTGGCCCCAGGCGCCGACCGCCAGGGTGGCGAAGGCCGAACCCAGCAGGGTGGCGCTGCTGAGTACACCGACCTGCCAGGTGCCCATGCCCAGCGCCAGCAGATACGCCGGCAACAACACCGCGACGTAGCCATCGGCCAATGCGCGCAGGGCGCGGGCGATGATCAGAAAGCGCGCCTCGGGGGCTGCGCCGGGGGGAAGGATCAACTTTGCGACCAGCGTGGGAGCGGGCTTGCCCGCGATACAACGGTGTACATCGCGGGCAAGCCCGCTCCCACGGGATGGGTGACCGGCGATGCCTTGCTCAACGCGCGAGCCCGAGAAGCCGCCCGACCTTCTTCAAGGGCGTGTCGCCGCACCAGGCATAGAGCGCGTCGTAGATCACCATGCCGTGCCGCAACATCTCGTGGTCATCCGTGAAGTTGAGCGACAAGCCCTGGGAAATTGCCAGCAGACCGGCTGCTTCCTTGGCCAGATGCGGCGCGCCGCAGTCGGCGCCGCGCACGATCAGGGCGAGCTTCAGCAGGGCCGGATCGGTCAGGGCGTGCTTGTCTATGAAGGCGTCGAAGCTGCATTGATCGCCGTGGTGCCCATATTCCACGCCGGGCACGTCATACGGTGTGGCGCCGGTGGCCGCCGCCACCTTCATGACTTCGCCGCCCGGCACATAGAGAAACTCCGGGGTTTCGTCGATAAAGCGGGCGATCAGCCACGGGCAGGCGATGCGGTCGATCTTGGGACGTTCGCGGGTCACCCACTTCATTTTTCAGCCTTGCCAACCACCGCGCCGCCGGCCGCCTTCCATCCCTCGATGCCGCCCTCGATGAAGCGGGCTTTCAGCCCTTTGGCTTGCAGCGCGTCCACCACGCTGTTGGACACCGCGCCGCCGCGCACGCAGTAGAGGACGATTTCCTGGTCTTGCGGCAGGTCGTCAGCCCACTCGGCCAGTTGTTCCGGGTTTTTCCAGTGGGCCCCGGCAAGTTGCTCATTGGATACGGCATGGTCGGGTACACGGCGCACGTCGAGGATGAATTTGCCGGCGGGGTTGGCAACCAACTCGGTTTTCAGGGTGTCAGGTTTGATGCTGCGATCCATGTTCAGGCTCCAATGGCAAAGGTGTAGGCCAGGCCGATGGCGGCGCAGGCGGCGATGACTTTCATGATGTCCTGCTTGTATTTCCACAGGGCGACGAAGGCGGCGATGGAAATCAGGGCGTAGAACCATTCGAAGCCGCCGGAGAACGGCGCGGCTTCCGTGGCGCGCGGCCAGATCACATGCCAGCCGAAGAAGATCGCCAGATTCAGGATCACGCCGACCACGGCAGCGGTGATGCCGGTGAGTGGGGCGGTGAACTTGAGGTCACCGTGGGTGGCCTCCACCAGCGGTGCGCCGGCCAGGATAAAGATGAAGCTGGGCAGGAAGGTGAAGAAGGTGGCTACCGAAGCCCCGGCGAAACCGGCCAGGAACAGGGCGTCCGGGCCGAATATCTGCTTGGTCCAGGCGCCGACGAAGCCGACGAAGGACACCACCATGATCAGCGGTCCCGGCGTGGTTTCGCCCAGGGCGAGGCCGTCGATCATCTGGGTGCCGGTCAGCCAGCCGTAGGTCTCCACCCCGCCCTGATAGACGTAGGGCAGCACCGCGTAGGCGCCGCCGAAGGTGACCAATGCGGCCTTGGTGAAGAACTCGCCCATGTCCTTCAGCACCGGGTTGCTCAGTGTCAGCATGGCCGCGCCCCAGAGGATCAGCCCCACCGCCAGCAGCACCGCCAGATACAGGGGTTTGAACTTGGTGTGTTCCGGGGCGGGGGTGTCGTCGTCGATCAGGGCCGGGCCGTAGGTCTTGTTGGAGGCGCCGTGGCCGCCGCCGACCTTGAATTTGTCCGGCCAGACCTTGCCGCCGATGAAACCCAGGATGCCGGCCGCCAGCACGATGTAGGGGAAGGGGATTTTCAACGCGAAGATGGCGATGAAGGAAGCCGCCGCCAGCGCCCACAGCAGATTGTTCTTGAGCGCGCGCGAGCCGATGCGCCAGGCGGCGAACACCACGATGGCCACCACCGCCGGCTTGATGCCGTTGAACAGGCCCTGAACGAAGGTGACGTCGCCGAAGGCCAGGTAGACGTAGGTCAGCCCCGCCAGGATGAACAGCGAGGGCAGCACGAACAGGACGCCGGCGGCGATGCCGCCCCAGGTGCGGTGCAGCAGCCAGCCGATGTAGATGGCGAGTTGTTGCGCCTCCGGGCCGGGCAGCACCATGCAGTAGTTGAGGGCATGGAGGAAGCGGCGCTCGCCGATCCAGCGGCGTTTTTCCACCAGCTCCTGGTGCATGATCGCGATCTGCCCGGCGGGGCCGCCGAAGCTGATGAAGCCGAGTTTCAGCCAGTAGACGAAGGCTTCCCAGAAGGAAGGATGAGGGGGGCGTTGCAGGTTATCGGTCATTTCTTGGTTCTCCAAATTGGCGGGGCAAACCGGCCGGTCAAGTTCGTAGGAGCGGGCTTGCCCGCGAATGGAAACGGTTCCACAGGCGCGCCCGTTATTCGTGGGCAAGCCCGCTCCTACGCGGGGATTTCGCCCGTATTCAGGTAATGGGTGTAAAGGAAATCGAAGGTCTGGCTGGCAGCCGCCAGCAGGGCATCGTCATCGGCCAGACTGGCACGCATGCCGGCCAGCAGGGTTTCCAGGCCGGCGGCTTCGGGCACCGGCAGGCCGCCGACATCGAGGAAATGCACTACCCGGGCAAGCTTGTTGAGGGCGGCGTCGCCCTCCAGGCCGAAGCCGGCCATGAGCGTCTCGAAACTCACCCGGGTTTTTTGTCCCTCGCCGCTATGGCTGAACGCCGCGCCGTCGAAGTCGAAACCCAGCGCGCCAGCCGGGCAGTCGGCGGGAGCGGCGAGCCAGAGAAAGCGCGCTTGCCGGTCGATGAAGCGCTGGATCAGCCAGGCCGAGGCCAGCCGATCCACCCAGGGGCGCTTGCGCGTGGCCCACTGGCGGCCCTGATAGGCGGTCGCGTCCAGGCGCGTGATTTCCGTCTCACGCGAAGTCGGTTCGTCCGGCGACAGCCTGGCCTGGATGCGGCGGTCCAGTTCGTCCAGTTGCGCCTGAACCTGCCGTTGCGTCTCGCCGGGGAAGAAGTCGATGGCGGCCAGCGCGGCGTAATGCTTGCGCAGCTTGCGCGAAAGGCGGGCAAGGTCCGCCGCCGCATCGCTCTCCAGCGCCGTCAGGCCGACCTGTATGTCGATGGCGAGATGGCGGTATTCCTCGGTACGGTCGAACAGCGCGTCGAAGGGGTACTCCAGAGGCTCGGTCGCGAGCAGATAGGCTTGGCCACCGGACTCGTCTATGTCCTTCGCTACCTCGGCGAAGACCGCATGTTGTTCGGCGCCTTCCGGCAGCAGATAGACCCCGTCCCGCAAGGATGCCGCGCCGGTCCCTTTCAGGGCGCGCCAGGCCCGCATCCGGGCCGATGCGTTTTCGGTGGGTAAAGATATAACCAGTAGTAACCATTTCATTATTGTTAATGTTACTACACTTTAATCTGTACGCTTCTACTCTCGGCTAACTTTCATGGCGTGCTTATCCGGTTGTCACAGACAGCGACTACCGGTAGCCCAGTAGGATGTGGTGAGCGCAGCGAACCGCATCAAGTAGCGCAACCGTGGTCGATGCGGTTAGCTGCGCTCACCACATCCTACGGCCCTCGTAGGAGCGGGCTTGCCCGCGATAACTCGTAGGAGCGGGCTTGCCCGCGATAAACGCCCTCAATCGCGGGCAAGCCCGCTCCTACGATCACCGCGTTACCCACTACGAATCACATAGAGCCACTTTCATGAAGGCTCTGTCCGCGTCTTCCGTTGAATCTGGGTTTATTCAAGCCCGCTCCTACGTTCAGCCCGCTACGTCTCTGGTAGGAGGCCCGCGAGTGAGTTACTGCTTGAGTTTGCCCAGGCCGCGCGCCGCCTGCAGGCAGAGCATCTTGAAATCGGTATAGCTGTGCACGTCCAGACCGCATTCGCCGTGGCCGCGATCGGCGTAGATGAGGCCGACCGGCTTGCCGTTGGCGTGCAGGCTCATGGCGTAGAAATCGACGTCGCCGATCATCTTCTGGAGTGTTGGGTTAACCATGGGCCAGAGTTTTTCGCGGTTGTTCGCATGCATCCACACCCCCTGCATCTTGCCCATGAGTTGGCCGAAGAGGTCGCGCGCTTCCAGGTCGAAGGCAAAGTGGCGCATCGGGTCTTCCGGCCGTATTCCCAGGGTGAAGCGGGATTTCACGTGGCGACCGTCGGGCGTGACCATGGCGAAAAGGATGCGGCTCAAACCGAGGCCGGTATGCAGGCCCTTGAGGATGAACGCCGACATCTGGTTGAGGTTGAGTGAGCCGTCCAGGTGGCCTTCGATGCTTTGCAGTGCCTCGCGCAGCACCTGCTTGTCCGGCAATGGACACATTGGCTGGGATTCTTCTTCCGCAGGCGGTGCCGGCTGTGCCACTGGCTTGGCCGTTGGTGGGGGTGTCGTCGCGGCCACGGGCACCGCTTTGGCCGGTGTTGCAATAGCTTCTTCGTCATCCGGTTCCAACGGCCAGGGGCCGGCCAACATGGGCACCCAGACGCCGGCACCGGGGCTGTCTATCCATTCCGCCGCGCGTTCGGCGCGCATGGCATTGGCATGGACCGTGGCGATCACGTTTTCGACCGGGTGGTTTTCGATGCCGGCCAGGGCCAGGTAGTCGCCAAGCAGGGCTTCATCCCACCAGCCGAGCTGTGACCGCTCCGCGATGTCGAGGCAGGCCTTGAGGATGGCCTGGCGCGATTTTTCGGCCCGGTTCGGGTCGAGCAGATCGCGGCTGAGTTCGGCGGCTTTCCAGTTTTCCAATAGCGGCAAGCGCAGTTCGTCCAGGCTGACGCCTCCCAGTGCCTGCCGCTCAGCCTCTTCATGGGGCATGCGCCGGTTGAGCCGGGCCAGGCGCAGTGCTTCGGCGGGTGCGCGCAGCAGCAGGAGAAACTCAGGGATGGCGTGGAGTAGTGCGGCAACCTGGACTTCCTCGGCGCGCACATCGCTATGCAGCACCGCGAAATCGCGCGCCTGCCAGGCGGCATGGTGGACGCGGCGCAGCAGTTTATGCAGCGCGACCATGAGCTTGCCATCACGGCCTTGCGGACTTTCTTCCAGTACGGGCAGGTTGCGTGCTTCGTCGAGATAGCGGCCCAGTCCCCGCATCATGAGCGCGCTTTCCGCCGTGGTGATTTCGCCCCCGAGGCGGCTGCCGCGCATATTCGCGCTGTGGATCAGAGCAAGCGTGGCAAGCGGGTCCGCGAGCACGGTCTGGGCAACTTCGCGGGCGCTGATTTCCTCGGCGCGGCGGCGCTGTTCCGAGAGGATTTGCCGCGTGTGCGCGAAGACCGGCAGGGGGCCGGGTGAGAGTCGTTCGAGCCAGTCCGAAAGCGTCATCGCATCCGCCAGATCAAGAGCCGTGCATGGGAAAGATCATGAAGTTCGACCACTTCGTCCGGTTCGACGCCGGGGACGGTAAAGGTGTTGCTGATGAACAGGCTGCCGGGGCGCATTTCCGCGCGCGCCTTTTGCCATAGGCGCGGCATCGGGGCAGGCGAGAGATAGGCGTAGACCACGTCATGGCCGGACAGGTCGGTGTCCCAGATATTCCCCAGGCGGACCTGCGCGCGTCCCAGCAAGCGCAGACGCGCGATCAGCCAGTTGAGCGGGGCGGCTTCGACGCCATCCAGCGCGGCATCCGGGCGCAGTGTGCCGAGCCGGGACAGGGGGCCGCCGAGGCCACAGCCCAGGTCGAGCACACGCGCGTTTTCCGGCAGGCGCTCGGCCAGGGCAACGGCTGCGCGTGGACTGGAGAGGTAGAGCGGCACCCGGGTGCGGATGGCACCCAGGGAGGTGAGGGCGAGCAGAGCGAATCCGGCAAGGAACCAGAGTGGGTCGATCCCGCTTTGCAGGGTGAGCCAGAGCAGGGGAATGAAGACCAGGTTGATGATCTGCCACCAGGTCGGCAGGCCCAGCCAGCGGCTCAACAAGGCGGCGGCCAGGCCGGTCAGGGCGATCCAGAGCGGTAGTGGCAAACCCGATGGCAAACCCGATCCGCTCTCCCGCAGGGCGACAGCCGTTGCCGTCACCGCAAGCAGCGCCACGAGTTGCGCACCCAGAGCGAGCAGGGCGGGGGGCAGCCGTTGCAACATGGGGGTGAACAGGATGTCAGTGTTTGACATTCAGTTGTTCAGCCACCTCTTGGGCCGTCCCCGCCTCGATCTGGCGAGACTCCTTGGTGATGGCTTCCTCCGCGCGTCTGTTCATGACGATGATGGAGATACGCCGGTTGACCGGATCGTTCGGGTTTTCCTGGTCGAAGGGGATGGCTGAGCCGAGGCCGACCACGCGCAATACCTTGCCGTCTTCCAGGCCGCCCACCGCCAGCTCGCGCCGCGAGGCATTGGCGCGGTCGGCGGACAGTTCCCAGTTGCTGTAGCCGCGTTCTCCACCGAAATAAGCCACGGCATCGGTGTGCCCGGAGAGGCTGATGCGATTGGGTACCTCGTTCAGGGTTCGGCCGATTTCACGCAGGATGTCGCGGGTATAAGGCTTCATCACCGCGCCACCGGAATCGAACATGGGGCGGTTCTTGTCGTCGATGATCTGGATGCGCAGGCCTTCGCTGATGATGTCGATCTTCAACTGCTTCTTGAATTCCGACATCTTGGGATTGCTGGCGATAGCTTTTTCCAGGGTGGCTTTGAGGTTCTCCAGACGCGCCGATTCCTGTTTTTCGCTGCGGTTGGCCTCCAGGTTGATGGCTTTCTTGCTTTCCACCTCACCTTGTTTGACCTGGCCGGCACGGCGGGTGAGATCCTGGCCGCCGCCCTTGATGATGCTGGAGGCGTCGCCGGAACCTTCGCCGCCGGCCAGAGCAACTTTCAGCGGGGTCTTGAAGTACTGGGCGATACCTTCCATCTGCGCCTTGGTAGTCGATCCCAAGAGCCACATGAGCAGGAAGAACGCCATCATCGCGGTCACGAAGTCGGCATAAGCGATCTTCCAGGCGCCACCGCTGTGGCCGCCGCCGCTGATCTTCTTGATCCGCTTGATGACGATTGGACGTTGGGTATCGTCAGCCATTCCGCTCTCCGTGCACCAATCCGAAATCCGAAATCCGAAATTCAGCATCACTTGCCCTTGCGCGCTTTGATGTCCTCTTCCATCTCGCGGAAGTTCGGACGTTCCGTGGAGAACAGCACCTTGCGGCCGAATTCCACGCAAGTCTGCGGCGCAAAACCATTCAAGGAGGCGAGCAGGACGACCTTGACTACCTGGTAGACCTTGCCGGCTTCGGTGGCTTTGGCTTCCAGCACGGAGACCAGCGGCGCGAAGAAGCCGTAGGAAATCAGAATACCCAGGAAGGTGCCGACCAGCGCGTGGCCGATCAGAATGCCCAGTTCGGATGGCGGCAGATGCAAAGATTCCATGGTGTGCACCACCCCCATCACCGCCGCGACGATACCGAAGGCGGGCGTGGCGTCAGCCAGTTTGGCAACGGCGTGCGAAGGGTGCATGGCTTCGTGGTGATGGGTTTCGATCTCGTTGTCCATCAGGGTTTCGATTTCCATCGCATTGAGGTTGCCACCCACCATCATGCGCAGGTAATCGGTGATGAATTCCACCAGATGGTGGTCGGCGAGAATGGTGGGGTACTTGCTGAAGATCGTGCTTTTCTCGGGCTCCTCGACGTCGCCTTCCAGTGACATCAAACCTTCCTTGCGCACCTTGGCGAGCAGTTCGAACAACAGGCCGAGCACTTCCAGGAAGTAGGCCTTGGAGACGGCCGACCCCTTGAAACTGCCGCCCAGCGCGGAAAGCGTATGTTTCAGGCCATGCAATGAGTTGGCGGCAACGAAGGCGCCGATCGCGCCACCGGCGATCATCACGACTTCCAGCGGTTGCCACAAACCACCGAGGTGGCCCCCGGCCATTGCATAGCCGCCAAAGATACTGCCCATGACCAGGACATAGCCA
Source organism: Pseudomonadota bacterium (assembly GCA_030690985.1). GTDB lineage: Bacteria > Pseudomonadota > Gammaproteobacteria > Burkholderiales > Thiobacillaceae > PFJX01. The sequence goes on from JAUYFG010000064.1 coordinate 22,652, forward strand.
ATGATGATGAACACGGTCAGGTTCTCCTTTTCAAATCAACGTTTTTTGCAGAATTCGTTTAACCGGGCCGAACGATTTGCGATGCACGGCACAAGGACCAAAGGCTTCCAGAGCGGCGAGATGCTCCGCTGTGGGGTAGCCGGCGTGGCGTTCGAACCCGTATGCCGGGTAGATATCGGCCAGTGCGCGGAGAACTTTATCCCTTTCTGTCTTGGCCAGAATCGAGGCGGCCGAAATGCAGGGTTCCAGGGCATCGCCCTTGACGATGGCGCGGGCGGGGATGGGCAATTGCGGGCAACGGTTGCCGTCGATCAGGGCCGCTTCCGCCGCCGGAACCAGCGCCAGCACGGCGCGGCGCATGGCCAGCAGGGTGGCCTGGAGGATATTCAGGCGGTCGATTTCTTCTTCATCGGCCGAGGCGATGGCCCAGGCCAAGGCCTTTGCCTTGATGGCTTCGGCGAGCACTTCGCGGCGCGCGGCGCTGAGTTTCTTGGAGTCTTTCAGACCGACGATGGGGCGCGCGGGGTCGAGGATGACCGCAGCGGCATAGACCGGCCCGGCGAGTGGGCCACGCCCGGCTTCGTCGACGCCGCAAACCAGGATCATGTCAGGAACGACCGGATGGCCTCGGCGATGAGCCGGGGCGTGTCACGTTTGAGGCGGGCGCGCTGAATGCGGAATTCCTCGATCTGGGCCGCGCGGGCTTCGGCGTCAGCGAGCAGCGCTTCAATGGCCAGCCCCAATGCTTCGGGCGTCGCCTGGTCTTGCAGAATTTCCGGCACCACGGTGCGCTCGGCCAGAATGTTGGGCAGGCCAATCCAGGGCAGCAGCGCCTGGCGCTTCATGATCTGCCAGGTCAACCAGGGCACGCGATAGCTGATGACATGCGGGCAGTCCAGCAGCAGGGCTTCCAGCGTCGCCGTGCCGGAAGCAATCAGCGCCGCATCGGCCGCCTGCATGGCGTCGTGGGCATGGCCGAACAGGATGCGCAACGGCAGTTCCTGCGCATTCGCTTCATACAGGATGCGTTCGAAGGCCTGGCGGGTTTCCCGGGTCGCCAGGGGGATCAGAAAACGGGTTTGTGGCCGCGCCAGGGCGATGCGTTTTGCCGCCTCGACATACAAGCGGCCCAGCGCCTGCAATTCGCCGAGCCGGCTGCCCGGCAGCAGCGCGACGTATTCACCCTCCTGCGCGAGGCCGAGTCGCGCGCGCGCGGCATGGCGAGAGGGCTCCGGCAATGCGTGCGCGAGCGGATGGCCGACATAGGTGGCGGGAATGCCGGCCTGTTGGTAGATCGCTTCCTCGAAGGGAAAAACCAGCAGGACGTGGGATGCGGCGCGCGCGATCTTGCGGATGCGCTTGGGGCGCCAGGCCCAGATCGACGGGCTGATGAAATGAAGGGTGGGGATGCCGGCGCGTTTGAGCCGGCTTTCCAGCGCCAGGTTGAAGTCGGGCGCATCGACACCGATGAACAGGTGCGGCGGTTGCGCCAACAGTTGCTTTTTCAGACTGCGGCGGATGCCGAGTATCTTGCGCAGACTGCCCAAAGCTTCCACATAGCCGCGCACCGAAAGCGCTTCCATGGGAAACAAGGAGCGGGCACCGGCGGACTGCATTTTCGGGCCGGCGATGCCATAGAAACCGGCATCCAGGCCGGCTGACTGCACGGACTTGATCAGGAGACTGCCGAGCAGGTCGCCGGAAGCCTCGCCGGCGACGATGGCGATCTTTTCAGTCGCGGCAATCACGCCAACTCCCCACGTTTCTCAAGAAATACCATGTAACCCATTGATTCAGCATGGTTCGCCGTGCGCACCCTGTAGTACGTAGGATGTGGTGAGCGCAGCGAACCGCATCATGCCGTGCTCGGCCGGGTGATGCGGGTCGCTGCGCTCACCGCCTCCTGCGTTCCTCC
>JAUYFG010000070.1 GCA_030690985.1 Pseudomonadota bacterium
CCGCACCACCGACGTGACCGGCGCGATCGAACTTCCCGCCGGCACCGAGATGGTGATGCCGGGTGACAACGTCTCGATCGTTGCGGCCCTGATCGCCCCGATCGCGATGGAAGAAGGTCTGCGTTTCGCCATCCGCGAGGGTGGCCGGACCGTCGGCGCCGGCGTGGTCGCGAAAGTCATCGAGTAATCAAGGCAACCAACATGTCAAACCAGAAAATCCGAATTCGCCTCAAGGCCTACGATTACAAGTTGATTGACCAATCGGCCATGGAAATCGTCGATACCGCCAAGCGCACCGGCGCCGTCGTGAAGGGGCCTGTGCCGCTTCCCACTTCGATCGAGCGTTTCGATATCTTGCGCTCCCCGCACGTGAACAAGACTTCGCGTGACCAGCTTGAAATCCGTACTCACAAGCGCTTGATGGACATCGTCGATCCCACTGACAAGACCGTCGATGCACTGATGAAGCTTGATCTGCCCGCAGGTGTGGATGTCGAGATCAAGTTGCAGTAATTCAGGTTGCCTTAAGGGCGCGAGGGTGTATATACTCTCGCGCTTTCTATTTGTAACCGCTGGCCAATTGTAGTCGGCGCCTTGAAAAGGAAACAAAAATGAGTCTAGGCCTTGTCGGTCGGAAGATCGGCATGACCCGCATTTTTACCGAGGATGGTGTATCCATTCCGGTGACGGTGTTGGACGTGTCGAACAACCGCGTCAGTCAAGTCAAGACGGCCGCAACGGACGGTTACACCGCTGTTCAGGTCGCCTACGGTACACGCAAGCCGAGCCGTATCACCAAGCCTGTTGCCGGCCACTTGGCCAAGGCGGGTGTGGAAGCCGCTCGCGGTCTCGCGGAATTTCGTGTTGCAGCGGAGTTGGTTGAGCAGTTTCTGCCTGGTGCTGCGCTCAATGCCGAGTTGTTCCAGCCCGGCCAAATGGTTGATGTCTCTGGGGTGACGCAAGGTAAGGGTTATGCGGGCACCATCAAGCGCCACCACTTCAAGTCTCAGCGTGCTTCTCACGGCAACTCGCGTTCCCATAATGTGCCCGGATCCACGGGTATGGCGCAGGATCCCGGTCGGGTGTTCCCTGGCAAGCGGATGTCCGGCCATCTCGGGGCGGTACAACGTACCGTGCAGAATCTGGAAGTCGTTCGTGTTGATGCTGCGCGTCAGCTACTCCTGATCAAGGGGGCGGTTCCTGGTCCCAAGGGCGGTGATATCGTGGTCTGCCCTGCCGTCAAAGGAGTTGCATGATGGATCTGAAGCTGATCAATGCGCAGGGCCAGGATGCTGGTGCCGTGAGTGTTTCTGACGCGGTCTTTGCCCGCGATTACAACGAACCACTCGTGCATCAGTTGGTAACGGCGTACATGGCCAATGCCCGGACGGGTGATCGCGCTCAGTTGACGCGCGCCGAAGTCCGTCACAGCACGAAAAAGCCGTTCAAGCAGAAAGGAACCGGCCGAGCTCGTGCGGGTATGACTTCTTCCCCCATCTGGCGTGGTGGTGGTCGTGCCTTCCCGAACAAGCCTGATGAGAACTTCAGCCAGAAGGTCAACCGCAAGATGTTCCGTGCCGGCATCGCGACCATCTTCTCGCGTCTCGCGCAAGATGGCCGCCTCACCGTGGTGGACAGCCTGGTCATCGAGGCGCCCAAGACCAGGATTCTTGCCGGCAAGCTCAAGGAAATGGGGATTTCCAACCGCGTGCTGATTATTGCGCACGAGATTGATGAAAACCTTTGGCTCTCTTCCCGCAACCTGCCCAACGTGTTGCTGCTTGAGCCGCAGCATGCCGATCCGGTCAGTCTGATCCGTTTTGATCGCGTGCTCATGACGCGCGATGCGGTCAAGTCCATTGAGGAGATGTACGCATGAGCGCCGTGCAGATGAAAGAGGAGCGCCTGCTCCAGGTCATCCTGGCGCCGGTTATCTCTGAAAAAGCGACGATGCTTGCTGATAAGCGCGAGCAAGTCATTTTCCGCGTTGCCACAAGCGCAACCAAGCCTGAAATCAAGGCGGCTGTTGAACTGTTGTTCAAGGTTCAGGTGAAGGGCGTGCAAGTGACCAATGTGAAGGGCAAGAGCAAGCGCTTCGGCCGTTTCAATGGCAAGCGCTCTGACTGGAAGAAGGCCTATGTCTGCCTGCAGCCTGGTCAGGAACTCAACTTCGCCGCAGGAGAATAAGTCATGCTGGTAAAAGTCAAACCGACCTCCCCCGGCCGCCGCGCTGTGGTGAAGGTGGTCACGCCTGGTCTGCACAAGGGCAAGCCGGTAGCTTCGCTGGTCGAAAAGCAGAATAGCAAGGCGGGCCGCAACAATAACGGCCATATCACCACACGCCACAAAGGCGGTGGTCACAAACAGCATTACCGGCTAGTCGATTTCAAGCGCAATAAGGATGGCATCCCTGGCAAGGTTGAGCGTATTGAATACGATCCCAACCGTAGCGCACATATCGCACTGATACTTTATGTCGATGGCGAGCGTCGCTACATCATCGCGCCACGTGGTGTTGAGGTGGGAACAGTGCTGATGAGTGGTGCTGAGGCACCGTTCAAGCCGGGTAATTGCATGCCGCTGCGCAATATTCCGGTGGGTGCCACGATACATTGCATCGAAATGATGCCTGGCAAGGGCGCGCAGATTGCTCGCTCCGCAGGTGCAAGCGTTCAGCTTCTGGCGCGAGAAGGCACCTATGCTCAGCTTCGTTTGCGCTCAGGTGAAATTCGCCGCGTCCATGTCGATTGCCGCGCCACGCTGGGTGAAGTCGGCAACGAAGAACACAATCTGCGTTCTATCGGTAAGGCCGGTGCCATGCGTTGGCGTGGTGTTCGCCCGACCGTTCGTGGAACTGTGATGAACCCGGTTGATCACCCGCACGGTGGTGGTGAAGGCCGTACCGGTGAAGGCCGTGTGCCTGTTTCTCCTTGGGGTCAGCCTACCAAGGGCTACCGAACCCGTAACAATAAGCGTACCGATAGCATGATCGTGCGTCGCCGTCATAAAGCGTAAGAGGTGAGTTGAATGGCTCGTTCTGTAAAAAAAGGCCCCTTCGTTGACGGCCACCTGATGAAAAAGGTGCTGACCGCGCTGGCGGTGGGTGACAAGAAGCCGATCAAGACCTGGTCGCGTCGTTCCACAGTGTTGCCCGATTTCATCGGTCTGACGGTTGCTGTGCATAACGGTAATAAACATATCCCCGTGTACGTTACGGAAAACATGGTGGGCCACAAGCTCGGCGAATTCGCACTGACCCGTACGTTCAAAGGTCACGCAGCCGACAAAAAGGCCAAGAAGAAGTAAGGAGAGCAGCGATGCAAGTATCAGCAATTCTGCGTGGCACGCGGCTTTCCTCACAGAAGGCCCGTTTGGTCGCTGACATGGTGCGCGGCAAGCGCGTCGATCTGGCGCTGAATATCCTCACCTTCTCTCCGCAGAAGGCCGCCTTCACCATCAAGAAAGTGCTCGAATCGGCTATTGCCAATGCCGAGCACAACGAAGGCGCGGATATCGACGAACTGAAAGTCAGAACCATCTACGTCGATCAGGGCTCCAGCCTGAAGCGTTTCACTGCCCGGGCTAAAGGTCGCGGAAACCGCATCATCAAACCGACTTGTCACATCACTGTGACGGTTGGCGACTGAAGGAAGGCAAATGGGACAGAAGATTCATCCGATAGGATTCCGCCTGAGTGTCAACAAAGGTTGGACTTCCAAGTGGTATGCGAATAGCAAAAATTATGCGGCCACCCTGCTTGAGGACATCAAGGTGCGCGACTTTCTCAAGAAGAAGCTCGCCCATGCCTCACTGAGTCGCATCGTTATCGAGCGCCCGGCAAAAAATGCTCGTATTACCCTGTTTTCCTCACGCCCCGGCGTGGTGATCGGCAAGAAGGGTGAAGACATCGAAGCCTTGCGCCGTCAGCTCAATGCCATGATGTCCGTACCGGTTACGTTGAACATCGAGGAAGTACGCAAGCCTGAGACTGATGCGCAGCTGATTTCCGATTCAATCGCAAATCAGCTTGAGAAACGGATCATGTTCCGCCGCGCCATGAAGCGCGCAATGCAGAACGCGATGCGTTTCGGTGCCCAGGGTATCAAGATCATGTCTGCCGGACGTTTGAACGGTATCGAGATCGCACGTACCGAGTGGTACCGCGAAGGACGAGTTCCTTTGCATACCTTGCGTGCTGATATCGACTACGGGTTCTCTGAAGCCAAGACCACCTACGGGATCATTGGTATCAAAGTCTGGGTTTATAAGGGTGATGCACTGGCGCGCGGCGAAAAGCCCGTGGCCGCACCCGAGCCTGAGCGTCGGCCGCGTCGTCCGGCCGCGCGGGCAGGAAAGGAGTAACACATGCTTCAGCCAGCCAGAAGAAAGTACCGCAAGGAACAGAAAGGCCGAAATACCGGCCTGGCTACACGCGGAGCGAAAGTGAGTTTCGGCGAATTTGGCCTCAAAGCCATTGCACGTGGTCGCCTTACCGCACGCCAGATCGAGGCCGCACGTCGTGCCATGACCCGGCACATCAAGCGTGGTGGTCGCATCTGGATCCGAATTTTCCCGGACAAGCCGATTTCCCAGAAGCCCGCTGAAGTCCGTATGGGTAACGGCAAGGGCAATCCGGAGTTTTACGTCGCTGAAATTCAGCCGGGTAAAGTGCTCTACGAAATGGAAGGTGTGGACGAAGTTACTGCACGTGAGGCGTTCCGCCTGGCCGCAGCCAAACTGCCCATCGCCACCACTTTTGTGACTCGCCATTTTGGGATCTGACATGAAAGCGAATGAACTCAAGGCCAAATCCACGGAAGAACTCAAGCAGGAAGTGAAGGAATTGCTTCGTGCCCAGTTCAGCCTGCGTATGCAGCTTTCCACCCAGCAGACAACCAAGACCCACGAGCTTCGTAAGGTTCGCCGTGACATCGCCCGCGTGCGCACTGTCATGCAGGAACAGAAGCTTACGGCCGGCAACTGACGAGCAGGATCATGAGCGAACAACAAACTGTAAATGTCGCGCGCGCCCTCACCGGCACCATTGTCAGCGACAAGATGAACAAGACCGTTACCGTACTGGTGGAGCGTAAAGTCAAGCACCCCCTGTATGGGAAAATCATTCGCCTGTCCAAGAAGTATCACGCCCACGACGAAAACAACGAGTTCGGCACGGGCGATGTCGTGGTGATCGAGGAATGTCGGCCGATCTCCAAGACTAAAGCCTGGCGTGTAGCTCGTTTGATTGAAAAAGCACGCTTGGTGTAAATAGTGCTTGCATAGGAAGCCGCCTGCCAATACAATGGCCGGCTTTCCAGTTCACCGCAGCGGTGCTCTGGAATTGACCGCATAGCCTTATGGCTATGCAACAAATTCGCGTGAAAGCGCGCAACCCGAACGGGATCCAAAACTGCTGGCCTTAAGTGGTTGGCAAGTTGGAGAGAAAACATGATCCAGATGCAATCCACGTTGGACGTGGCTGACAACACCGGTGCGCGCACCGTTATGTGCATCAAGGTGTTGGGTGGCTCGAAGCGGCGTTATGCCGGTGTAGGCGATATCATCAAGGTCAGCATCAAAGATGCTGCGCCGCGTGGTCGCGTCAAGAAGGGTGACGTTTACAGTGCCGTGGTGGTGCGTACCGCCAAGGGCGTGCGTCGTCCTGATGGTTCGCTCATCAAATTCGACAAGAACGCGGCTGTCCTGCTCAATAACAAACTTGAGCCTATCGGCACCCGCATTTTCGGGCCTGTTACCCGTGAACTGCGCACGGAACGATTCATGAAGATCGTTTCGTTGGCGCCGGAAGTGCTGTAAGGAGCCTGGTCATGCGAAAGATTCGTAAAGGCGATGAGGTCATCGTCCTGGCGGGAAAAGACAAGGGCAAGCGCGGAACTGTTCTGCGCATGCTTGAGGAAAAGTTGGTGGTTGAAGGTGTGAACCGCGTGCGTAAGGCTGTCAAGCCGAACCCAATGCGTGGAACCACTGGCGGCTTCCAGGACAAAGACATGCCTATTCATCAATCCAACGTCGCGGTGTTCAATGCTGCCGCCGGCAAGGGTGATCGTGTGGGTATCAAAACATTGGAAGATGGGCGCAAAGTGCGTTTCTTCAAATCCAATGGCGAAGTACTGAACACGTAAGGAGTGGTCATGGCTCGTATGCACGATTACTACAAAGACACTGTCGTCAAGCAGCTTATGGATCGCTTTGGCTACAAGTCGGTAATGGAAGTGCCTTGTGTTACAAAGGTCACCCTGAATATGGGGGTCGGTGAAGCGGTCGGTGACAAGAAGGTCATGGATCACGCTGTGGGTGATATGACCAAGATTGCCGGTCAGAAACCTGTGGTGACGCTGTCCCGTAAATCGATTGCCGGTTTCAAGATTCGCGATCACTACCCGGTTGGATGCATGGTCACCCTCCGTCGCGAGCGCATGTATGAATTTCTGGACCGTCTGATCAGCGTTGCGATACCGCGTATACGCGATTTTCGGGGGATTGGTGGCAAGGGTTTTGATGGCCGTGGCAACTACAACATGGGCGTCAAGGAGCAGATCATCTTTCCGGAAATTGAGTATGAAAAGATTGATACGCTGCGTGGGATGAATATCACCATCACCACGACTGCCAAGACCGATGAAGAAGCCAAGGCTCTTCTCTCGGCGTTCAAGTTTCCTTTCAAGAATTGAGGTTGCGATGGCTAAGCTCGCACTGATCAACCGTGAAGCAAAGCGTCGTGCCACGGTGAAGAAGTTTGCTGCAAAGCGTTTGGCGCTCAAGGCAATCATCAATGATGTCAAACTGGACGACGGCGATCGTATGGATGCTCGTCTGAAACTCCAGTCGTTGCCACGCAACGCCAGTGAGAGTCGTCTGCGCAACCGTTGCCAATTGACTGGCCGCCCGCGTGGCGTGTTCCGTAAGTTCGGCCTGTGCCGTCACAAGATCCGCGAGTTCGCCATGAAGGGTGAAATTCCCGGCGTGGTCAAGGCTAGCTGGTAAGGGGTGCATATATGAGCATGAGTGATCCCATCGCCGACATGTTGACCCGTATTCGTAATGGTCAGATGGTCGAGAAAGTTACGGTAAAAATGCCGTCCTCAAAACTGAAGAATGCGATTGCCCAAGTCCTAAAGGACGAAGGCTATATCGATGATTACAAGGTTAATGAGAACGGTGGACTGCCGGAAATGGAAGTGGCGCTGCGTTACTACGCGGGCCGTCCAGTTATTGAAAAAATCGAACGCATCAGCCGCCCTGGTCTGCGCATTTACAAGGGCCATGACAATCTGCCCCGCGTGATGAACGGCCTCGGCGTCGCCATTGTTTCCACATCGCAGGGTGTCATGACCGACCGAAAGGCGCGTTCCCTGGGTGTCGGCGGTGAAGTTCTCTGCGTTGTGGCGTGAGGTAAAAAATGTCGCGCGTTGCTAAAAATCCTGTTTCTGTGCCGTCTGGTGTTGAAGTCAATCTCACCAGCGACGCGATCTCCATCAAGGGCCCTCTCGGTGTCTTGACGCAAGCTCTGGTCTCCCATGTCAGCGTTACTCACGCCGATGGTCGTCTGCAGATTGCTACCGCCAATGATTCGCGTGAAGCGCATGCCATGTCTGGTACCACTCGGGCATTGCTGGCCAATATGATCCTTGGTGTAACCAAAGGCTTTGAGCGCAAGCTGACGCTGGTCGGCGTTGGCTACCGTGCGCAAGCGCAAGGTAACAAGCTCAATCTGACCCTGGGTTTCTCGCATCCGGTCGAGCACATCATGCCGGAAGGCATCAAGGTTGAAACACCTACCCAGACCGAAGTCTTGATCAAAGGTATGGATAAGCAGGTGGTCGGCCAAGTTGCTGCTGATGTGCGTGCGTACCGCAAGCCCGAGCCATACAAGGGCAAGGGCGTGCGCTACTCGGATGAAGTTGTGGTCCGTAAAGAGACCAAGAAGAAATAACCTGGAGCGATTGCAATGGACAAGAAATTCCGTCGGCTGCGCAGGGCGCGCAAAACCCGCGCCAAAATCGCGGAGCTGGGTGCGATCCGCCTTTGCGTACATCGCAGTAATACTCACATCTACGCGCAACTCATCGACGCGACGGGTGGCAACGTGCTGGCATCTGCTTCCTCACTTGAGAAAGATATGCGCACTCAGTTGAAAAATGGCGGCAATGTCGATGCAGCCAAGGCTATTGGCCAGCTCATCGCCGAGAAGGCCAAGGCAATTGGTGTCGAGAAGGTTTCTTTCGACCGTGCCGGATTTGCGTTTCACGGTCGTGTCAAGGCACTGGCTGAAGCTGCACGCGAACACGGTTTGCAGTTTTAAGCGAAAAATCTAAGCGAGAAGATCATGGCGAAACCCCAACAGCAACAGCAAGAAGATCGCGGCGACGGCCTGCAAGAAAAGATGATTTCGGTCAACCGTGTCACCAAAGTGGTGAAGGGCGGCCGTATTCTCAGCTTTGCCGCACTGACCGTGGTTGGTGACGGCGATGGCGCCGTCGGCATGGGCAAGGGCAAAGCGCGGGAAGTACCTGTGGCCGTAACCAAGGCGATGGATGAAGCCCGTCGCAAGATGGTCAAAGTGTCGCTCAAGAATGGCACCTTCCACCACGCCGTCATCGGCCGCCATGGCGCATCTCGTGTTTTGATTCAGCCTGCATCCGAAGGTACCGGGATTATCGCCGGTGGCGCGATGCGCGCCGTGTTCGAAGTGATGGGCGTGCACAACGTGCTGGCCAAATGCCTGGGCTCCACCAATCCTTACAACGTCGTCCGTGCGACGCTGAATGGTCTGTCTCAAATGATGACGCCCAGCGAAATTGCGGCGAAGCGCGGCAAGACCGTTGCTGAAATCCTGGAGTAAGTCATGAGCGACGCAAAAGGAAAGATCAAAGTCACGTTGATCGGAAGTCCGATCGGCACTGTACAGTCCCACCGTGCCAGCGTGCGTGGTCTCGGGCTCAAACGGATGAACCAGAGCAGAGTTCTGGAAGATACCCCGGCCGTGCGCGGTATGATCAACCGGGTCCACTACCTAGTGAAATTCGAGGTTGCGTGATGAAGCTCAACACAATCAAACCCGCTACGGGTAGCACACACTCCAGCAAACGTCCAGGTCGCGGTATTGGTTCCGGCCTTGGCAAGACTGGCGGCCGTGGTCACAAAGGCCAGAAATCGCGTGCCGGTGGTTTTCATAAAGTCGGATTTGAAGGCGGTCAGATGCCATTGGCTCGCCGACTTCCCAAGCGTGGCTTCATATCCCTGGATAGGGCATTCAAAGCCGAGGTTCGCCTCTCCGATATTGCGGCACTGCCTATTGATACAGTCGATATGCTGGCGCTGAAGCAAGCTGGTCTCGTGTCACAGATGACCCGTAGTGCCAAGGTCATGCTGTCGGGTGAGATCGATAAGGCTGTCAAGCTGGTTGGCATTGCCGCCACCAAGGGCGCTCGCGCCGCGATCGAGGCTGCCGGCGGCAGCCTGGTCGAGGCCTGAGAAGGAAACGTATCTTGGCCGGTGCTGCCAACCTTCTCCAGATGTCCGGCAAGATGGGCGACCTGAAAAGTCGCCTCTTCTTCCTGCTAGGCGCGCTTATTGTCTATCGCATCGGTGCGCATATTCCCGTACCTGGCATAGACCCAGCCGCCCTAGAGCAGCTATTCCGCAGCCAGCAGGGCGGTATTCTGGGCATGTTCAATATGTTCTCGGGTGGCGCGCTATCTCGCTTCACGGTATTTGCCCTCGGAATAATGCCCTACATATCTGCTTCCATCATCATGCAATTGATGACTGTGGTGTCGCCACAGTTGGAAGCATTGAAGAAGGAAGGCGAGGCTGGACGCCGAAAAATTACTCAGTACACCCGTTACGGCACCGTCCTACTGGCCACTTTTCAAGCTATAGGCATATCCATTGCACTTGAAAGTCAGCCCGGACTTGTGCTTGAGGCGGGTCTGATGTTCAGACTGACAACCATGATTACCCTGGTAGCAGGCACCATGTTCCTGATGTGGCTGGGCGAACAGATTACAGAACGCGGGCTGGGTAATGGTATTTCAATCATTATCTTTGCCGGCATTGCGGCTGGCTTGCCGCAGGCCATTGGTGGAACACTTGAATTGACACGCACCGGTGCCTTCTCGATTCCCATGGTACTGGTGTTGTTTGTTGGCGCACTCCTGGTGACGGCACTGGTGGTTTTTGTCGAACGTGGCCAGCGGAAGATACTTGTCAACTATGCAAAGCGCCAGGTTGGCAATAAGGTCTATGGCGGACAAAGTTCACACCTGCCTCTGAAGTTGAACATGGCTGGTGTGATCCCTCCTATATTCGCTTCCAGCATCATCTTGTTTCCCGCGACCATCGCGGGTTGGTTTGGCAGCCACGAAGGTTTTACCTGGCTTAAGGATCTTGGTGCGGCGCTGTCACCTGGACAGCCCATATATGTGATGTTGTACGCCACAGCGATTGTTTTCTTCTGTTTCTTTTATACCGCGCTGGTCTTCAACCCGCGGGAAACAGCGGACAACCTGAAGAAGAGTGGCGCTTTTATTCCTGGCTACAGGCCTGGCGAACAGACGGCGAGATTTATCGACAAGGTGATGACTCGCCTGACCTTGGTGGGCGCTGCCTACATTACTCTGGTCTGTTTGATACCTGAATTCCTTATCGTTAACTGGAATGTTCCATTTTATTTCGGTGGTACGTCCCTGCTCATTATCGTAGTAGTAACCATGGACTTTATGGCTCAGGTCCAAGCGTATGTTATGACTCATCAATACGAGTCGCTGCTCAAGAAGGCCAACTTCAAAGGCGGAAATTTCATTTCGCGATAACTGCGATGGCACTGGCGTACTCAAACAGCTTCGGGTGACGTTGCATATATCTCACGAATGCCAGCTCCAGAATCGGATGGGAGAGGGCGCGTAGTACACGGACATACTTCCGGAAATATCTGTATGCATCGCATAGATATATTTCCGGTGACAAGATCACGGTTGAGTTCATGCCCACGATCTATCGCGTGCGCACAACGTTTCGCGTGCGCAGTTTTTTTTGATAAAGGAGCCGGACATGCGTGTTCAAGCCTCTGTAAAGAAGATTTGCCGTAAATGCAAGATTGTCCGCCGTAAGGGCGTGGTTCGCGTTATTTGTAGCGAAGCACGTCACAAGCAGCGCCAAGGCTGATTTCAACTTGCCAAGTAGCAAGTTGATTCACTATAATTTTTCGTTTTTGTTTGTTGGGGGTTAGTAGATGGCCCGTATCGCTGGGGTAAATATCCCAAACCATAAGCATGCCGAGATCGCGCTTACGTCGATTTACGGTGTCGGCCGTACACGTGCGCGGCTCATCTGTCAGGAGGCTGGAGTAAATCCGGCACAGAAGATCAAGGATCTTACTGACAACGACATCGAGAAGATTCGCGACAGCATTGGCAAGCTGACTGTTGAGGGTGACCTGCGCCGTGAGGTCACCATGAATATCAAGCGCTTGATGGACCTGGGTTGCTACCGTGGTGTTCGCCACCGCAAGGGCTTACCGCTGCGTGGTCAGCGGACCCGTACAAATGCCCGTACCCGCAAGGGCCCCCGCAAGCAGATGCAGAACAAGAAGTAATAGGTAAACGATATGGCCAAGGCTAGTGCAGCGCGAGCGCGCAAGAAAGTTAAGAAGAATGTTGCCGAAGGTATCGCGCACATTCACGCATCCTTCAATAACACCATCATCACCATCACTGATCGTCAGGGCAATGCACTTGCCTGGGCGACTGCCGGTGGCGCTGGCTTCAAGGGCTCCCGCAAGAGCACCCCTTTCGCAGCGCAGGTAGCTGCTGAAAATGCCGGGAAATTAGCCCTGGAATATGGACTGAAAAACCTGGAAGTGCGTATCAAAGGCCCCGGCCCTGGTCGTGATTCCACCGTGCGCGCGCTGAACGGTCTCGGTTACAAGATCACCAGCATCTCCGACGTGACGCCCATGCCGCACAACGGCTGCCGTCCGCCCAAGAAACGCCGTATCTAAGCAAAAGGAGAGCATAAGTGGCCCGCAACCTAGATCCCAAATGCCGTCAGTGCCGACGTGAAGGCGAGAAGCTCTTCATAAAGGGTGAGAAATGTTTCAGCGACAAATGCGCCATTGAGCGTCGCAACCAGGCGCCTGGTCAGCATGGTGCAAAGAACATGCGTGTGTCCGATTATGGCGGCCAGTTGCGTGAGAAACAAAAAATCCGCCGCATCTACGGGGTTCTCGAACATCAGTTCCGCTTGACCTATTTCGCCGCAGATCGTCGCAAGGGTGTTACCGGCGAAAATCTGTTGCAGATGCTTGAGTCCCGTCTTGATACTGTCACCTACCGTATGGGATTCGGCGCCTCACGCACTGAATCACGCCAAGCGGTTCGGCATAATGCAATTCTGGTTAATGGCAAGCGCGTAAACATTCCCTCTTACCAGGTAAAGCCGGGTGATGTGGTGGAAGTGGCGCTGAAGTCAAAAGGTCAATTGCGTATCAAGGCCGCCGCCGAGGCTGCAGCGAGTCGTGGTTTTCCTGAGTGGGTAGAAGTCGATGCCAAAGCACTCAAGGGCACTTACAAGGCTATGCCGCAACGTTCCGAATTGCCGCCCACCATCAATGAACACTTGGTGATTGAACTTTATTCCAAGTAATTGCCTGGTTCTCTGAAGGAAGCGAAATATGTCTAACAATGGTGATTTGCTGCAACCGCGCATCGTTGAGGTCAACAGCATATCCCCCCGCCAGGCTCGCATTACGCTTGAGCCTTTTGAGCGTGGGTATGGCCACACGTTGGGTAATGCCCTGCGTCGCATCCTCTTGTCATCCATGCGTGGCTATGCACCCACCGAGGTTCGCATCGCGGGTGTCGTCCACGAATATTCCGTAATCGAAGGTGTGCAGGAAGACGTCGTCGACATTCTGCTCAATCTCAAGGGGTTGGCGGTCAAGTTGAATAGCCGTGATGAAGCATTGCTGACCATAAACAAGTCGGGCGAAGGTGTGGTTACCGCAGCGGATATCCAGGCTGGCCATGACGTCGAGATACTGAATCCTGACCATGTGATTGCTCACCTGACCAAGGGTGGCAGTCTGGAGATGGAAATCAAGATCGAAGGCGGGCGTGGTTATGTCCCTGCCAGTACTCGTGTGCTTCCTGACGAATCACGCGCTGTTGGTGTGATTATGGTGGATGCGCTTTACAGTCCGGTCAGAAAAGTCAGTTTCAGCGTCGACAGTGCTCGTGTCGAACAGCGTACAGATCTGGATAAGCTGATCATCGAAATCGAAACCAATGGGGTCATTGAACCTGCGGAAGCTGTACGCCATTCAGCTCGTTTGCTCATCGAGCAATTGGCTTCATTTGCAGACCTGAAGGGTGTGGCGACTATCGCAGAAGTTGGCAGCAAGAGTCCGTCTTCTCCTGCCGTTGACCCGATCCTGTTGCGCCCGGTGGACGAACTCGAACTTACGGTACGCTCCGCCAATTGCCTGAAGGCCGAGAATATTTATTACATCGGCGACCTGATTCAACGCAGCGAAACCGAATTGCTCAAGACTCCCAACCTGGGCCGCAAATCCTTGAACGAGATCAAGGATGTACTGGCAGCCCGTGGCCTTACCCTCGGCATGAAGCTTGAGAACTGGCCGCCTGTTGGCCTCGAGAAACCCTGATCTCTATTAGGTAGAACAATATGCGCCACCGTCTCGCCCATCGAAAACTAAACCGTACCAGCAGCCACCGCGCCGCCTTGCTGCGTAACCTTTCCAATGCCCTGCTCAAGCATGAGGCGATTAAAACCACACTGCCCAAGGCCAAGGAATTGCGCAAAGTGGTCGAGCCTCTGATCACGCTGGGAAAGAAGCCCAGCCTGGCTAATCGCCGTCTGGCTTTCGACCGACTGCGTGACCGGGACATGGTGGTCAAACTTTTTGACGACCTTGGACCCCGCTTCCAATCCCGTCCTGGTGGTTATGTACGTATTCTCAAGTTCGGCTTTCGCCAGGGTGACAACGCACCTATGGCACTGATTGAGTTGGTTGATCGTGCTGAAGAGGTTGTTGTTACCGAGTAAGGTCACGCGACTACCCAAAAAAGCCGGCTATAGCCGGCTTTTTTTATGCACCCTTTGCCTGTAACTCGTCATGGCTCTTTATGAGCCGCCCCGCCCTATGAAACAACTGCCGTAGGATGTGGTTACCGAAGGGTATAAGCAGGGACTTGGCTGCCGTTTTTTGGCGGCTTGGTCCTTCGCTTAGGGGCTTTATCAGAGCGCAGCGAACCGCATCAATCTGGCACACGCGGCATGATGCGGTTCGCTGCGCTCTGATGAAGCCCCTACCCTTCGGTAACCGCATCCTACGCAGGGTTTCGATGCTGGCTGTTTCACAGTAACAGCTCGAAACGGCGATGCCGTGCTTCACACGTTCAGAAAAAATTACGCAACAGGGTGTCAGCTATTTAATGGTTCATTCTTCCCACGGTTTACCCATCAGCGAGGCCGTTGTTAGAATGCAACAAATACCTAATAGACTGTTTTTTCTAGCATTTTTTCGAAAAGGAAACACCATGAAACTGAAGTTGATCACTGTTGTGCTCGCCCTTGCGGCGACACCGGCTCTGGCCGCGATGGGCACCACCGAGATTCCGACCTTCGCCGGCCAGGCCGCCGCCAAGGCTACCGCCACGACCAACGTGCCGCAGACCCCGGAAGTGTGGCTGGCGCGCATGACCGACTTCTCGCGCAACCTGTCCGCGTTCAAAGATCCCAAGATGTTCGTGCCCTGGGCCAACGCCGTGACCGAGCCGGGTTTCTATGTCGCCATGATGAACGGCATGATGGACCCGGGTGGCTGGCTGAACATGATGAATACCGCCGCGCATCCCGATGCCGTGCGCAACCTGGCCCAGTTTGCCGACCCCAACATCTATCTCAAGTGGGCCGCCGCGACCGGTGACCCCAACTTCTACACGGCCGTGCTCACCCCGCTTTCCGACCCGGGCAAGCTGACGCGCTGGGCCATGCTGCCGGTCGACGCGAAACTGTGGAATACCTTGTTGTCCACGCTCAACCCCAATACCTACATCCGCTGGGGCCTGGCCGGCCTGGACCCGCGTGCCTGGAATCTGGCGGGCACGATGGCCAACCCCGCGCTCTACACCGGCATGATGGGCGCCGTGGTGAACCCGAACTCCTACGGCCAGGGCACCAGCAACTGGCTGACCTGGGCGCCGCAACCCTCCGTGCAGGGTGCCGGCAGCTTCGCTATGTGGGATCCGGTCGCCATGCTGGGCAATCTGTCCGGCTTCGTTCCCGGTATCAATCTGGCCGCGCTGCCGACGCTGCCGAATATCGGTATGCCCACCATGACCCTGCCGACCTTCCCGGCGGTCGCCCCGACCTTCAACCCCGCCTCGGTCTACGCACCGGCTGCGGCCCCGACACCGGCCGCCAAGGCTGCCGTTGCCGCACCTGTAGCCGTTGCCACGCCACCCGCCGCTGCCGAAGCAGCAAAACCCGCCGAGGTTGCCAAGCCGGTTGTCGTGGCCAGGCCCGTCGTGGAAGCCGCCAAGCCGGTTGATGTGGCCAAGCCGGTCGAGCCGACCAAGTCCGTGTCGGCAGCCCCCAAGGTTGAAGTAAAAGCGGTCGCTGCGCCGGTTCCGGAAGTCAAGGCAGCCCCGGTCGCCAAGCCGGTCGATGTGGTCAAGCCCGCCGAGCCGACCAAGGCTGTGGTGGCAGCCCCCAAGGTTGAAGTAAAAGCTGCCGCCGCACCGACGCCTGTCGTAGTGGCCACGCCTGTTGCCACGCCTGCTCCGGAAACCAACAAGGTGATCCTGGCCGGTGACGCGCTGTTCATGTCCGGCAAATCCGGGATCAATAACCTGTCCAAGGACGGCAAGACTCGCCTTGATGAGATCGTTGCCAAGATCAAAGCCATGGGCGACATCGAGCAGATCAAGGTGGTCGGCCATGCCGATCCCACCGGCAATGCCAAGGCCAACCAGGCGCTGTCGGAAGCGCGCGCCAAGTCGGTCAGGTCCTATCTGGTGGCCAAGGGTGTGAAGCCCGGTGTCATCATCACCAGCGGCATGGGCGACACTCAGCCGGTGACCCAGTGCGACAAAACGCTGGCGAGCGCGGATCTGAAGGTTTGCCACGCACCCAACCGCCGCGTGGAAATCGAGATCATCGGCAAGGCCAAATAAACCGGCTGCGTTTGATCCAGGAAAAACCGCCCTTCGGGGCGGTTTTTTCTTTGGCGCTTGAGAAACACAACGTAACCAATTGATCCTGAAAACCTCAGCGAGGGTGGGCGGAAAAGCGGCCTTATCGCGCCTTCCGCCAGGTTCCGCTGGAGGATGGCGGAAGGCGCCTGCCCCGCCGGCTTTTCCGCCCTGCGCGCTACGGTTCAAGTTCGGGGAATGCCTCTTCGTAATAGCCGATGCGTTGCCAGGAGTTTTCGTTGAGGGCGACTTCGTAGCGTGCCCATTTGCGGAATTCGTCGAGGGTGCACTGCCCGGTCTTGCGCCGGCAGGTGCCGGCGATCCCTTTGAAGCGCACGGTTTCCTCGCCGCTTTCAGCATCGAGAGAGAAGTCGAGCACCTGGCGCACGCCCCAGGCGCGTCCATAAGCGCCATTGCTGTAATTGCCCCCCACGCGGATATCGAAGGGAATGCTGAGTTGCTGATTCATGCCTGCCGGCGCCGCCACAGTTCCAGAAACGCCTTGGCCGGCAGCGGGCGACTGTAGAAATAGCCCTGGTAGGCGTCGCAGTCGTGTATTTGCAGAAAGGCCAGTTGCTCCTCGGTTTCCACGCCTTCGGCGAGGACTTTCAGTTTCAGGTTTTTCGCCATCGCGATGATGGTGGCGGCGATTTCCACATCGTTGATGTCCTGCGGGATGTCTTGCATGAAACTGCGGTCGATCTTGAGTTTGTCCACCGGGAAGCGCTTGAGGTAAGCCAGAGAGGAATAGCCGGTGCCGAAGTCGTCGATGGCGAGGCCCACCCCCAGCCCTTTCAGCGCGGCCAGTGCGGCGGGCGCCTGGTTGCCCTGGGCCATGATGGCGCTTTCGGTGATTTCCAGCTCCAGGAGGTGCGCGGGGAACCCGGTTTCCTCCAGCACGGTGTGCAACCGTTCGACCAGATCACGTTGTTCGAACTGGCGTGAAGACAGATTCACGGACAATCGCAGCGGTGCCAGGCCGGCGTCGAACCCGGCGCGGAACCAGGCGCATGCCTCACGCAAGATCCATTCGCCAAGGGGGCGGATCAGGCCGGTTTCTTCGGCCAGCGGAATGAAGCGGGCCGGCGGCACCAGTTCACCCTCCGGCGTCTGCCAGCGCACCAAGGCTTCGGCGCCGAGCAGACGGCCATCCCGGGTGGCGACCTGGGGCTGGTAGTAGACGACGAATTCACCGCGTTCCAGGGCGCCGCGCAGGCGCGATTCCAGTTGCATGCGCTCGTTGGCGACGCGGGTGAGCGCTTCGGTATAGAAGCGATAGGTGTCGCGCCCCTGTGACTTGGCCTGGTACAGCGCGGCATCGGCATTGCGCACCAACTGAGTGGCATCGACCGCATCGTCCGGGAACAGGCTGATGCCGATGCTGGCGCCGCTGAACACCTCCTGGCCGCCACTCAGGTGGAACGGCTGGCGCAGCAGGGCGAGCAGGTTCTGGGCGACCACGGCGGCTTCGTTGGGGCCATCGAGGTCTTCCAGGAGAATGACGAATTCGTCGCCGCCCAGACGCGCCAGGGTGTCTACCGTGCGCAGGTTGTCGGACAGGCGCCGGGCGATGGCCTGCAACAATTCGTCGCCGGCCGGGTGGCCGAGGCTGTCGTTGATGTTCTTGAAGCCGTCCAGGTCGATGAACAACAGCCCCAAGCCTGTGCCGTGGCGCTGCGAGACATTGATGGCGTGGGCCAGGCGCGACTGGAACAGGTTGCGGTTGGGCAAGGTGGTGAGCGGATCGTGGTGCGCCAGGTGTTCGAGTTGCGCCTCGGCGACCAGTCGCTGGCTGATGTCGATGAAGGTGACCACCGCGCCGGCCAGACTGCCTTCGCGCACGACCGGGTGCGACCAGTATTCCACCGGCAGCGGGGTGCCGTCCTTGCGCCAGAACACCTCGTTTTCCACATGGCGCTTTTCCCGCAAGGACATGCCGGGCATGGCCGGGCAGTCGCATTCCGGGTAGGGGCGGCCATCGGCATGAGCGTAGTGGATCACTTCATGGATGCGTTTTCCCAGGAGATCCTCGGGCGCGCCGTAGCCCAGCATTTCCAGGCAGGCGCGGTTGACGAAGGTGCAGCGGCAATCCATATCCACGCCGAAGATCGCCTCGGCCGTGGAATCCAGCAACAGGTGGATTTCCGCTTCCTTGGCGGCGACCGCCTGCTCCACGCGGTCGCGCCGCAGCACGCCGGCCAGGGCGTCGCCCACAGCTTCGAGAAATTCCTGTTCTTCCGCGAGGCGCGGATGCCCCACCGGCAGATACAGCACCAGCACCCCCAGCACCTCGCCTGCGGCCGCGAGCGGCAGGCTGTAGTGGCCGTGATCGGTCATGCCGGAATAGGTAATTTCGTGGCGGTGGTCGACACACTCCGCGTAAATGGTGGCGCCGGTCTCGGCGGCACGCCCACAGAGACACTGGCCCAGCGCCACCCGGGCGCAACTGGCCTGGATTTCCGGCGAGAAATTGCGCTGCGCCAGCAGGCGCAGACCGCCGCCTTCAATGACGAAGATGCCCCCCTTGGGCAGCAGGGTGAGCCAGGAAACCGCCAGCAAGCGGTCCAGACAGCGTTCCAGACGCTCACGCAGGCTGCCGTCGCCGATGCCGATTTCCAGGATTTCCCGCAGCGCCTTCTGCTGTTCGCGATCCAGGCGGATACGCGCTTCATGGTGTTTGCGCTGGCTGATGTCGCGCACCACCGCGACCAGGTAGTCGTGCGTGGCGTCGCGGTCGTTGCGAATATGGCGCAGGCTGAGCTCCACCGGGAACCACTCGCCGGTCTTGCGGCGGAAGCGGGTTTCCTCGGTCTGGATGCCGCGCTGGACGAAAGCCGCCACCCAGGCCGGCCAGTTTTCCGCGCCGCCACAGAGTTCCGCGAAACCGTAGCAATAGCGTTCGAGGAGTTCCGCCTGGCTGTAGCCGAGCAGATCGCCCGCCTGCTCGTTGGCCTCCACTACGCGGCCGCTGGCCAGATCGACCACGAAGACGGCGTCGTTCACCTGGCTCATCACGCTGCGTTCCATGAGCCGGTGTTCCACCGTTTGCAGATGGTCGCGAGTGAGGTTGAGGTCTTGTTCCAGGCGCTCGATGGTGGCCTGCAACAACTCGACGTAGTGTTCCTGCAAGGCTTTCACCACGTCGTGGCGGGTGAGCAGGCCGACCAGTCCGCCCGCCGCGTCCACCACCACCAGGCGACGGATGCCGGCCTGTTCCATGCGATGCATGGCAACGGCCAGGAGGTCTTCAGCCTGTACCGCGATCAGCGGTTGGCTCATCACCGCGCCCAGCCGCAGCCCCTCGGGATCGCCGCCGCGCCGGGACAAACGCACGATGTCGCGCTCCGAGAGCATCCCGACCGGACGCCCGGCACGCACCACCACCAGGCAGCTCAATACCCGTTCCGCCATGGCGCGGGCGGCGGCCAGCAGGCTGTCGTTCTCGTTCAGGGTGACCACTTTGCCGGTCATGGCCGAAGCCACCGTGCGCGGCTGCACCAGGTGCTCCATGCCGATGCCGTGCAGCAGGTCGCCTTCGCTGACCAGGCCGAGCAAGGCGCCGTCGCCATCCACCAGCAGCAAGTGGCGGACATTGCGCGCGGCCATGAGCTGATAGGCGCGGTGGATGTCCATGCCCGGGTTGCTGGCGATCACCGGCTCGTGCATATAACTGCTGATCGGCTCGTTTTCCTGCCAACCCGGCTGCCAGCCGCCGCGTGCCACCAGCGCCACGCTGTCACGCTCGGTGAAAATCCCTACCGGGGTCCGCTCGTCCAGCACCACCACGCAACTGATGCGCAACGTTTCCATGCGCCGCCACACCTCGGCCAGCGGCGTAGCCGCCGGCACGGTGTGAACATTGGGATTGAGTACCTGTTGCAGGGTGACCGTGGTCATGGGGTTGAGCTGAACTCGTGGTGGCGAATAGTTACAACACTGTAGGGCAGTAGGATGTGGTGACGAAGGAACCGCATCATGGTAGCGCGATGATGCGGTTCGCTGCGCTCACCACATCCTACGTCTCCTACCTTGTCAGGCGCCGGTAAATGTCGGAAACCTTGAACGGCAGTTGCCGCACGTCGTCGAGGATGATGTAGCGAGCGGCGCCGTACATGTGCGGCAGGTAGTGTCGTAGGATGGGTTGAGCGATAGCGAAACCCATTGATCCTTCCGCACCACTTCATGATGGGTTTCGCTATCGCTCAACCCATCCTACGCGGCCTACGGCTCCTACCTAGTCAGCCGTCGGTAGATATCGGAAACCTTGAACGGCAGTTGCCGCACGTCGTCGAGGATGATGTAACGGGCGGCGCCGTACATGTGTGGCAGGTAATCGCGTGCTTCGCGGTCGATGGTGATGCAGAACGGGTGCACCCCGGCGCGGCGCGACTCCAGCAGGGCCATGCGGGTGTCTTCGATGCCGTACTGGCCGCGATAGCCGTCGAAGTAGTCATCCGGACGGCCATCGGAGAGGGTAATCAGCACCTTGGTCGCGGCATCGACTTCGTTCAGCAGTTTGCTCAGATGGCGAATGGCGAAGCCCATGCGCGTGTATTCCTGGGCGCGGATGCCGGAAATACGCGCTTTCACTTCGTCGCCATAGGGTTCGGCGAAGGTCTTGATGCGAAACAACTCGCAGCGTTTCCGGGTCGTGCCGGAAAAGCCGTAGATGGCATAGCGGTCGCCCAGGCGTTCCAGCGCTTCGCACAACAACACCAGGGCTTCGCGCTCGGCCTCGTTGATCCAGCCCCGGGTGGAACCGCTCATGTCGACCATGAAGGCGACCGCGATGTTGCGTTCCGCGCGATGCTGGCGCACGAACAGGCGGTCGCTCATCTCACGACCGTCGCGGGCATCGGCCAGGGCTTCGACCAGGGCGTCGATGTCCACCTCGTCGCCGTCGGTCTGGCGTTTCAGCGTGCGGTTTTCATCGCGCATGGCTTCGAAGCTCTTGCGCAGTTGTTTCACCAGACCGGCATGTTTTGCCAGGGTCTCCCGGTAAAAACCGTCATACGCCGGGGGGACATCCTTCTCCCGCACCACGCACCAATTCTTGCGGTAGTGCTCGCGGCCCATGTCCCACTCGGGATAGAACAGCGCGCCTTCCTCGTGATAAGTGCCCTGCCAGACCGAATCCGGGTCGGCGCTCTGCTCGTAGAGCAGGCTGGGGTCGTATTCACCCGCGCCGGCCGGCACCAGATATTCCGGGGGGATTTCGCCGAAATCCAGGTAGATCGAGGACAGCAGCGCCTTCACATCGTCGGGCGGGGCGATGGGCGCGCCGTCGAGGGTGATTTCCAGGTCCAGGCGGCCGTCTTCGTCGTTGATTTCGGCGGCGAATTCAGGCGATTCATTCCCCGGATTTCGCTGCGCTGCATCCGGGCTACGCTTGGCGTGCTCTTCCAACAGGTCGGCCAGTTTCACGCGCAGGCGGGCCTTCTCCTTTTCCCGGCGCGCGGCGAAGGCGGCGGCCACGGCTGCGGGCCTCAGCTCGCCCTGGAAGCACCAGGGGGTGAAATCGGGCAGATGCAGCGCATCGCCCAGGAGGATGAGGCTGTCTTCCAGGCCGGCTTCGGGCTGCGCCAGACGTTGCGCGATCGCTTCCCAGCCGGCCGGCAGCGCCTCGCCCAACTGGCTTTTCAGCCGTTCCATATCGCGATAAAGCCCCGGCAACTCGCGCGCGATGCAGGCCGACAGGCGCAGGGTTTCCAATCCGTGCAGTTGTTTCAGCGCGCGTTGCGGATCGGGAAAATCTTCGCAGGCGACGGCAAGGTCGGCGCGGAAGGTGCCGAAGCGGGTCTGCCCCCAGAGCAGGGCCACCGCCGCCTTGGCCAGCTTGAAGTTGTCCGCCACCACGGGAAAGCGGGCAATCACGCCGGGCAGCAGAATCTTCTCGCTATCGGTATACAAGCTCTCGCCCAGCTCCACCCGCAGGCGCCGCCCGGACAGGCCGCGCACGAAGTTGCCGAGCACCCCGGCCACCTCGTCGAACAGCACCCCGGCAGTCATTTCCAGTTGCCGTTCGGCGTAGTGGTCGGCCTCCTCCAGCACTTGCAGCGCCTGGCGCAAGCCCTCGCGGTCGTAGGTATCGCAAGCGCCCACCGCCCAGGCCTCCATCAAGCGCCGATCCATGCGGCCAATCAGGGAAGGGGCGCGCCGGGTGAACTGCCAGGCGACTTCCAGATTGGTACTGGCGATGCGCTTCACCCAATCAAGCAGAAAACGCTGGTCGGATTCGGAAAGCGCAGCCAACAAGACAGCCGCCGGCCCCACCTTGCGAAACGAGAAATCCGCTTCCAGCAGGTCTTCCAACAGGAGGGTGAGGGCTGCGGCGTTCACCCCGGCCTTCCCGTCGTAGGTTGGGCAAAGCGAAGCGTGCCCAACATCGCGGCGGGTTGTTGGGCACGCTTCGCTTTGCCCAACCTACGTGACCGGGTGATGGCTTCGGTGTTCATCACCACCGCGTCAGCACCGGATACTGGGTAATCAGGGGGTCGGGCGTCAGGAGCGTCATCTGCTGGGAGATGGCCTGGCAGATCAACATGCGGTCGAAGGGGTCGTTGTGCAGCATGGGCAGTTTGTCCAGCACCAGCGTATCCGCCTCAAGCAGGGGCAGCGCTTCGACACCATGCTTGTCGCGCTCACTGGGAACATAACGCACCGGCACATCGCCCAGGGGCAGCTTGCCTAGACGGTGCTTTACCGCGATTTCCCAGGCCGATACCGATGAGAGGTAGATCGTGTTGCCGGCATCGCTGAACAGGGCTCTCGCGATAGGGCTGGCCTCTGGGCGGTTGCGGATCAACCAGAGAAACGCGCAGGTATCGAGCAGAATTTTCACTTCTTGTAACGCGTGGGCGGTTCGGCAGCGATGAGCGACGGCACGGGTTGATTCATGTTGCCCAGCAGCGGATCGGGCAATTCACCGTTGAAGGCGGCAAGCAGATCGTCAGGCAGCGGATCGAAGAAGCTCGCCGGAATCTCATAGCCCGCATCGCAGGCCAGGCCGACCGGGCGCGGCTCCTTGCGCGCCTGGCGAATCGGCACGATTTCCGCCACCGGCACGTTGCGGCGGCAGATGATGACCGTCTCGCCCGCTTCGACGGCGCTCAGATATTCAGACAACTTGGCCTTGGCTTCGTGAATGTTGATGGTTTGCATGAGGTCCTCCATTCGAGATCATGTACTTGACCAAGTATAGGGTCATATACCAGATCAGAACAACGAAGAAGATAGTTCCTGGATCGCCGCCAGCATGTCGCCGTCATCGGTAATCGCCTGGGCGACGGCGCTCCGGCAGGCCAGCACCGGGTCGATACCGCTGGAAATCAGTTTGCCGGCATGCACCAGCAGGCGGGTGGAAGCGCCTTCTTCCAGGCCGGCGCCCTTGAGGTTGCGGGTGGTCTGGGCGAAGCGCACCAGGCGGGCGGCCAAAGCAGCATCGACGCCGGACTCGTTGGCGACGATGCGCGCTTCCAGGTCCGGCGCCGGGTAATCGAACTCCAGCGCGACGAAGCGTTGCCGGGTGGATTGCTTGAGGTCTTTCAACACGCTCTGATAACCGGGGTTGTAGGAGATGGCCAGACAGAAATCGTCCGAAGCCTCCAGCAACTGGCCCAACTTCTCCATCGGCAGGGTGCGGCGGTCATCGGCCAGGGGGTGTATCACCACCATCGTGTCCTTGCGCGCTTCCACGATCTCGTCCAGGTAGCAGATGCCGCCCACCCGCACCGCGCGAGTCAACGGCCCATCCATCCAGACCGTCTCGCCGCCCTTCACCAGATAGCGCCCCACCAGATCGGAAGCGGTCAGGTCGTCATGGCAGGAAACCGTAATCATCGGCCGCTGCAAACGCCAGGCCATGTACTCCATGAAACGGGTCTTGCCGCACCCGGTCGGGCCTTTCAACAGAATCGGCAGGCGGTTGGCATAAGCCGCCAGGAAGATGGCGATCTCGTGGCCGACGGCTTCGTAATAGGGTTCTTTCTGAATGAAATGCGCTTCGGGAGCGAGGGCATGGGCGTTCAAGGGACGTACTCGGGAAGTGGGAAAACGCCGGTGAATGTCACCCAGGTGACGGCGTATTTCAACCCTGTTGCTGAATGGGACTTGGCACGGATAGGCCTACCCCGTAGCGCCGGCATCCCTGCCGTCAGTGAGGAAAACAGTGAGGAAAACAGGGGACAGACCACGGTTTACCGAGCACGGCAGCGTGGAAACCGTGGTCTGTCCCATGTTTTCCCCTGTTTTCCCGGGAAATCCAGTACGCGTAGGGCGGAAAAGCGGCTTTATCGCGCCTTCCGCCGAATGTTTGGTATTCGGCGGATAACGCCGGCAAGAAGACGCCGGCTCATCCGCCCTACGCGTGCTACGCGTGCTACGCGTGCTGTCTGTCCATTGCCGCCGTCGAAGCCAGGCCAACGGGCATGACCGGTTGGTTACTCCCGAAAAGAAATCCGCCGTAGGAGTCGAATAACGCTTGCGGGCGTGGTAGTTCGGCCCGCGAGCGGCCCTCCTACACAACGTGCGTGCCAGCGCAACCGGCCGTCGTTTTATCAACGCGTTGTCGCAGGCGTTTCCATAATCCGGGAAAGCTGGGGATGCGCCACGCCGCCACGCGCCGCGAAGTAATTCAACAAGCGCCCTGGCAACCAGCCGGATGCGCCGGGGAACGGCCCGGTGACGAAGCCGGCGTGGCCGCCGGTTTCCGGGAAATCCAGGGTGACCTGGGGCGAGACTTCGTTCGCGCCGGGTAGCACTTCGGCGGGCATGAAGGGGTCGTTGCGGGCGTTGATGATGAGGGTGGGCACGGCGATAGCCTTGAGGCCGGGTTTGCTGGCGGCGCGTGCCCAGTAGTCGTCGGCGTCGCGGTAGCCGTGCAGGGGGGCGGTGACCAGGGTGTCGAAGGCCTTGATGCTGTCGATTGCCGCCACCGCCTGGCGGTCGTACAGGCCGGGGAAGCGTTCCAGTTTCGCCAGCGCCTTGGCTTTCAGCGTTTTGAGAAATCGCGCCGTGTAGACGCGGCTGAAGCCCTGATCCAGCGCCGCGCCCGCCGCCGGCAGGTCGAGTGGGGCGGAGACGGCGGCGGCGGATTGCACCAGTTCGCGCGCCTTGTCGCCGCGTTCCCCCAGCCACTTCAGCAGCGCATTGCCGCCCAGGGAGACGCCGGCGGCGTAAAGCGGCGCGTGGCCGTTTCCGGCGCCGACATGGCGCAGGATCGCTTCGATTTCCGCCGAATCGCCGGAGTGATAGGCGCGCGGCAGGCGGTTCGGTTCGCCGGAACAGCCGCGAAAGTGCGGCACCACGCCGCGCCAGCCGCGCTGTTTCACCGCCGCCATCAGGTGCAATGCGTAGGCGCTGTGCGAATCGCTTTCCAGCCCGTGGAACAGCACCACCAGCGGCGCCTCGGCGGGGCCGTCGACCCAGTCCAGATCGAGGAAATCGCCATCCGGCAATTCCCAGCGCTCGCGCCGGTAATCCACCTTGGGGCCGCCGATCACCGTTCCCCAGATGGTTTGCAGATCGCCGCCGGGCAACCAGAACGGGGCGGCGTAGGGTTCGGCGGAGCAGGCCACGGGCGCGGACAGGAACAGCCAGGCGAGAAGGAGAACGCGCAACCCGTTCACCCCGCCCGCATGTCCGGGTATTGCTTCTGCCCGCGCAGGAACAACAGGCAGCCGCCATCGCTACTCACCACGCCATGCGGCACGCCGCTGTGGGCCAGGTGGTAATCGCCGGCATGGGCATGCACTTCGCCCAGCCAGACATCGCCTTCCAGCACCATGCATTCCTCATCGAGGCTGTGGGCGTGGGGCGAGACCCGGGTACCGGGCGCCATGCGCAGCAGGTAGCTGCGGGTGCTGGCATCCTCGCGCAACAGTTTCATGTCGATACCCGGCATCAGGGGCACCCAGATGCCCTCGCCTTCGTGCACGGTGAGATGTTGCAGCGGATTGCCGGGGCGGCTGGCGTGCAGGCGGCCGAGCACCCGGTCGCGCAGGGCGCGGGCGCGCTCCGGCGGCGGCAGGAGCGGCGCCTGGGCTTGCAGCAGGGCGTTGCACAGAGATTCGTCGAGCAGTTTGGTTTTCATAGCGACTCCTTGCCGCCGGTAAGTGCGACTTGCAGAGCCAACAGGCCCTTGCGGATGTGGGTTTTCACGGTGCCCAGAGGCATTCCCGTGTGGTCGGCAATCTCCTGATGCGAGAGATCGCGATAAAAGGCCAGGGCCAGCAACTGCCGCTGAATCGCTGGCGCCCGTTGCAGCGCGGCATGCACTGCGCTGTCGCGCTCCACGCCGAGCAGGAGATCGAGCGGGTCGGCGCGCGGATCGGCTTGCGGCTCGGCCAGGGTTTCCGGCTCCGGGTGCGACTGGGCTGGGTCGCGCCGGCGCAGGCTGTCGAGGGCGCGCGAGTGGGTCATGGTGAGCAGCCAGGTCAGCGGCCGGCCGCGCGTCGCGTCGTAGCGCCCGGCCTGGCGCCAGGCCTGGTGATAGACCTCGGCGGCGACGTCCTCGGCGGCATCCGCGCGGCCGCTGATGCGCAGCGCCAGACCGTAGACCTTACCCAGGGTGGCGTCGTAGAACTCGCCCAGCGCCGCCTCTCGTTCCACCTCATGGCCCGCTGCCATGCGCGCGATCAAGGCCGCGAGCAGCGCATCGCGGGCGGCATCGTGCTCCGCTGGTGTGGTTTCTTCGTGCATGGCGGCTTCCCGGTTCATGGCCGGCAACAGTATCAGAATGACACGGGGGGCTGGTTGGGGCGGATGCATGACGAACCTTCTCAAGGGGGACATCACCAATACGCTGCGTCGGCGGCCTTGGATGCGGCACATCCAATCGCGGCGGCGGCGCGTATCAGTTGCAGGCAGCTTCTCCGCCCCCCTGAAACAAATCGCAGGAGCAGACCATGGCCGACTTCGATTATCTGGAACTGGATATCCACATCACCCCGGAACAAAAGGCGCTGAAGGCTCAGGTGCATGCCTTCGCCCGCGATGTGCTGCGGCCGGCCGCCATCGCGCTCGACAAGCTGGCGGACCCGGCCCGCGTCATCGCCGCCGACTCGCCGCTGTGGCCGGCGCAACGCGCGGCCTATGCGGGCGGTTTCCACACCGCGTTGATTCCGGTCGAACAGGGTGGCCTGGGCTTGTCCGGCCTTTCCCTGCACATCGCCCTGGAGGAACTGGGTTGGGGCAGCGCCGATTTCGCCGCCAACCTGGCGGTGGCCGGCATGCCCTTCGCCTGGGCGGCGAAAAGCGGGAATGCCGCCCTGATCGAGGAATTCGTGCGCCCCTTCGTGGCCGACCGCGCGGCGCGCTGGATCGGCTGCTGGTCGATTACCGAGCCGAATCACGGCTCCGACCACTTCCTTACCCAGGGCCCGCAATTCACGGACCCGGCCATCCACGGCGAGGTGACGCTGCGGCGCGCGGGCGACGACTACGTCATCAACGGCAGCAAATCGAAGTGGGTGAGCAACGGCACCCTGGCCACCCATGCGCTGCTCTACCTGACGCTGGATGCCGGCCAGGGCATGGCGGGCGGCGGTGTCGCCCTGGTGCCCCTGGATTTGCCTGGCGTGTCCAAGGGCGCGCCGCTCGACAAGATGGGCCAGCGCGCTCAACCAGGGCGAATGCCACTTTCATGAAGTGCGCATCCCGGCGCGTTATGTGTTGCTCTCCGACCCGGCCGGTTACGTCGCCGAACTGGACTACACCCTGTCCTTCACCGCCGCCGCGATGGGCGCTATTTTCACTGGCGTGGCGCGCGCCGCTTTCGAGGAAGCGCTGGCTTACACGCGCGGACGGATCCAGGGCGGCAAACCGATCTGCGAACATCAATTGGTGCAGAAACACTTGTACGACATGTTCGCGCGGGTCGAGACCAGCCGCGCCCTGTCGCGCGCCGCGATGATCTACAACCAGTCCGGCGCCGAGATCGCCAGCGAATACGCCACCGCCGCCAAGATCTACTGCACCCAGGCCGCCTATGAAGTGGCCGACGCGGCGGGGCGTGATGGGCGGCCACGGCCTGAGCAAGGCCGCCTACGTCGAGAAACTGTTCCGCGACGCCCGCGCTTCCCTGGTGGAAGACGGCGTCAACGACGTGCTGGCCCTGTCGGCAATCCGCAAGGTCATGGCGCGGGCGGCCGCCTGAGTCCAACGATCACGAGAGGAGCCGAACATGAACCCTGATCTTGGCCTTGACCCGCGCACCACCATCGACACCTATTTCGCCGCTTTGCGCCGCGCCGACCGGGCCGCCTGGCTGGCCACTTTCGCCCCGGATGGCGCCGCCGAAGACCCCGCCGGCACCCCGGCCAAACGGGGCCACGCGGAACTGGGGGCATTCTGGGACGGCGTCGCGGGGGCGCTTACCCGCATGGACTTCCATCCCCTGTCCGTCCATCTCTGTGGCGACCGCGCCGCCGTGAGCTGGCGGGCGGAACTGGCAGCCGGGAACGACAAGTCCACGGTATGCAGCGGCATCGACCTGTTCGAATTCGACGCCCAAGGCCGCATCGCCAAGCTCACCGGCTACTGGGACCCGGCGGCCGCTTTCGCCGCGCTGGCATGAGAACGCAGGGGCCGATCCTGCACCTGGCGCTGGCCCTGAGCGCGCCCGCTGCGGCACTGGAAACCCTGGGCAACACCTTCGCAGCCCTGAGCAGGAGCGGGCTTGGCGGGCGGGATGCCCCTCCCACATCCAATCTCGGCCGGACCGCGTATAGCGGGTGTGGTTCGCTGTATGGCCACATCCCCGCCCTGACGAGCGATGAGGAAACCACTGA
Source organism: Pseudomonadota bacterium (assembly GCA_030690985.1). Taxonomy (GTDB): domain Bacteria; phylum Pseudomonadota; class Gammaproteobacteria; order Burkholderiales; family Thiobacillaceae; genus PFJX01. The sequence goes on from JAUYFG010000070.1 coordinate 29,027, forward strand.
AGATTTGGCTAATGGTTTCGTTTTTGCTTGCCAGCCAGATTGAGTTAGCCCGGTCGCTGCCTCCGGTGTTGCACATGCATGGCAGCCAATCGTCCATTGGAAAGAGAGGAGACAACCATGAACAGCAAAGCCAAAACCTTGGGGCTACTGGCCCTGTCCGCCGCGCTGCTTGCACTGCCCGGCACGCGAGGCTGGGCCGCCAGCCATAGCGATGCCCCGCTGATCAAGCAGGATCCCCAGGCCAACCTCACCGATGTCTATGCCTGGCCGGACAGCCGGGCTTCAGCCGTTTCGGCTTTGCGGGGGGGGACACGACCAGCGACAGCAGCGGACGGGTCAAATCCAGCGGCTGGCCCAACGGGCGTCGCCTCGGCGATGACGTGGTGGATATCGCGTTGACCGCCGTCGCCAGTGGCCCCAGCTACAGCCCCGTCACCGTGGTCGGCGACAACGTCCCGGCCAACGACCAGGTCTACAACCAGGTCTTCCCCTATTCCGGCACGCCCAATGCCGGCCCCACGAATCGCAAGGATCCGTGAGTTCCGGGCGGGAAGGTCGGCGAGTATGCCGACCTTCCCCATTGCGGGGATCGGCCCCCGCACCCAGCCCAACAATGAAACACCCATCGCTACCGAGGAGAAACCATGAGAACCATCCTGATTACCCTGACCCTGGCCCTGGGGATCACCACCGCCCAGGCCGCGCCCATCGTTTTCACCAGCGCCGATTACACCACCTTCGCCCTGGCCAGCGTGGGGGCGGTGGACGATGGGCCCTACGCGGGTACCGCGCCCCCTTCCTCCCTGCCGCTCTTCAGTTCGGCTTCTCTCGCGACTCCTGACGACTCGGCGACGGCCACTGGCATCGCCGACAACCAGCTCCTTTCGGCCACCACGGAAGCGGTCAGTAGCGTGGCGGGCAGCAGCGCCAGGGCGGTGAGCACCTTCCTCGGCGGCTTCACCACGTCAGGCGAGAAGCTGTCTCTGTCGGTGATTTTCGACGACGTCATCGACCTCCTGGGCGACGGCAGTGCCGGCTCCGAGCTCTTCGTCACGCTGATAGTGGATGGGCTCACCCTGTTCGACGCCAGCTACACCGCCGACCAAATCATCAACGCCGACTTCCTGACCCAGGTGGGCTTGTTCGGTTCGCTGGATCTCACGCTGGTGAGCGTCGCCGATGCGCAGAATGGGTTCGGCTTCAACCTGGCCAGTGCGGACTTCAGCCTGAACAGCGTGCCCGAACCCGCCAGCCTGGCCTTGTTGCTGGGCGGCCTGGGGTTGCTGGGCATGGCGCGCGGCCATGGCGGCCGAGGTGGCGTCCACTCCGGCTTCCTCGCGCAATAAACCGACTGGGGATTGGCTATGTGGTTGACCATGTGGCAGCGGCTGGTTGTCATCTGCCTGCTGGCTTGTGCGATCCCCGCCGCGCCTGCCGCAGATGAGCCTCTGCGCGAAGCGGAGTCTCTGCTCCTGGCCCAGCGCACGCGGCCGGACGTGGCGCAATTCGAACGCGCCAAAGGAATCGTCGAAGTGGAGCTGCGGCGCCGTCCAGGCGAGGCACAGGGTTGGACCCTGCTGGCCTGGGTGCGCATGAGCGAACACCGCTTCCTCGCTGCGCTCGACGCGGCGCGGAGGGCTGACACACTTGCGCCCGATGAGCCGCGTGCGCTGGCGCTGATGAGCGATGCCCTGACGGAACTGGGCCGCTATGACGAGGCGGTGGCAATCACCCAGTGCTTGGCCGACCTCGATCCAGGGGCGCCGGCCTGGATTCGCATAGCCCGTCTGCGCTTCCTGCGCGCCGATATGGACGGCGCCATCCAGCTCATGGCCAAGGCGGCACGCGCCGGGGAAGCGCGTGGCGAGGCGTCCGCCTGGGCCTGGCTGGAGCTTGCCCGGCTATATCTGCTCGCCGGACAGGCCAGCGCTGCGGATCAGGCCATCGCTGCGGCGCAACGGGCCTATCCCGGCCTGCCCGCGATCCTGCCTGCCCAGGCCCGCCTGCGGCTCGCCCAGGGCGACTCCCGCGCCGCCCTCGATCTGTACCGGCAGGCACTCGCCGCCCGGCCCTCAGCCGAGGAGGCTCTGGCCGCCTGGCGTCTGGCCCGACAGATCGGCCAGGCCGGGCCGGAAAAACACTATGCCGCCCTGCTGGAAGGCTTGGCCAAGCTGGATGCCGGCGGCCTGTCGCGGCGGGCGCTGGCCGAGTATTTCGCCGAGAGCGGCCAAAGCCAACGGGCCCTGGCGCCGGCGCGGGAAGAGTTCGCCGCGCGTCCCGACCTCTACAGCCATGCCACGCTGGCGCGGGTGTTGCACCGCGCCGGCGACGTGCCGCAAGCGCGGCAACATGCGCGGGCCGCGCTGGCGTTGAATACCCCGGACCCGCAACTGCGGACCGATATGGACAAAATCATGGGCACCATCCTTGCCCCTGTGCCGGGGGCGGAGGCGCGAGAGTGAGACGCGCCCCGGCAACCCTTGCCCTATTGGCGGCCCTGCTCATGGCCGGCCTCAGCCACGGCCATCCGCTGGGCAACAATACCGTCAACCGGCAGGCGCTGATCGAGGTCGCGCCCGAGGGTGTTTCACTGCGCTACCTGCTGGACCTGGCGGAAATTCCCACGCTTCTGGCTGCCCAGGAGGCGGATACGGACGGCGACGGCGCCACGTCAACCCAGGAATGGGACGCCTACGCCCAGCGCCGTGGCGACGAAATCCGCGCCGGAATCGAGCTCACCGCCACGGCCAGGCCGCTCCTGCCTGGCCTCGCCACGACCCGCTGGCAACGCCTGCCTGGCGCGGCGGGGCTCGATACCCTGCGCCTGGAAGCACGCTTTGCCGCGCCATTGGAAGCTTACGCAACCGCGCGCATTGCCTACCGCGACCGGCGGCGGCCGGACGAGGCGGGCTGGAAGGAGGTCGTCGCCGTGGCCGGCAAGGGCGTGAGGATCGCCTGGGCCGACGTGCCGCGCACCAGTCCGAGCCACGATCTGACGGCCTATCCCGCTGACGCGGGAAGCGAGCCGAATGTGCTTGCCGCGCAGATCGAGGCTGCGGTGGCACCAGCAGTGGCACCAGCGGTGGCACCGGTCGAGGCTCCCACCGCGACAGGTGTCGGCAACCCGGTGGCGGCATCGGTCGACGCCCCCAAGCCTTCCCCCGCCGTCACCCATGTCGCGGCGGAACCGCCCGCTCCCGGCGCGCGGCCAGCGCCGATTGCATCCACCCCGCCGGCGCCACCGGCCGGTCCGGCCACGACCGCGCAGACTGGGGCGTTTTTCCGGCTGGGCCTCCACCACATCGCCAGCGGCATGGATCACCTGGTATTTCTGTTGGGACTCATGGTGGCGCAGACGTCATTGCGCCGGCTGGCCTGGGTCATCACCGCGTTCACCGCCGCCCACAGCCTCACCCTGGGCTTGGCCGCGAGCGGTCTGGTGTCGCTGCCCGGCGCCTGGGTGGAACCCGCCATCGGCCTGACCATCGCCTACGTGGGCTTTGCCAACCTGGTCGGCGTGCTGCGCCACGGCGCGGCGGTCGCATTCGCCTTCGGCCTGGTCCACGGCTTCGGTTTTGCCGGCGCCCTGGCCGAAAGCCTTGCCGCTACCCAGATCGGCGGCAGCGGCTGGCTGCTTGACCTGGCGCTGTTCAATCTCGGCGTGGAGACCGGGCAGATGGCCTTTGTGCTGCTGGTGCTGCTGCTCGCGCGGGCGGTGCAAACCCGCGCAATTCAGTGGCCGCAGGCCGTCCGGGCGCTGCCCGCCTGCGTGGTGGCTTCACTCGGCGCCTACTGGACCATACAACGCAGCCTGGTGCTGTTCGCCGGTTAGGAATTCTGTTGCGCACACTCAGCCGCTTACCCCCGCTGGCACTCACCCTGGCCCTGCTGTTCGGCAGCCTCGCCGCCGACCTCGCGCGGGCCAGCGACGGCAAACCGTCATTGATTGCCTGGCGCGCTTGGGACGAGGCCCAGTTCGAGCAGGCGCGGCGCGAGCACAAGCTGATCTTGCTCGACCTGGAAGCGGTGTGGTGCCACTGGTGCCATGTCATGGATCAGGTCACCTACAACGACCCGGCCGTCGCCGCCAAGGTGGCGCGCGACTTTCTGCCGGTGAAGGTGGATCACGACGCCCGCCCGGATCTGGCCGAGCGCTATCGCGACTATGGCTGGCCCGCCACCATCATCCTGGACGCCGACGGCCGCGATATCGTCAAACGCGCCGGCTACATCGAACCCGCCGCCATGGCGCGCCTGCTCCAGGCCGTCGTGGACGATCCCAGCCCGGAGCAAGACGCCGCGCGCCCGGCGCAGGGGTTTTCGCTGTCCGCCCAACTCGATGCCGCTACCCGCGCGGAACTGGAGCGCCGTTTCATCGCCAGCCACGACAAGCGCCTGGGTGGCCTTCGCGGCGCGATGAAGCTGGTCGACCGCGATACCGTCGAATACGCCCTGCTGCGTGCGCGCCAGGGCGATGCCGGCGCCGCCCGCATCGCGCGGCAAGACCTGGATGCCGGGCTGAAGCTGATCGACCCGGCCTGGGGCGGGGTCTACCAGTATTCCACGCATGGCGATTGGAGCCATCCGCATTACGAGAAGCTCGCCGCCCAGCAAGCCGCCTATTTACGCCTGTACGCGCTGGCTTACCGCGTCACCGGCGAAGCGCGCCACCTGAAAGCCGCCCAGGCCATCCGGCGCTATGTGCAAAGCTTCCTGACCAGCCCGGAAGGCCTGATCTACACCAGCCAGGACGCCGACCTGAAGCCGGGTGAAAAGGCCCATGCCTACTTCCGCCTCAAGGCTCCGGCGCGTCGCGCCCTCGGCATTCCGCGCGTGGATCGCCACGTTTATGCGCGGGAAAACGGCCTCATGATCGCCGCCTATGCCATGTTGTACTCGGCTACCGGCGACCAGGCGGTTCTGGACGACGCCCTCGCCATCGCTCAGGGCATGAACGTGGGCCGCGCCCTGGCGGAAGGCGGTTTTCGCCACGATCGACGCGATTCGGCCGGTCCCTACCTGTCCGACACCCTGGCGATGGGCCAGGGCTTCCTCGCCCTGTTCGAGGTCACCGGCCAACGCGAATGGCTGCGCCGGGCCAAGGCGGCGGCGGAGTTCATCGACAGCCGCTTCCGCGCCGCCGCGCAGCCCGGTTATGCGAGTGCCGCGCGCAGCGGACGCCTGGCGCCCGGCATCAGCATCGACGAGAACCTTGCCGTCGCCCGCTTCTTCAATCTGCTGGCCCGCTATGGCGGCCGCGAAGTCGACCGGGCGCGCGCCGAGCACGCCATGAAATACCTGGCCACCCCGGCCATCGCCCGCGCGCGCATCACCGAAGCCGGCGTGTTGCAGCTCGACTGGGAACTGGCCAACGATCCCGTCCACCTCACCGTGGTCGGCGCTCGTGACGACACCCGCGCCCAGGCGCTGCACCGCGCCGCTTTGGCCTACCCGGCGGTCTACCGCCGCATCGACTGGTGGGATCCGCGCGAAGGCCCGATGGACAATCCGGACGTGCGCTATCCCGATCTGGGCAAACCTGCCGCCTTCGTCTGTGGTGCGGGCCGCTGTTCCCTGCCGGCTTACTCGGCGGAGAGTCTGGTCCAGTTGGCGGATGCACTGGGGCAGCAAGATGGCGGGGTGGAACGGCTGCAATGAGCGTGGCCTCCCGGGCAAAACACCCCCTAACCTCCTGCATCCCGCAGTGGCCGTATCGTAGGAGCCGGCTTGCCCGCGATAGTCGCCTCCAAGGGTCAAGGCCGAGCAGCGATTGGCGCTCGCCATTAAGATGGCAACCCGAAGCGCTTCGCACACCCCACCACCAGGAGGAAACCGCATGACTACCTACACCCGCGACGACCAGCTCGCCGTCCAGCCTGAAACCAACTTCGGAGGCCGCATCGAAACCTCCGGCGCCTACATCGGTCGCCTCACCCTGGCCAAGGAACGCACCGCCAAGACCGGCACCCAGGGTATCGAATTCAACTTCGAGGCGGATGACGGGCGGGTGGCGCGCTACCTGACGCTCTGGGTCGCCCGCGCCAACGGCGAGAAGATCGAATACCCCTACAGCCTGCTCTCGGCGCTGATGGCCTGTCTGGACGTGAAAAACATCGAATCCACCCCGGAAACCATCGATGAATGGAACACCGCCAGCGGCATGATGGCGCCGACCGAAGCGCAGACCTTCCCGGCACTGATGAACAAGCCCATCGGCATCCTGTTGCAGCGCGAGGAGCGCGAGTGGGAAGGCAAGACCTACGTCAGCATGAAGATCGTCCAGTTCTTCGACCCGCGCGACCGCAGCACCCCCGCCGAAATCATGTCCGGCAAACGCTCGGGGCAGGCACTGGAAAAGATGGTCACCAACCTGCGCGAAACCGTGGTCCGCGCCGACGCCCCTCCCGCCGGTGCCGCCCCGGCCGGCGCCAGTTCCACCAGTTCCACCGGCTTCTCCGAGATCGACGACGACGACGTGCCGTTCTAGCAGCCTGTCGGACTTTGGAATCGTCGGCTGCAAAACGACCGCGACGGCCCGGTTTTTGTCTGTTTCTTGGGCAATAGTTCGGCTATTCCCCGGCGAAACAGTCAAAAACCGACCTCGCCGGGGCCGTTTTTCGCCATCGACGACCAAAGCCCGACAGGCTGCCAGCGGCCTGTCGGACTTTGGTCGTCGCCAGGTAACGGCTCGATAACTGGACATGGCTCTTTTTGAGTCGCCCCGCAAGATGAAACCCGTCGTGGGAGCGGGCTTGCCCGCGATTTTCGGCCTCGGCGTGGGTACGAACGCCTCAATCGCGGGCAAGCCTGCTCCCACGGGCGGTTTCACAGTGACTCATGGCGGCACAGTCGCTGGCCCGTAGCTTGGGTCAGGCGCGTTGCGTCGTAACCCAAGCTACGCCACTACCCGTAGTGGGTGTCCGCGACAACCGGATAAGCACGATTGCTTGTTTCGCGCTAAAGATTTCCCGCGTCGCGCCGATGAAGGCGCCATCACTACGCGCAGTGTCCTATCAACAGGAACAACGGAGATTCCCGCATGGAAGAGAACAGCAGCTTCACGGTTCCCCCCTCTACCGCCGCGCGCCCTGACCTCGACTGGAGCCAGGTGCGCGAGACCATCATGATGCTCAACCTGGCGGTGGCTCAGATCGAGATGGCGCTGAAGGAATCGAGTGGTTCGGTCGACGTACTGACCAATTCCTTTACCGACATCTACGGCAATCTCATGGCGCTGGTGCAGGAGGCCAAGTTGCTACCGGATTCGCCGGTGAAACAGACCATCGAGGAAAGCGGCGCCACCGCCTCCGGGCAGATGCAGCATGTCATCGTCGCTTTCCAGTTCTATGACCGCCTCTCGCAGCGGCTTTCTCATGTCTGCCGCAGCCTCGACGACCTCACCGGCATCGTCAACGAACCCGCCCGGCTCTATAACCCGGGCGCCTGGCATGCGTTGCAACAGAAGATCCGCTCCAAGTACACGATGGAAGACGAGAAATTGATGTTCGATACGCTGCTTGAGACCGGCGATGTACAGGCCGCGCTGGACATGTTTGTTTCCACCAAACAACACGAGGCCGGCGATTCGTCGGATATCGAGCTGTTCTGAGCGGCGTTGAAGTCGCTTGGCGCCATGAGCGGTAAGTAGGGCGGAAAAGCGCAGCGCCTTCCGCCATTCATTGCACATTCGGCGGAAGGCGCGAAGAAGCCGCTGGCCCGATCCACCGCTCCGCCGAGTGCGACGCGTTATCCACCGCCGCCCGCCCTCCCGCCGGCGTGAGAGGCGCGCTCCCGGCCGGGCGGCCGTGGATAACGCTGCGCCTCACCCCGATCCGGCCGCATCCGCCTTGAAAAAATAGACCCGCTCTTCCTTGCTTATCTGGAGGAGTTCATATACGCCCTACGGCACTGCGGGAGACGGATGCGCTGTTCGCCCATCCTCGATGGTTTGAACACGCAATGGCCGCATGGCCTGCTCCCACGTCGCGGTTGCTCAGTGCGCTTGCAGCAGCCCCGTGGCGTCGCGCGCGGTGACCGGGCGGCTGAACAGATAGCCCTGGTAGGCATCGCAGCCGATCGATTTCAGGTAATCGAGCTGGGCGCTGGTTTCCACGCCTTCGGCCACCACGTTCAGGTGCAGCCCTTTGGCCATGGCGGTGATGCCCGCGACGATGGTGCTGCCGCTGCTGGGGGCGGCCAGGTCATGAATGAAGCTGCGGTCGATCTTGAGGGTGTGCACCGGTAGTTTCCTGAGATAGGAGAGGGAGGAATAGCCGGTGCCGAAGTCGTCTATGGAAATTTCCACGCCTTGATCGGCGAGCCGGCGCAGCTTTTCGATGGCGCCGTCCATGTCGCGCATCAGCGTGCTTTCGGTGATTTCGATCTCGATGCCTTGTCCATCGATGCCGTTGTCTTTCAGTGACTGGATGAACTTGTCGACGAAATGCGGGTGCTCGATCTGGCGCGCCGAAAGATTGACGCCCAGGGAAATGGGTTCCAGTCCCGTGGCACGCCAGGCTTTGGCCTGTTTGCAGGCGACATCCAGCACCCATTCGCTGATCGGCGCGATGAGCCCGCATTCCTCGGCGATGGGGATGAAATCGTTGGGCGCGACCAGGCCGCGTTCCGGATGATGCCAGCGTATCAGTGCTTCCATGCCGCGTATGCGCTGGCTCTGGATGTCCACCTGCGGCTGGTAATACATCTCGAATTCGCCGCGCGTGAGGGCGTGGCGCATGTCGTTTTCCACCGCCAGCCGGCCGCTAAGCGAGTGCTGCAGGTCATGGGTAAAAAAGCGGAAGTCGTTCCGACCGTGATCCTTGGCGTGGTACATGGCCAGATCGGCGTGCTTGATCAGTATTTCCCGGGTTTCGCCATCGTCGGGAAAGAGGGCAATGCCGATGCTCATGCCGGAGTAGATTTCCATGCCGTCGATGTGGAAGGGCTGTTTGAGCGAGGTGATGACCTTCTCGGCGATGAGGGTGGCATTGTCCCGCGTGTGTATGTTCGGCAACAGCAACATGAATTCGTCGCCGCCGATGCGCGCCAGGGTGTCGCCTTCACGCAGGCTGCCGCGCAGGCGCTGCGCCATGGCTTGCAACAGACCGTCGCCGACCAGATGGCCGTGAGTATCGTTCACCACTTTGAAGCGATCCATATCCAGAAACATGACCGCCAGCGCCTGCGTCTGGCGGCGTGCCTGGGTGATGGCCTGGCCCAGGCGGTCGTTGAACAGGGTGCGGTTGGGCAGGCCGGTGAGCAGGTCGTGATAGGCCTGGAAGGTGACGGTCGCTTCGGCCTGTTTGCGTGCGCTGATGTCGCGCGCGACGCCGTAGGTGCCGAGGAATTCGCCGGTGCCATCGGCGAGCGGGCGATACATCCCGGTGGCGGAGACTTCCACTGTCACGGTCGCTTCACCGCCGTTTTTGCCGGGGGCCTTGTTGAGGCGTAGTTCGACATTGCGTGTGGAGCGATCACCGGTGCGACGTTCATTGAGGTGATAGCGCGCATTGTCCAGCTCTTCACGCGGAACAAGGGCTTCGTAGCTATGCCCCACCAGGTCTTCCGGGCGATAGCCAAGAACGCGGCTGATGCTCTCGTTCAGAAAGGTGAAGTGGCCGTTGTCGTCCAGGGTGTAGATCACATCCGGCGAGGTGTTGATCAGCAGGCGATGCCACTGCTCGGATTGGTCGATCTGTTGCAGCATGCGTCGGTTGTCCCGCTCCAGTTGCACTTTGTGGGCGGCATTGCTTACGGTTTTTATCAACTCTTCCGGTTCACAGGGCTTGCGCAAATAGTCGTAAGCGCCCAGCCGGATGCAATGAATCACGGTATCGACTCTGCTGTCGCCGCTCATGACGATGACGCGGCTGTCCGGATACTGTTCGCGCAGATGCGCCAACAGTTCGTGGCCGCTGCTGTCGGGCAGGCGGAGATCGAGCAGGATCAGGTCGTAATTGCTCCGCGCCAGCTGCGCCAGTGCCTGCGCGCCGGTCAGGGCGGTGGTGATCTTCTGGATGTGCGGGGTCAGCAGCAGGCGTGTGCTTTCCAGGTAGCGCGGCCCATCTTCGACAATGAGAAGGCGGACGGCAGCGGCAGTGGTTTTGGCATCGGATGACATCGGCAGCCCGGGAAATTATGGGAGGAGGGTGCCCTATGGCTTCTGGCTATCCCAAAGGGAATAGTAGCCGGAAGGTGGTGCCGGATGAGCCGGTTTTGAAAGAAACGATACCGTTCAGGTCTTCCGTAAGCGTTCTTACTATGTTCAACCCAAGACCCGAGTGGCCATCCCCCTTCCGGGTTTTCACGGGATCGAACAAGTGCGCGGCCAATTCCGGATGGATGCCGGGGCCGGAGTCGCTTATTTGCAGTTCGATGAATCGCTCGTGTTTGTGGTTGGTGATCTGAGTGATTTCAAAACGTACTTCACCGTCGTCGGGGCTGGCTTCCAGCGCGTTGAACAGCAGGTTGAGCAGGATTTGCTTGAGTTTGTCGCGATTGCAGATGAGCCGTGGCAGTTTCGCGCTCGGTATGTTGATTACCTGGATGCCACGCGGTTGCCAGGTGGGCGCGGTGACTTTGAGCAGATCGTCCAGCAGCAGGCGGATATCGGTTTCTTCCGAGAGTTCGGCCAGGCTGTCATCGCCGTGGGCGAGGGCGCGCACGATGCGCACGATGCGGTCGAGTTCCTCCTGGATGATGCGCAGCTCGTCCGCGATGGGGGGCGCGTCGCCCAGCTTGGTTTTGAGGATGGCCAGATAGTTTTTGATGGTGCCCAGGGGATTGTTGATTTCATGAGCGGCACGGCGGACACGGCCTCCCAGGTAGGGGTCGTAGTCTTCCGGCTTCGGCTTCCCGGGCTGGCTGCCGCGCCACGGCGCTTCGCCCGGATGGATATAGCGCTCCGCGTGCGCGGCGATGTCGGCCAGGGCCGCGCGGTCGCCGCAAACCAGCAGGACACCGCGCGCGGTCCCTTCGCCCACGGGGATGGCGGCCACACCGTCCGCGCCGGCCTGGCGCGCCAGTTGGACGTCCAGCAGGGAAGCATCGCCGTCTTTGTCGGTGTAAACCACCACGGGTATGCGCGTGAACAGCGCGCGCACGGCGGCGGTATTGCTGCCTTCCACGCGGATCGAGAGGGTGGCGGCCGGCCGCTCTCCCAGGGCTTGCGGCTCAAGCATGCTGGTGCGTTTGTCCAGGCGCAGATAGATCGGGTCGCGTAACCCTTTTTGCCCCGCCAGCAGACGGGCCGCCGCCAGCACAGGTTCACTGGTTCGTTCGTGCATACCGGGTTCCATTGTTTTCTGCGGCATTGCCCTAAGCGATTCATCATCTGATGGTCCGGCAAGGATAACGTATCGCTGTGGGTGGGGCGCGTTACCTGTGTCCCACGCGCCGGAGGGCCGTAGGATGGGGTGCGCGCAGCGAACCGCATCAACCACGGTTGCGCTAGCTGTGGCGGTTCGCGGCGCTCACCACATCCTACTGGGCTACCGGTAGTCGCTGTCTGTGACAACCGGATCAGCACGGTTCGTTCGTGCATACCGGGCCCCATTGTTTTCTGCGGCATTGCCCTAAGCGATTCATTATCTGATGGTCCGGCAAGGATGACGTATCGCCGTGGGTGGGGCGCGTTACCTGTGTCCCATGCGCCGGAGCCGGCGGGAGTTCAGCTAGAGGTGAGAGGCGGTTGCCATGCGTAGTGGCTACGCGACCACCTCAGGGAGCGGTATCCCGCAGCAAGCGGAACAACTGGCGGCTGGATTTGGGCGGCTTGCTTTCGGCGGCTTCCTTGCGGGCGTTGCGTATCAGTTGTCGCATTTGCTGGGCGTCGGCGTCGGGATACCGGGCCAGCCATTCGGTGAGGGCCGCGTCGTCTTGCAGCAGGCGTTCGCGCCACTGTTCCAGGGCGTGGAATTCGGTTTTGGCGGCGGTCGATTCGCCTTTGATGAGCGCCAGTTGTTCGGCGATGGGGTCGGACTCCACATCGCGCATCAGCTTGCCGATGAGCTGCATCTGGCGGCGGATGGCGCCGTTCGCCGTGAGGCGCTGCGCTTCCAGCAATTCCGTGAGCAACCGGTCCGGCAAATCCATTTTTTCCAGGCGCTCGCGCGACAACTTCACGAGTTCCACGCCGAGATCCTGCAGGGCGTTCATTTCGTTCTTGCGTCGGGTCTTGCTGATGGGGGAATCGCCGGATTCGTCGTGGTCTTCGTCGTGGTGGTGCATGGCATGCGGGCGGAGTGCGAGGGGCGGGTATCATAGCGGCCTTTGCCAAAATGTCAGGTTCAACCGTGTCCGACAGTCCATTCAGCTTCACCCGCGAGACCTTGCAGGCACTCGCCGCTCAAACGCTCGATCTGGCCCGCGCCGGCGGTGCTTCCGCCGCCGAGACGGAGATTTCCGAAGGCAACGGCTTGAATGTTTCCGTGCGCCATGGCGAGGTGGAAACCATCGAGCACAACCGCGACAAGGGCATCGGCGTCACGGTCTATCTGGGCCAGCGGCGAGGGCATGCTTCCACCTCCGATTTTGCCCCGCAGGCGCTGGCGCGCACGGTGGAAAAGGCGCTGACCATCGCCCGCTATACCGCCGAGGACGATTGCGCCGGCCTGGCCGAGGAAAACCTGCTGGCGCGCCTGCTGCCGGACCTGGACATCTATCACCCCTGGGTGGTCGATGTGGCGCAGGGCACCACCCTGGCGCAGGAATGCGAGGCGGCGGCACTCGGCGTCGATACGCGCATCAACAATTCGGAAGGCGCTTCGCTGTCCACCCAGAGTTCGCAATTCATCTATGCCAACAGCCTGGGATTTTCCGGTGGCTACCCAACCACGCGGCAGAGTCTCTCGTGCGCGGTGATCGCCGAGGAAGACGGCGCCATGCAGCGCGACTACTGGTACACCACCGCGCGCGCCGCCGAGGACCTGGATAGCCCGGAGTCGGTAGGGCGGCGTGCCGGAGAGCGCACGGTGCGGCGCCTGAATGCGCGCAAACTGTCCACGCGGCAGTGCCCGGTGCTGTTCGAGGCACCCATCGCCACCGGCCTGATCGCCAGTTTTGTCTCAGCCATTTCCGGTGGCCACCTGTACCGCAAATCCTCTTTTCTGCTCGATAGCTTGGGGCAACAGGTTTTCCCGTCGTTCTTCCAGTTGCTCGAAAACCCTTTCCTGCCGCGCGGCCTGGCCTCGTCTCCGTTCGATTCGGAAGGGGTGGCGACGCATGAGCGGGAAGTGGTGCGTGATGGCGTGGTCCAGGGCTATTTCCTGGGCAGCTACAGCGCCCGCAAGCTGGGCATGAAAACTACCGGCAACGCCGGCGGCAACCACAACCTGATCGTGCCTTCCACCGGCGAGGACTTTGCCGGCCTGCTCAAGAAAATGGGCAGCGGCCTGCTGGTGACCGAATTGCTGGGCCAGGGCCTGAACATGGTGACCGGCGATTATTCGCGCGGGGCGGCGGGCTTCTGGGTGGAAAACGGCGTGATTGCCTATCCGGTGGAAGAAATCACCATCGCCGGCAACATGCGCGACATGCTGGGCGGCATCGTCGCCATCGGCCGCGATGTGGAAACACGCGGTTCGCGCCGAGTCGGGTCGATACTCATCGGGAATATGACGGTGGCGGGCGAGTAATGTCGATGTGGTGCCCGGATTCCGCTGCGCTGCATCCGGGCTACGTGTTCGGCACGCTCGAATGAACCGTGCTTATCCGGTTAGCTCCCAATGACACTAGATGTAGTGGCCCGTGATTTCGCGGCATGGCGCCGTAGGTTGGGCAAAGCGAAGCGTGCCCAACATCGTGGCGGTTCGTTGGGCACGCGCAGCGACGCCCAACCTACGTCACTACCGGTAGTGGGCTTGGGAGACAACCGGATAAGCACGG
>JAUYFG010000088.1 GCA_030690985.1 Pseudomonadota bacterium
CCGGCGTTTTTAAAAGGACGCCGGCGAGGCGCCGGCGCTACATTTATTCCTTGATCCGCCGCGCCAGTTCCACCGCTTTCCCGATGTAGCTGGCGGGGGTCATTTCCAGCAGCAGGCGCTTCGCGTCGTCGGGAATGGCCAGGCCCTGAATGAAAACGGCCAGGGTTTCCCGGTTGATGCCACCTTTGCCACGGGTGAGTTCCTTCAACTGCTCGTAGGGGTTCTCCACCCCGTAGCGGCGCATCACGGTCTGGATCGGCTCGGCCAGCACTTCCCAGTTCTGGTCCAGGTCTTCCAGCAGCTTCGCCGGGTTGGCTTCCAATTTGCCCAGGCCACGCAGCAGGCTTTCATAGCCGAGCAGGGCATAGCCCAGCGCCACGCCCATGTTGCGCAGCACGGTAGAGTCGGTCAGGTCACGCTGCCAGCGCGAGATCGGCAGCTTTTCCGAGAGATGGCGCAGCACGGCATTGGCCAGGCCGAGGTTGCCTTCCGAGTTCTCGAAGTCGATCGGGTTGACCTTGTGCGGCATGGTCGATGAACCGACTTCGCCTGCCTTCACCTTCTGCTTGAAATAGCCCTGCGAGATATAGCCCCAGACATCGCGGTCGAGGTCGATCAGGATGGTGTTCAGCCGCGCGCAGGCGTCAAACATCTCGGCCATGTAATCGTGCGGCTCGATCTGGATGGTGTAGGGGTTGAAGGCCAGCCCCAGACTTTCCACGAAACGCTTGGCGAAGTTTTCCCAGTCAAACTCGGGGTAGGCGGCCAGATGGGCGTTGTAATTGCCCACCGCGCCGTTGCTCTTGCCCAGGCAGGCGACATCCTCGAAGCGGCGACAAGCGCGCTCGACGCGGTAGGCGACGTTGGCCATTTCCTTGCCCACGGTGGTGGGCGAGGCCGGCTGGCCGTGGGTGCGCGCGAGCATCGGCAGATCGGCCAGTTGCAGCGCCAGTTCGGCCAGGCGCGCTTCCACCTGGCGCATCGCCGGCAACATCACTTCGCGCCGGGCGGCGTCGAGCATCAGGGCATGCGCGAGGTTGTTGATGTCCTCGGAGGTGCAGGCGAAGTGGATGAACTCCTTCGCCGCCATGACTTCGTCGTTGCCGACCAGCGGCCCTTCTTTGAGGAAATATTCGACCGCCTTGACGTCATGGTTGGTGATCTTTTCCCGGTCCTTCACCCATTGCGCATCAGCTACCGAGAAGTTGCCGGCGACGGCATCCAGCTCCGCCAGGGTGGCGGACGAAAACGCCGGCACTTCGCCAATGGCCGGCTCGGCGGCGAGCGCCTTCAACCATTCGATTTCCACTTTCACCCGATAGCGGATCAGGCCGAATTCGCTGAAATACGGCGCCAGCTTGCCGCCGCTGCGGCGATAGCGGCCATCCAGAGGGGTGAGGGCGGTAAGGGGGGTGAGTTCCATGATCGTTTCTCGTCTGTTGAAAAAACCGGCGCGCGGGGCGACATTATGCCGGCCTTCCCGCCGAAATCGCCCGGCGGCCCCTGTAGCGCAGGCGTCCCGCCTGCGATTGCCGGTGGATGCAGGCGGGACGCTGCGCTACAAGGTCAGGCCGGCCGGCGATCCAGCAACGCCTGCGCGATGGTCATGCCATCGACATGTTCCAGTTCACCGCCCGCCGGCAGGCCTCGGGCGATGCGGGTGACCTTGAGGCCGCGCGCCTTCAGCAGTTCGCCGGCGTAGTGCGCGGTGGCTTCGCCTTCGGCGGTGAAGTTGGTGGCCAGGATCACTTCTTCCGTGACGCCATCACGGGCGCGCTCGATCAATCTTTCCAGGCTGATCTCGCGCGGGCCGATGCCATCCAGCGGGCTAAGCCGCCCCATCAGCACGAAGTACAGGCCCTTGTAAGCCTGCGTCTCTTCCAGCCGGTTGAGGTCGGTGGGCATTTCCACCACACACAACTGGCGCGCGTCGCGGCGCGGGCTGGTACAGGTTTCGCACACCGGGGCTTCACTGAAGTTGTTGCAGCGCTGGCAGTGGCGCAGCCTTTCCAGGGCATGGGTGAGGCCAGAGGCCAACCGCGCCGCACCGTTACGGTCGCGCTGCAACAGGTGATACGCCATGCGCGCCGCCGACTTCGGCCCGACACCCGGCAATGCGCGCAGGGCGTCTATCAGGGATTCGAGGGAGGAAGGAAGGGGCATTGTGGCAAGTGGCGAGTGGCGAGTGGCGAG
>JAUYFG010000092.1 GCA_030690985.1 Pseudomonadota bacterium
CGGTTCTTGCATCCGCTCTCCTTTGCCTGCGCAAAGGGCGGGATGGTGCTCTCTTGCTTGCTTCATGTGACCTCCTGGTCATTGGCCCAGGGGGTCAATTCTTCGTGTCGCCAGGGGGTTGGTTTTACTTGTCGTCTGACAACCGGGATCAACAATTCCTGTTCACTGCCGGTGCCGTGGGCCTGAGCCTTGACGACGATCTGGTGCTTCTCGTCCACCGCCGCCACGCCGGTAAAGCCCTGGATCACGCCCTTGCCGGTGGCCATTTTGGCGGATTCATTGTCGGTGAGGTTGGATAGCCGCACGTTGCCGCTCGCCCCCTTGCGGTCTTCCGGGTTGTTCTTGAGCCAGTCGCGCATCTGCTTGGCGTCACGTTGCAGCCGTTCAAGGGTGCGAGTTTCACGTTTCTTGTCCCCTTCGTTGGCCGGGGCGGTGTCGGCATCGCGATGCTTGGCCAGCATCTTTTCGGCGGCTTTCTCCATCTTCTCGGCCTGGCGCTCGAAATCGGCGCGGGTGCCGGATTTGGCCTTGCTGGCGTTGGAGGGAAGCTTGACGCCATCGATAGCGAACATCTCGCGGCCGATGAGGCCTTGGCGGTCGCACAGGGTGAGCACCTGGGCGAACAGTTTGGCGGTGAGCTCGCCCATTTCGGAGACGAAGGCGGCGAGCGTGGTGAAGTTGGGCTGGCTGTCGCCGGAGACGGCGATGAACAGGACATTCTCGCGGCAGGCGGCTTCGATCTTGCGGCTTGAGATGATGCCCCGGCTGTAGGCGAGGAGGATGATTTTGAGGAGGACGCCGGGATCGTAGGCGGACGCGCCGACCTCGTCATTGTTGTAGCGGGCGTGGAAGGGGGCGAGGTCGAGTTCCTTATCCACCAGATGACAGAGCGCGTGTTCGAAGCTGCCAGGCTGGATTTGCCGGTCGAAGTCGACCGGCAGGAGTTTCAAGCCTTTGTGGACCGGTTTGAAGCGGGGCATCGGCGCGGACCTCTACACTTATTCAATTAATGGTAATTATCGCATAGCCGAGAGGCGGGGGGTATTTCTACAGTCTCAACGTTCAAGCTAAGGGGCGCTGCGCGGCTTTATCGCGCAGCGTCCCACTTGAGCGCCAAGTTGGACGAAGCCGCTACGCGGAGGAATCGCGAGCCGGCGCTGCACGAATTATTCTGCACGATCACCGCCTTACACCGTGAGGCGGTGTTTTTGCCTAATTTCGTGAGGACACGTCAGCATGATCGCCCCAACTTCCGCGCACTTTGACCGGCAATATCAGACCCATCTCAAGCACCTCAAGCTCAAAGGCTTGCAACCCAAGACCATCGAAGCCTATGCCCGCGCCATCCGGCGCATCGGCGAGTACTTCGAGCATCAGATCGACAACCTGACCGAGCCACAACTGGCGGCTTACTTCAGCGAGCTGGTCGATTCGCACTCGTGGAGTTCCGTCAAGCTGGACCTGTACGGGTTGAAGTTCTACTACCAGCATGTCCTGCGCAAACCCTGGGTGGCGCCCGGCCTGATCAAGCCCCCAAGAAGCCAGCGCTTGCCCGACATCGTCACGGTCGAGGAGGCGAAGCGGATTTTCGCCGCTACGCGGATGCCCAGTTATCGGGTGTTCTTCTTCACGCTCTATAGCCTGGGCTTGCGTCTGGGCGAAGGGCTGCGGCTTCAGGTGGGGGATATCGATGCGGCCCGCGCCCGCGTGCATATCCGCGATGCCAAAGGCAACCAGGATCGCCTCGTTCCCCTGCCGAACGCGACCCTCGATGCCTTGCGCCGTTTCTGGCGGCTGCATCACAACCCCGTGTTGTTGTTCCCCAATCGCCAGGCCGGCAGACAGGGGGCGGCCAGCGCGACCACGCCGCTGGATCGCGGCGGCGTGCAGGCCGCCCTGCACCAGGTGGTCGCGGCCTGCGGCCTAAAAAAAAGATTACGCCCCACTGCCTGCGGCACAGCTATGCCACCCACCTGATCGAGGCCGGCGTCGATCTGATCGAGGTGCAGAAATTCCTCGGCCACCACTCCATCCTCACCACCGCCCGCTATACCCATCTGACCGATCAGACCCAGCATCACGCCATCGACCGCATCAACGGCTTGATGGAGGGCTTCTCTCCGGTTTGGGGGCCCGCCAAATGATCCGGCTCGCTTCCGTCATCGACACCTTCGAGGCTCAGTTCCGCTCCCAATACCGCGACCGGCTGACCTCCGAGCACCTGCGCGCCCTCGCGGCGATGAAACACTGCCGCACCCAGGCCAGCCCCAAGATGCAGGTCCGCTGCACGGGGTGTGAGCACCAGATCCTGGTTCCGCACTCGTGCGGCCATCGCCACTGCCCGCATTGATGAAACAACTAGCCATTCCACTAGGCGACCAAAAGACGGTCGCCAAGTGGCTGGTTATGCCAGCATCACGAGAGCCAGCAATGGCTGGAACGGCAGATGCAGCGGCGGGTGCCGGCCGAGTATTTTTTGATCACCTTCACCGTGCCCGCCGAATTCCGCGCGCTGGCCTTTGCCCACCAGGAGACCTTCTACGATCTGCTCCTGCGCTGCGGTTGGGAGACGCTGCGCACGTTCAGCCGGAACGATCCGCAGTTGCGGGGTACGCCGGGCGCCATCGCGGTGTTGCACACCCATACGCGCAAACTGGATTTCCATCCCCACGTCCATCTCGTCATGCCGGCGGCGGCGGTCGACGCCGCGCAGCGGCAATGGCGAACCAAGTCGCGGGGAAAAGGGAAAGACAATGGGAAAGGCAATGGGAAAGGGCGCTATCTGTTCAACCACAAGGCGCTGGCCAAGGTCTTCCGGGCGAAGCTGCTGGCGGGCATCGAGGCCGCCGGCCTGGCGCCGCCCGCGCGCCATCCGCGGGAATGGGTGGTGGATTGCAAAGCGGTCGGCAGTGGCGAGAAGGCGCTGGTCTACCTTGGGCGTTATCTGTACCGGGGGGTCATCCGGGAGGCGGATATCGTCGCCTGCGCAGACGGCCAAGTGACCTTCCAGTATCGCAACGCCAAGACGGGGAAGCGGGAACGGCGAACCGTCTCCGGCGCGCAATTCCTGTGGCTGGTGTTGCAGCATGTGCTGCCGAAGGGTTTCCGGCGCGCCCGCAATTTCGGTTTTCTGCACCCCAACTGCAAGCGCTTGATCGCCTTGCTGCACCTGGTGTTGCACTTCGCTCCCGGCCGGGCGGCCACCTGGTTCAAGGAACGGCCGCCCATCGTCTGCCCTTGCTGCGGAGCGGCGATGAAGATCGTGCGAACGCGGATTCGATCTTCGCGCCAAGGGGGGAACCCGGTGCCGATTGCGGCTTCAGCCATTCAGGGAGCCCATTAACCAGGAAAACGTAACGACCTTGGGCAAGTAGTCGGCTGTCAGCGCCAATAAGCTGAGGTACTGGCTTGCCCAAAATCAGGGTTCAACAGGTCAAAAAACCTCGGAATCCGGCGTCGCGCACCGCTCTGGTGCGCATGAATCCAGCCTTTCGGCTCCCGCCCGCCCGGTGGATCTGCAATCCGGGCTCCTTCCCAAAAAGATATTTTCTGTGCGGCTCCGTTTCGCGGCGCTGAGGACCGGGCTTGTCCAACAAACGGTTCAGATCGTGGCTCGCTATCGCTCGCACGATCTAACCTTATTCGTTAGCGATGACAAAGTTTGTATGCTTTTCGTAGTGCGAAACAACGCGGAACAACACGGAAAAAATGAGTGCAGGAATTGAGTGGCTTGATGCGGAACAGCAGAAAAGAAAAACAACTCAAGCGCGGAAACCTGGCGAAATGAAAGAAGAACAAAGCGCCAAGCAGCGAAAAGGTGCGACACAATTTGCAATGGCATTGAAATTAGCATTGACTAAAAAGATTGGGCGCTAACGTCTAGCTTAACCGGCGGGCGGGCATTTTCGCCCGTCCGCGTTGAAGCGCCAGTTGGGCATGACAGCACAAAATAAGAATTATCGTCATAATATTTGAGCCTGGCCTCTTTGATTTGCTTATTGCAATTTTTATACGCGTTCCTCACCGGCAAGCATCCCGAGTACATATGCAAACAAGTACAGAATTGAAAATGGAAAATGCAGCAAAAGACCAAGAAAGCAAATTTCACAGCCTTTTCTATCGCCACCACTGAATTGGAGGAGTATGGTCAGGTCTATTATCGCAAGGCAGAATAATATTATAAGACCGACCAGACGAAACGCTGGCCTGTTAGAGCGGTAAATAACAGCAATTGGAATAAAAAACACAAGCATAAACAAAAAATGCTCAGGCACCGGAAACAAAATACTGATTAGCTCTTTGTGGTTTGAGGATATGAACTCAAAGTAGGTTGGCGCAATACCATTTCCCATAGGTGCAGAGTTTACTTCTAACTTAAATGACGCGTAGAAATCTGCAAATCCAAGCAAGGCCCAACCCGAAGCACAGAAAAACACTGCCAACCAAGAATGTAATGTCTTACTCATTGTGGCCCAACGCTGAAATTAAGGGGCAAGCCGGGGTTTAGGCTTGTCCCGCTTGAATGCAATGTTAGGCATGGAGGATGAAATGAATTTACGGATAGCGATGTGTGAAGCATTGGTTGATGGCTGGAACGGAAACTGGAGCATGGGAAGGGTTGTAAGCCATGCGTGGGTTTTGCTCGGAAAAGAACCGGATGGAAATGTGGAAAAGTTCACTCTTGCAGCCGATGCGGTAAAAGCGAAATACATAAAATACGATGAACCTGCAAAAACATGGATTCCGCGAAACATGTACAAATTGAACGAGTCTCTATGGGGCGGTAGGAATAGAGACACATGCGTTTTATGTGCAAGAAAAAGCCTTGGATTCAAAGGCGGTGGAGTGCCTGTTTCTGTAAAGGCCAGAGAATTAGACAAGCGAAGTGATTGGGGTACGGTTAAATGACGCCTAACGTAAAGTTGAGGGGCGCGCCGCTTTTGGCGCGTCCCTCTCGAACGCCATGTTAGGGCGCGGTGTTTTTATGGACATGACATACATGGTGTTGGTAGGTTGGTGGGCAATCCTCTCAACTTAAGCAATCCCCCCTCAAGTGGTTGATTTGTATCCATGTTTCCGATGCGGCTTAGGATGAGCGGGTCTGGGTTTAGTGGCTCCGGCCACGAAGTGGATCAGGTTTTTTGCCAACTCCGCGAACACGGTCATAACTTGCTCGGTAGACGGCAGAGCGACGATCAACCAGCGCGGCAAGCAGCGTTTCAAGTGAGCGAAGGCATAAGTCCGGTTGAGCTTGTAGCCGTCGGGAATC
>JAUYFG010000113.1 GCA_030690985.1 Pseudomonadota bacterium
AAGGAATTTGTCGGCGAAGGGGCAAAGAATCTGCGTGCCTTGACCGCAGCTCCCCCGGGCGGCATGTCCCGCAATGTCAATCTGTTTCACGATTGCAAGAATGAGATTGGCACCTCGCGTACCTACCCCAATGCGCCGGCGGGCTACCGCAGCCCGACGGAGATTGCGGCAAAGATTCTGGGCTTCATGCGACGCGAGGGCATGGCAGATACCTCCGGCGATGCGGTGGTGACGGTGCCCGCCTCGTTCCAAACCGCGCAGCGGGCCGAGACGGCGCGCGCCTGCGCCCTGGCGGGGCTGTACGTCGGTGGCGGGCGCCTGTTGGACGAGCCGGTGGCGGCCTTTATCGACTACGCATATCGCTACGACCCGGCACTGCTTGATGGCGTCACTGCGAAAAAGAATCTGCTGGTGTTCGATTTCGGTGGCGGCACCTGTGACATTGCGCTTTTCGAGCTTTCGCGGCCGGCACAAGGCGAGCCGGTGAAGGTGGCCAGCCGATCGGTCTCGCGCTTTCACCGCCTGGGCGGAGGCGATGTTGACCTGGCTATCCTGCACGGGGTGCTCGTGCCGCAGCTCCTCAAGGAAAACGGGTTGGACGACTTCGCGCTCTCGTTTCAGGAGAAAACGCGCGTTGTTACCCCAGCGCTGGCCGCAGTGGCAGAGGCGCTGAAAATCCAGATGTGCAACGAACTTTGGCGCCTCGCGCAATTCGGCCGGCTCAAAGGTACGCCCCGTGAGCAGATCGTGGCGCGCTACCCGGCGCAGGCGATCGTGCGCCTGGGCAATCGGGAGCTGAAGCTCGCATCCGCCACCATGGATGCGGCGCAATTCGATATGGCCTTGGCACCGTTTCTCGACCGCGAGCACCTGTTCGTGCGCAGCACCGAGTACCGACTGGAGAATTCCGTGTTTGCGCCAATTGCAGATGCCTTGGAGCGTGCGGACATCGCTGCAAGGGACATTGATTACGTGCTGGCGGTGGGCGGAAGCGCTCTGATCCCGCCGGTGATCGACGCGCTGGCGGCCTACTTCCCCGCCGCAAAGATGCTTACGTATGAGGACAGGAAGGACGCGCAGTTGGCTGTGGCGCGCGGTGCCAGCCTCCAGGCGCTGGCGCTGGCGGCCAATGGTCGCGGAATCATCGAGCCGGCAGCGCAGGACGACGTCTTTCTGCGCACCAGCGGCGAAGACATGAAGCTAGTACCGCGCGGCGCAACTCTGCCGTACCCGGCAGAGGGCACGGCAAGCATCGACACGCTGACGGTGCCAGCCAGCGCTTTCGATGCGCCGCTGCCTCTGGCAGTGGAGTTGGTGGCGGGGCAGGAGCGGCGGCCCTTGTTTCGCGATACCTGGCTGCTCACCATGGTGAGCCAGGGTACGCCCTTGCAACTGGAATATAGCTCCGACGAGAACCAGGTGCTTACCCTCGAACTGAAGCTCGCGAACATGCCTGAGTCGCTGCCGTTCCGTGCGACGATGGAGAACCCGCTCTCACATGTGGTCAACCCGAACAAGACGCAGGAAGAGATTGATCGCCTGGAAGAGGAATACCGCAACGACAAGAGCAAATCCGAAGAGCTGATGCCGAAAATCGCCGAGCTTTGCGCCGAACTCGGCCAGTACGAAAAGGCAGTCGGCTTGGTGCGCACACTGTTGCGGCAGATCAACCGGCCGGCGCCGTGGCTGCTCAACCGCCAGGCGAACTATGAGGACGCGCGAGGCAACCACGCCACCGCGATTGCCACCTACGAGCTGGCT
>JAUYFG010000115.1 GCA_030690985.1 Pseudomonadota bacterium
GCCGAGAAAACCCACTTCTTGGGCGTTTGCGAAATCCCAGAAAAGCCGCTAAAACAACCCCGTCCGAAACTCGTAAAACCACACCTTTCGCTGGCTCCATTAGGCCGCGATTCGCTGGCTCCAATGGGGCGCGATTTGCCAACGCTCACGCAAACGATCCAGTGAACAGTCGTGGTCGCAACAGCAGGGCACGGTTTTTCGAGTGGAGGAAGGTGACTGAAAGTACGTCAGCTTATTCCCGCAGCAGCGTTACCGTCGTTTCGGCGGTTTTCTTGTCAATATCGAAACGCACTTCGCAATATTCGTTGATCTCATTGACCGGGGTCGGGTCGTCCGCGCAGCTACAGCCAGCGATGGTCCCCGTATAAAAAAGCCCGGCCTTCACACGCAGGTAATCAGGCTCATCCACAACACTGAGGATCATCGCGCTCAGTTTGTCCGCATTGGCATGGCTACTTTGCGACAAGCCCTCCTGCAAAGGCAGCAGGTTGGCATCCAGATGTTCAATCTCCGCCTTCAGGACGGCTTTGAATGCGGGGATTTGCCAGGCGGCCAGGGCTTTGCTTAATCGGATCATCGGTAACCTTTTCTGAGCGCATTTGAATCGAGCCATTCATCCTGAAAACCGCAGTTGAGGAGGTGAAATGGGTGTGCAAGCCAGGCAGATACCAGGTTTTCGAGGGGTGGAGGGCGTCACCCGATGGGTGAGTCGAAATTCAAATGCGTAGGTTGGGCTGACGTCAGGAAGCCCAACAACCGTGCCACATCGGCTATGTTGGGCTTCGTTCCTCAGCCCAACCTACGGCTCCAACTGCGGTTTTTAGGTTCATTTTCCCGAGCGTAAAGCAAATCCATGAAAAACGGGCCCCGAGGGGCCCGTTCTTCATTCTGCCGAAGCAGAAGGTCAGTGCAGGGTCGTGTAGCCGATCAGCACCAGGGTCAGCAACAGGAAGCCGGCCAGGATGAGCAGCGCAGACAGGATGGTGGCGAGGCTCTCCACCGTGCGGGTCGGACGCTTGACCAGGTACTTCTCCAGTTCGCCACTGGCCACCAGGCGGTCGTACTCCTGGGTGTGCTCGTACTTGAATTCCTCCAGGGGCACGGCACCGGTGAAGATGGTGGTGCTCAGGGGGAATTTCTCCGGCCGGAAGTGGACGTTGAAGAAGTGCACCGAGAACAGGAACACGGTCGCCAGCAGCGCTTCCTCGGCATGGACGATGGTGGCGAGGTTGAACACCCAGCCCGGCAGGTACTGCGAGGTGAGGGTCGGGTTGAACATCATCACCCCGGTCAGGCCGATGGCGGTCGCACCCCAGAACGGCGCCCAGTAGTCGAACTTCTGCCAGTAGGTCCAGCGATCGAACTTGGGCCGCGTGGTGAAGCCGAGGAACCACTTGTACATGCGGATGATGTCCTTCAGATCCTGCCAGTTGGGGATCAGCGAGGTGGGGCCGAACCAACGGAAGGTCTTGCGGGTACGCCAGATGTTGAACAGCGCGAAGCCGATGTGGCTGAGGAACACGGTGACCCAGATGGTCGCCGCCGTGCGGTGGATGACGCCTTCCCAGATGGGTCCGCCGAGCAGGGTCATGACCGCTTTCGCCCAGTCGGTATGCGAGAACAGCAGGGTGGTGCCGGTGATGACCAGGATCATGGTGCTCATGGCGAAGAGCACGTGGATCCAGCGCCAGACCTTGCTGAAGCGGCGGAAGAACACGGCATCCGGATGCTCCACGTCTTCCCGGTGGCCACGGCCTTTCAGGTGGTCCATGAGTTCGCGGTAGAACCACAAGATCACATGGGTCCAGAAGAAGATCATCACGCCGTAGATCAGGTACTCCATGAACTTGCTCACGATGAACATGTCCGGGTACTTCTTGAAGTTCGTCGCGTCGCCGTGGGCGTGGAAGGTGAGGAAGCCTTCCTTGGCGTTCTTGTGGCAGGTATTGCAGGTCTTCAGGCGGTTGTTGACGTGGATCGTGGAGGTGGGGTCATCCACGTTCTTGATGTTGTGGCCGCCGTGGCAGTCATAACACTTGGCGGTATGGGTGTAGCCCAGCTTGTTGACCTGGCCGTGGTAGGACTTGAAATAGGTCTCCCGCGCCTTCTCGTGGCAATCACCGCAATTCTTGGTGATGGTCAGCTTCATCGGATCGCCCTTGGCGGAGCTGATGCTGTGGGTGCTGTGGCAATCGGAACAGACCGCGCTCTTGGTGTCCTTCTTCTCCAGCACCGCCTTGCCATGCATGGAAGCCTTGTACTGCTCCAATTCCTTCTCGTGGCAACGGCCGCATACCTCGGGGTTCTTCAGGCGGTGTTCAGCCCGCTGCATGCTGCCCAGCGTGCCGATGTTGTGGGCGTCATGGCAGTCGTAGCAGGTGGCGTTGATCTTCGAGATGTCTTTTTTGTTGGGCTGGGCGTGGATGGAATGCATGTAGCCATCCATCTGCTGCACCACATTGTCCAGGCGCTTGTAGAGCGGGTCACTCTTGTCTTTCAGCGCCGCGAAGTTCTTCTTGTGGCACTCGACGCAGCCCACGCTCTTGGGCAGCGGTTTCGGGTGCGGCAGCTTGTTGACGTTGTTGTGGCAACCGGTGCACAACTGCTTGCTGTGGACACTGTGGTCGAACACCTTGGAGTCGATGAAGATGAAGTTCTTGCTGCCGTCGCGGCGAACCTTGACCTTCTCTTCCGGGTCCGCGTGACACCGCAGACAGCGGAAATTGGCGATTTCCGGCTTCTTCTCACCCTGAGCTGCGACCGCATCGGCGGTGGCGGCGATCGTGGCCTGCGCGGCCGGGGATAGCAGCAGTAAACAACTCGCCATGATCCCGAACAGCGACTTCCAGGCAGTGCTTGCCATTTTGTATCTCCTCTTTGGCGCTTGTGCTGAATCGACATGAAAGCACCTGCCTTCCTGCCGGAGTGGTTCCCGCGTTGTTCCCGAAAAGGCCCTTTTTCTCCCACCATTTTCGGT
Organism: Pseudomonadota bacterium; assembly: GCA_030690985.1. GTDB lineage: Bacteria > Pseudomonadota > Gammaproteobacteria > Burkholderiales > Thiobacillaceae > PFJX01. Next base: position 2,978 of record JAUYFG010000115.1, read on the forward strand.
ACGTTCCTACCAAAACCGCCGCATAGACTACGAGGAAGAAAGGGGTATGGCAAGCATCTTGTTCGTACTTATCCACAGCAAAAGTGCCGGAAAATCAATATGTTGCGGTGCGTTAATTAGCATTTCCTGTTTGATTAATCAGGCGCGTGAGGTTAAAAGACACAACGTCGATATGGGGATCGCGGCGAGGGCGCCCCTCACCGGTAGCGCGAGACGTAGGCACGTTCTCGTTTTTTTTGTCCTTGAGCAAATGGAGGAGACGATGCGCAAGGGAGCAATGGCCGTGGCCCTGATATGGGCTGCCGGCTCGGCAATGGCGGCAGGCCCGGATATATCCGTACTGGCCCGCACCTGTAACAACTGTCATGGGGTGGGCGGCGTCAGCGCCGGCGCCTCCATGCCGTCAATCGGTGGTTTGCCCAGGGATTACCTGGCCAGCATCATGAAGCAGTGGAAATACGACGAGCGTGGCGCGGCGACGATGAATCGCATCGTCAAAGGCTTCAGCGATGACGAAATCAACGCCCTGGCCGCCTATTTCGCGAAGAAGCCCTGGGTGCCGGTACCACAGAAAGTCGGTGCCACGCTGCTCAACAAGGGCAAGGGCGTGATCTCGGAAAACTGCGAGGACTGCCACGGCCCCACCGGCGGCGACCCGGACGAAGATGCGCCGAAGATCAACGGCCAGTGGGCGAAATACATGGAACTCGAACTCGAAAAATATCGCGACGAAGGTTTCCTGATGCCGCACAAGAAAATGAAGAAAACCGTCCGCAAGCTGAAGGACGGCGACCTGCCCGCCGCCTCGCACTACTTCGGCGCGCAAAGCAAATGAGCGAGGAGAAAACCATGAATGCCTTTGATCGCCGCGGATTCCTCAAGGCCCTCGCCGCCGCTTCCAGTGCTTCCCTCCTCTGCATCCCCAACGCCCAGGCCGCCAAGACGAAAGCCCGCGTGGTCGTGGTCGGTGGCGGCTATGGCGGCGCCACCGCCGCCAAGTACCTGCGATTACTGGATTCCGGCATCGACGTCACCCTGATCGAACGGGAAACCCTCTACACCTCCTGTCCGCTGTCCAACGAAGTCATCTCGGGTGATCGCGACATCAAGACCCTGCAAGTCGGCTACAAGGGCTTGCAGAAGCACGGCGTCAAGGTGGTGCACGACGAAGTCACCCAGATCGACCCGGTGAAGAAGACCGTCGCCACCGCCGGCGGCAAGCATTTCGACTACGACGCCCTGGTGCTCTCGCCCGGCATCGACTTCAACTACGGTGCGGTAGCGGGGCAGACCGAACAACTGGCGCAGACCAGGCTGCCGCACGCCTGGAAAGCCGGCCCGCAAACGCTGATGTTGAAGAAACAACTTGCAGCGATGCCAGACGGCGGCAAATTCATCATTTCGGTGCCACCCGGCCCGTTCCGCTGCCCCCCCGGCCCCTACGAGCGCGCCGCCCAGGTGGCGCTGCACTGCAAGACCCACGGCAAGAAAAAAGCCAAGGTGCTGATCCTCGACGCCAACGACTCGTTCTCGAAAAAACCGCTGTTCGAACAGGCCTGGAAGGAACTCTACGGCTACGGCGAGGGCGGCATGATCGAGTGGATTTCCGGCTCCAACGACGGCAAGGTGGAACGGGTCGACCCGGAAACCCTGACCTGCTACACCGGCTTCGGTGAGTTCAAGGGCGATGTCGTCAACATCATCCCGCCGCACCATGCCGGCAAGATCGCGAAAAGCCTGGGCCTGGCCACGTTCAAGGACAAGTGGTGCGAGGTGAAGCCGGAGAGCATGGAGTCGACCAAGACCAAAGACATCTATGTGATCGGCGACGCCTGCGTCGGCGGCGAACTGGCGACCAACAACGGTTTCCCGAAATCCGCCCACATGGCCATGTCGCAAGCCAAGGTGGTCGCCGCCAGCCTGGTCGCCAAGGTCAACGGCCTGCCGCCGCCGCAGCCGATCTATACCAACACCTGCTACAGCGTGGTGGCACACGATTGGGGCTTCTCCGTGGTGCATCTGTATCGGGTACGGGACGGCCAGTGGGTCTACATCAAGGAAGGCAGCGGCATCTCGCCGGTCACTTTCGGCACCAAGGAAGCGCCGCTACCGGTGCCGCGCCTCTACCGCAAGCTGGAAGTGGAATACGCCGACGGCTGGCTGAGGAACGTGCTGGCGGACGCCTTCGGGTAAACGCCTGCGGAAAGCCCCCCCTGTAGCGCCGGCATCCTGCCGGCGTTTTTTATTCCGGCCCAACGACCACCGTTGTTGTTGTTGTTGTTGGGCACGCTACGCTTTGCCCAACCTACGGCCTTCCTCCCACGATTAACCGTTGGTAGCCACCGGGAAGCTCGAACAGGGCGGCTTTTGCCGCCCTTTTTTCATGGCTTTGATAGACCCGGCTGCGGCCATCCCAGTAACGAATCGCCAGGGGCAGGCCCTGTTGATACTCCAGGCCTGCCAGGCGCACGTCCACGACCAGCGCACAGGACTGGCGCAGCGCTTCCGGCATACCATTCCATGCCTCGGCCTGATTGCCGGCCAGGGCGCGGCGGAAGTCACGCAACAGGCGCGCCTCGGTTTGCAGGATCGGCGCGCTCTTGAATTCCACGCAAAGCTGATCGTTCAGACGCACCTGAAACAAGGCATTGGCATCACTGGCCTGGCGCTCCTGGGAAAGCCTCCAGCCTTGCGGCCAAACCACTGTCTTCGCGACCGTTTTCATCGGCCGCGCGGGAATGCCGGTAAGGCGGCGCTCGCCGTGCGCCACCAGCCAGACCATGCGGGTGCTTCGGTCGAACAGGATGAAGTCCTCCTCATCGTGGCCGTAATCCATGCGCATGCGCTCACCCAGAATCAATATCCGGCTGCCATAGGCCGGTTGTTCCGGTTCCTGATCCTGAAAGCGAATGTCGGTCATGTCGGCCGCCACGGCACTCAAACCGAGTGCGCACAGGCCAAGCATCGTCAGCAAGAATTTCATGCTTCCAGCCCCGCGAGACCTTCCAGCAGCGTCACCAGCCGCTACGTCATCGGAGACATCGAGAAACAGCACATCGACCATTTTCGCGACGGCAAACGGCGAAGCGGCAAGCATCGCACCGGCTTCGACCAGCGCTTGTGCACGTTCGGGAGTGCGGGCAAAAACCCATAACGCATGGCCAGCCTTGCGCAAATTCAGCGCCATGGGCCGTCCCATCGCGCCCAGACCGATAAAACCGAGATTCATCATGTCCATCAACTCGAAGCCAAGTGAACAGGCATAGTACTTAGATCATGCCCCCTGGATAAATCCGATAAAAACACTAGGCTATGTGAAGCCAATCGCTTGGCCAGTTAACGAGGAGACAGATCATGGACATCAATAGCGAACCCCAGCCCGCCAACGAACGCCGCCGTTACCCCCACCTGCGCGCCATCTACCCCGAAGCCCGTATCCATATCGACCATCTTTTCCACAACCGCCATGACTGGGCGGGCAGCCCGGTCGACTATCTGGCCCATCGCGTCATCCACGAGAACTACCCGCATCTGCACGGAGAAGACGTGCGCATCCTGGTCGGCGCCATCGAGCGCATGCATCAAACACTGGCGAAGCAGGAAGTTCGAGTGTGACACGGGCCATTCCGAGACTTGCAGTGATGGGCGCGTAAGTAGAACCGTGAAACCAGCTTGGGCCGTCATTCCCGAGTGTTTTTATCGGGAATTAAGTTTGTTCATCAAAACAAGGGTTAAATGCCAGTCAGATGGCGGAACTGGATTCCCGATAAAAGCACTCGGGAATGACGGATTCAAAACGGTTATGCGCGCTTGCCTGGCAGCGGTTCCGGAGCCCCCCTACGCCCCCTTTTCAAAGGCTCTGTTAGCGTCTTCCGTTAAAACGATCCCGAACGTAGGAGCGGGCTTGCCCGCGATAGCCGCCGCCATATCGCGGGCAGCGGAGTCGTTGCCGCTTCAGCGGCTTTACGAATCCGGCGTGCCCCTTGCGGGTGCAAGCCCGCTCCTACGGGAACGCCCTCGAATGAACCCAGATTCAACGGAAGACGCGAGCAGAGCCTTTCCAAGGGGGGAACCTCTGCTCAACCGTTTCACTGGTTAACTTGAATAGAGTGAAGTAATCGGCTCGCAGCCGAAAATCGCGCCGAAGAAACACTTGTAGGGTGCGCCGTGCGCACCGACCCACATCCGATGGTGCGCACGGCGCACCCTACGGGATCAATGGGTTGCATGGCGTTTCTGGAGAACCTCAACATGGGCCATATGGTTCATTCGGCCGGGTATCCAGGCACAAGTGAACAACGGTATCCTCGCCGTTCAATCCAACGTGAATAGCGCCAGACGTGTCCCGGCCCCAGCCTCTGGAACCCTCCCCGATCATTCCATCGCGGCGCCGACTGCTGCGCAGCCTGCCTGCCCTCGCCCTGACACCCTGGTTTCCCGCCTGCAAACGTGTCTCGACGCGACCGCTGACCATCGCCAGCCATGTCTGGCCGGGTTACGAGCTGATGTTTCTCGCGCGCCAGGAAGGCTGGCTGGCCTCTACCGACCTACGTTTTCTGGAAACGGCTACCGCCACCGCTTCGCTCGCGGCATTGGCCGCCGACCAGGCCGATGCAGCGGCACTGACCCTGGACGAAGTGCTACGTGCCCGAGACCAGGGCATCGCGCTGAACATCGTCCTGGTGTTCGACATTTCCGCCGGCGTCGACTTTCTGCCTGAGGCGGGTTGATGCAACGTCGGCGCAGCTTTGTCTTTCTCCTGATGCTGCTATGCGGGCGTGGAGCCCAAGCTGACCACGTTCTCACCGTCGGTGTGCTGGCGCTGCGGCCGCTGGCCGAGGCCCAGGCGCGCTGGCAGCCCCTGGCCAAGTACCTGAGCGATGCGTTACCGGGGCACCAGGTGCAAGTGCGGGCGCTCGACTATCCCGGCCTGGCGCGGGCGCTGGACATCCACGCCTTCACCATTCCCGCCAACTACACCGGCGCGGAAGACCTGGCCCTGAAACTGCGCCTGCCCCCCTACGACAGCGACCCTCACTTCACTCTCGCGGATGTGTGGGCGCGCTACCGAATCTCCATCCTGCTGCTGCTCGCGGCCGCCGGCATCATCCTCACCCTCACGACGCGCCTGCTGACTTCCCGCCATCGCCTCACCGCCGCGCGCCGACTCAGTGAGCAGCAGGCCAGCGCACTGAGCCGCTCCTATGCCCACCTGCACACGCTGGTGGAGACCATTCCCGACCTGGTCTGGCTGAAAGACCCGCAAGGTGTTTTCCTCGCCTGCAACCCGCGTTTCGAACGCCTGTTCAACGCCCCAGAATCCGAAATAGTCGGCAAGACCGACGACGCCTTCGTGCCCCCCGAACTGGCCGAATTCTTCCGCGAGAAAGATCGGGAGGCCATCGCCGCCGGCAAACCGTGTACCAACGAGGAATGGGTAACGTTTGCCGACAACGGCCAGCGCGCCTTGCTGGAGACCATCAAGACGCCGATGCGCGACGCCACGGGGAACCTGGTCGGGGTGCTCGGCATCGCCCGCGACATCACCGTCCGCCGCGCCGACGAGGAACGCTTGCGTTTCCTGGCCCGAGTCGTGGAAAACGCGGGTGAAACCTTCATGGTCACCGACACCCGCGGCATCATCGTGGCGGTCAACCCGGCCTTCACCAGGATCACCGGCTACGACACCAGCGAGGCCCTGGGCCAGACCCCGGCCATGCTCAAATCCGGCCGCCAGGACAACGAGTTTTACCGGGGCTTGTGGACGGCCTTGCGGCATGACGGCCTCTGGGAGGGCGAAATCTGGGACCGGCGCAAAGACGCCACGATTTACCCCAAATGGCTCAGCATCACGACCGTCCGCGACGAATCGGGCCAGGCCAGCCATTACGTCGCCGCCTTCACCGACATCAGCGACCGCAAGGCGGTGGAAGAACGCATCCACAACCTGGCCTTCTATGACCCGCTCACGGCCCTGCCCAACCGTCGTCTGCTCATGGACCGCCTCGAACATGCCTTGTTGGCCAGCACCCGCAGCCGGCAACACGGCGCCCTGCTGTTTCTCGACCTCGATCATTTCAAGACCCTCAACGACACCCAGGGTCATGCCATCGGCGACCAACTTCTGATCGAGATCGGCAAACGCCTGACCGGCTGTATGCGCGACATGGACACGGTCTCCCGCCTCGGCGGCGATGAATTCGTTGTGCTGATCGAAGGTCTCGGCAGAGATGAAACAGGGGCCGTCAAGCAGGCGGAAATAATCGCCGAAAAAGTGCATGCCTGCCTGAACCTGCCCTACTCGCTGAAGGGGGTCGATCTGGGTTATCACAGCAGCGCCAGCATCGGAGTCACCCTGTTCTGCGGCCAGGACACCTCCCTCGACACCCTGTTCAAACAGGCGGATATGGCCATGTACCAGGCCAAGGATGCCGGGCGCAACGCGATCCGCTTCTTCAACCCTGCCATGCAGGCGGCCATCGAATCGCGCGCCGCCATGGAAACCGCCTTGCGCCGGGGCCTGGAACAGGACGAGCTGCATCTCTACTACCAGCCCCAGGTCGACATCCGGGGCACCTGGATAGGCGCCGAGGCCCTGCTGCGCTGGCTGCCGCCGGGGCCGCAATCCGATACCCCCGGACGAGTTCATTCCGCTGGCAGAGGAAACCGGACTCATCCTGCCCATCGGCCGTCGGGTGCTGCAAGCTGCCTGCGCCCAACTCAAGGTCTGGGCTGCTTCGGCGGCGACGCGCCATCTGGTGCTGGCGGTGAACGTCAGCGCCCGCCAGTTTCACCAGCCCGACTTCGTCGCCGGCGTGGCGCAAATCCTGGCCGAGAGCGGCGCCGACCCGACGCGATTGAAGCTGGAACTCACCGAAAGCGCCGTGCTCGGCAACGTGGAGGAAGCCATCGCCCGCATGGTCAGCCTCAAGGCGCTGGGGATCGGCCTGTCGCTGGATGATTTCGGCACCGGCTACTCCTCGCTGTCCTACCTCAAACGGCTGCCTGTGGAGCAGGTCAAGATCGACCGCTCCTTCGTCGGCGACCTCACCCGCGACAGCAACGATGCCGCCATCGTCCGCGCCATCCTGGCCATGAGCGATTCCCTGGGACTGGCCGTGGTCGCCGAAGGGGTGGAGACCGATCAGCAGTTCGCCTTCCTCATCCAGTACGGCTGCCCCCTGTTCCAGGGCTACCTGTTCGGCCGCCCGATGCCGGCGGAAGAGTTCATGCGGCAATTGGACGCGAACAGTGCCGCAACCCGCTGACCCTGGGCGCGAAAGCCGATCAAAATTGTCCATTAGCCGGGGGACGCCGGAGGCCCACCTGTAGCGCAGGCGTCCCGCCTGCTTCGTAGGCCTGATCAGAAGGACAAGGCAGGCGGGACGCCTGCGCTACATGCCTACTTCGGCTACCGTCACCGGGTCGAGCCTCGCTTCAGTCTCGCCAGTTGCGCGGCGTGCAGGGCGGTGAACAGGGCCGGGAGCGCGGCCAGGCTCCACGGCGAGGGGTGGCCATGCACGGCCAGGGCGACGATGCCGCTGGTGAACAGCATGACATTGCCGAAACCGGCGCCGCGTCCACCCGTGTAGGCCGCCAGTTGCATGGCGGCGAGCCAAACCCAGAGGGCGATGCGCGTCCACTCGGGCCAGTCCGGCGCCGCCATCAGGGCGATGACCGCCGGCCAGGTGAGCAGGGCGAAGGCATAGGGTTCGGCGAACGCGGCGCGCGGGTCCGTGGTGGTCATGGTGTGGTCGCGGTGGTCGTGGTAGTGGCGGTGGTGGCGCTGGGTGTGGCGGCAAACGTGGCGCTCCGGGTCGCCAGTTCGCCTTGCCACTGGCTGATGTCCGTCGCCGTGACCGCCCCACCCGGCCTGACTACCAGCAGACCGCTGAGTGGGGCGTGGCTTTTGAGTTGAGTCCAGGTTTCCGGCGCGGACAGGCCGCTGATTTCCGTCCGGACTTTGGCTTCGATGGCGTTGCGGCGGTTGCTCTGGGTATTGGCGAAGTGCGTCGCCAGATAGTTCACTCCGGCGCTTCCCAGGTAAGCGTCGTTGCCGGTCTGGTAAGGCGCGCGCGCGCTCTGGAACGCGGCCCAGGTCTTGGGTTCGACCAGTGCGTCGATCGCGGCTTCCTCGCTCGCCTTGGTCCGCTCGCGGCGCCGTTCCTTGAACAATTCCTCGACCTGGCCCATCTCGGCGGGGGTGATGGCTCGCGGAGTGAGGGCATTGCGCAGACGCTCCATGCGGGCGGTGCGCCCCGCCTGGAACTGGCTCCAGGAGAGATCGGCGTTTTCCGGGCGTCCAAGTTCGTCCTCGGCGGTGGCCTTGAGTCCGGTCCAGTCGCGCACCGAGTCGTACTTGGCGCCGTCTATTTCGTACTGTTCCATGACCCGGTCTTCGACGGTGTTCGCCATGCCGGCGGGAATGCCGCCGCCCAGGGCCGTGGTGCCCGCCGTCGTCTCGTTGACAGCGAAGCGCAGCTCTCCGGGCAATTTCTGCTCGGCCCCCAACACGCGGTCGGTGTTATCCAGCAGGTCCAGGTCCGGCCCCGGCGAATAGCCGGGTCGCAGGCGTTGGATTTCTGCCCGCCAGCGGGCATTGTTGGCGAGATCCGTGCGCGGGTAGATGGCCGAGACCTTGTAATGCAGGGTGGCCCCCGAGCGGACGGCGCTCTTGGCCTTTTCTTCCACCTGGGCCGACATGCGGGTATTGGTCCGGCCGCTGATCGGCGCCAGGTTGGCCCAGCTATGGCCTGGCCCGCCGAGGTGGTCGTTGAGCAGGTGGCCGCGGATGTAGTAAGGCCCGTCCACGTTGTTGCGCTTTCTCAGGTTGTCCCAGTCCGAACTGGTCACGGTGGGGCTGCCGCCGGGCGGAATGTTACGGGTGAGCGTGAGCACTTCCGCCGAGGTGCCGAAGCCGTTGGACAGGGGGCCGTAGATCGGCTCGCTGGACGCCGTGCCCAGACTGGCGCCGGTGGCCGCGTTGTAAGCGTTGAAGACGATGGCCGACTCCGTCGCCAGTTCCTGAGTCAGGCGGACGATGCGCTGTTCCGGGGTTTCCGCAGTGGCGCCACCAGCGGCGGGCGCTGTGGCTGGCGCGGCGGTGGGTGCGGTCCGTTGCGCCGCGCGTAGATCGTCATAGAGCCGCCGCGCGTTGGTCACATCGACCCCCTGGGCGCTGGCCTGGGCCAGGAAAGCGGGATAGGACATCGGGTCGGATTCGACGATCAGGTCCGCCGAGGCGCCCTGGCCACGGAAATGCAGGTTGTGCTCGTGGCCGTCGGCGGTACGGAAGCCCTGCTGCGCCCGCCACCATTCCCGCAGCCGTTGCACCCCGCCACGCACCGCCGCCGCCCCCCGCCGCACCATGTCGATGACGGCGCGGCCGAGGCGCAGGGCGCGGTCGATCAGCCAGTCGATGGCGGCTTCGACCCGTGTGCGCAGGCTGGCGAGAATCTCGCGCAGGCGCTGCGACAGCCGCCCCAGGCCGGCCTGATTGGCGAGGAAGCCGATGGCGATGGGCAGCGCGCCGGCCAGCGCGTTTTCGACGAAACCGGCGGCTTCGGTGAGGGCGCCGCGCGCGATACTGACAATGCCGTCGAGGACGCGGGAAACGATTTCAAGCATCTGCCGCAGGTATTCCATGAACGATTCGATGGCGCGGTAGATGGCGATCAGGGTGTTGATGACCGGCATGATGCCGGTGACGTCGAGCAACGACACCAGCCAGCGGCTGGCCCAGCCGATCACCCGCTCGGTGATGAAACCGACCACCCCCTCGATCACCGTGTCCCACAGGCTGGACAGGCGTTCCGTCAACTCGCGCCACAGCCCCGCCGGGCCTTCGGTAACCAGGGTGGCGACGAAGGACCAGACCCCGGTGGCCACGCTCAACATGCTGCGCAGGCGGGCGACGATGGCCGGGTCGAGACGACGAGCCAGGCGGGCGAAGATGTTTTCGACGGTGACGCCGAGCACCTCCATGACGAAGCCCAGCACCGAACGCAGCGAGAAGTCGGCCGGCGGGGTGATGCCGGCCTCGCGCACCGTGCTGAACAGCCAGCCGGTGAAGCCGGTCAGGAGGTGGCTGCCGATGCGGTCGAAGAAGCCGGAGAAGCCGGCACCCATCGCGCGCAGCAGGTTGGCGAGAAAGCCCAACGGATTGGTCAGGATGTCGCCCAGCGCCGCAGCCGCCTTGGCGAGTATCTGCACCACCAGTTGCGCCGGCACCCCGAGGATGCCCAGCACCGCCTGGAAGAAGGCCCAGGCCGCGCCGAGGATGTCGCCATCGACGAAGATGCGGCGAAGTATTCCCAGGGCAGTCTGTTGTACTCGCGGCCACAGGGTCGGGTCGCTGAAGAACTGCCCGAACACCGGAATGCGCGCCAGGATCTGGTTCTTGATGAAGTTTTCGATGGGATCGCGGATGCAGGCCGGCACCCGTTGCCAGATACCGTTGAGGATCAGCAGCGGCAGTTGCAGCAGGTCGCCGAAGATGGTGATGACCTTCTGTACCGTCTCCAGCACCAGTTGCAGGAAGGGGGTGAGGGCGTCGAAGCCTTGCACCAGCCAGTTGAACAGCACCGCCACCTTCTCACGCGCCCAGGCGAGCAGGCTGTTCACCGCCTCGGACAACCAGTTGAAGGCGCCGGCCAACCAGGACAGCAGCGCGTTGGCGCTCAGCCGGGTCATCAGGCTGGTGACGTTGGATGCCACGGCGGCGATGCGCTCGCCCAGCCATTGCCCGGCGCCGACGATGATGCGGCGCACCGTACTGATGATGGCCTGCACCGAGGGCAGCACCGAGTTGAGGGTATCGCGCGATTCCGGCACGCCCTCGCCGCCATCCATGCCGGCGGCGGCGCCATCCAGTTCGGTGGCAAGCTGCTGTGCGTTCTCGCCCATCTCGCGCACGAAGGCGGGGGGGATCAGTTCCGCCACCTGGGTGGCGAAGTCGGCCACCGGCTGCCACACCGGGCGGGTGAGTTCCTTCACCCAGTCCCAGGCTTCACCCGCCTTGCGCCCGATCCAGCCGACCACGCCGCCCTGGCTGCCGGTGCTGTCCTCGCCGTTGTCGGAACCGAACAGCATGTCCTTGAACCAGTTCCACACCCGTGCGGCGGCCTCGCGCACCGGGCGTATCCATTCCCAGAAATCGCGGCCGAGTTGCTGGATGCCGGCCCACACCTCGCCGCCGAACTCCGTCAACCACTGCACCGCCGGGGCGCCGAAATCGCGCCAGAGGCCGCTGAAGAACTCGCCTATGGGTTGGAGAAATTCGGTCAGCTTGTTCCAGGCCACACCCACCGTCTCGCTGACGAAGGTCTTGAGTTCACCGATCGCAGCCATCAGCGGTTCGCAGTTGCCCGAGGCGAGCGCGGCGACGATGGCGGCGGCACGTTCCACCAGGCCGGCGAACAGGTCGATCAACTGGCGCGGGCCGTCGAACGGCACCAGGGCGCGCAGGGTAGCCAGATAGGCATCCCAGGCGCGCGCCACCTGGCGGCCCAACCAGGAGAGGATGCCTTCGTCGACGATGGCGCGCACGGTGCGCGCGAACGACGGCGAAATACTTTCCAGCAGGCGCCAACCGAATTCGCGCACCTTGTCGACGGCCCAGTCGGCGATGTCGCCCAGGGTTTCCGCCGCCGAATCGTAGAGGTCGCCCCAGAAACCACGCCGCACCGGGCGGTTTTCCACACTTGCCGTTTCACCCCGTTGCTGCGCGACGTGCGCCAGTTCATGCGCCAGGAGGAAACGACCGGGGCCGGTTTCCGGCTGATAGCGACCGTCGTTGAAGGCGATGTGCTCGCCGACGCTGAAGGCGTGCGCGTGCAGGGTCTCGTTGAGTTGCGCCGCGTTGCCGTCGCTGTGGATGCGCACCGTCGAGAGGTCGATGCCGAAGCGCCCTTCCATGTCGGCACGCAGCGGCGGCGGCAAGGGCTGGCCGCCGGCCTGAAGCGCGCTGATTTCCCGCTCCAGGGTTTCCGGCAGCACCTGTTCCTCTTCGGCCGGCGCTTGCAGGCGGACGCCCTCCTCCGCCGGCGCCAGAGCGCGGCGCACCGATGCGCGGCCGTGCGCCGACTCGCCGAAGCCGTTGCTTTCACCGTGGGCGGGCGCGGCTTTTTTCAGCGCCTGGGCGGCGATGCGGTCGGCCTGCTTCTCCACCTCGTCCTGGGCGCCGCCCAGCTTCAGCTTCGCCCGCAGGCCGTGCGGCAGCGCCTGCGCCTGCCAGTGCGTGCGCTGGCGCTGTGCCGGCGCGAGGGACTTCAGGGCGTGGGCGTGCATGGTAGGTTGGGCAAAGCGCAGCGTGCCCAACATGGCAACCGTGGATGGTTGGGCACGCTACGCTTTGCCCAACCTACGGCGGGTGTTGCGGGGCAGATGATTCTGAGCATGTTATCTACCAGGTAAACGTCACCGGCAAAGAGAGCCGGACGTTGGTTTCCAGGCCAGTGCCACGCGCCGCGATGACCCGGCACAGGATGGACCCTTCACGGATACCGCGATCCATGAGCATCTGGCGCGTCTTGGAGCCGATGTAAGCACTCGATTGCTGCCCATATTGGAAAACCTGGCCGCCGCTGCCCCACATCTGGTAACTGCGGCCTTGCGCGTCGCTGATGACCCAGCGGAATTGCAGCCGGTGGGCGCCGGGCAATCCGCTCACCGAAAAGGTTGGTTCCGGCTGGGTCAGATCCACCTCGGCGGCACCGTCCAAAGCGAGCGTGCCGCCGTCCACCACGCGCTTGTCGAGCACATCCTGAATGTGATTCGCCATTTCCAAAGGCTCGTCCACCCCCGGGAAATCCGGCACCGCCACCCCGGCTTCGGCGGCGAGGGTGCGGACGAAATCGACGCAGTTGTAACTCAGCAAATCGTAGTCCGGCGGGCTGCTCATGGCATCGTCCGCCTTCTGTTTGACCTGGTTGTATTCGGCTGTGGCGATGCGGTAGCTCACCCGCTGGTCATAGTTGTGGTGAACATCGCCGCACACCTCGCCGGCAATATCCACACCGGTGGCCATGGCCATGAGTTCGACGGTATCGCACGCCCTGCCACCGCATTTGGTGCAGGCCGGGTAGAGGCCCCAGCCATGTTTCTTGCCATTGGCGTCCTGCGCGGTCACGAAGGCATGGCCGGTGTTGGATGCGGCATCCGGGCGCTTGGCGTTGAGGGTGATGGCTTCGCGTTGCACCTTCGGTTCGGCGCCCCGTTGCTGTTGCACATGGGTGAGTTCGTGGGCGATCAGCCTGCGGCCCTCGCCGTCGCCCGGCCGGTATTCACCCCCCCCGAAATACACGTCGCTGCCCACGGTGAAGGCGCGCGCGGCGAGATTGGCGGACAGTCGCGCCGCCTGCTCGTCGGCGTGGATGCGTACCCGGCCCAGACTGGCGCCCATGCGCGGCTCGAAGAAGGCGCGTTCACTGGCCGGCAAGGGCTGGCCGCCGCCCCGGCTGGTGGCGATGGCCGCCGCGCCGGCGGGCGCGAGTGTTGCCGCGCCGCCGATTTCCTTGCGCTGGATTTCCTCGTCCTTCTTCTCCGGCTCGACCTGCTCCGTCTCTTTCTTTTTCTGCTCGTCTTCCTGCGCGCAGTTATCGCACTTGCGCTGCACCGTGGCTTCCGGCATGGCCATCACCCGCTCGGCGACGTTGTCGGCTTCGCGCTCGTGGGCATCGTCGGGAGCACCCACCTTGAGCTTGGCCTGCACCGGATAGCCGAGCGCGTCCTGCAACGCGGCGCGATTGGCATCGCCATGCGGCTTGATCGCCACCATGTGCCGGGCCCTGCTCTGGCGGCGAGATTGCTGAAAGGTTTTCATGGTTACTCTCCTGATTCGAACCCTGCCACAGTCCGGGCTACGCGACGAAACCCCTGTAGCGCAGGCGTCTCGCCTGCATCCACCAAACCCGCAGGCGGGGACGACTGCGCTACAACACCGGCCTGCCCGGTAGCGCAGGCGTCTCGCTTGCATCCACCAAACCCGCAGGCGGGACGCCTGCGCTACAACACCGGCCTGCCCGGTAGCGCAGGCGTCTCGCCTGCATCCACCAAACCCGCAGGCGGGGACGACTGCGCTACAACACCGGCCGGCCCGGTAGCGCAGGCGTCTCGCCTGCATCCA
>JAUYFG010000120.1 GCA_030690985.1 Pseudomonadota bacterium
ATGAAACTACTAAGCGAAGGACTAAGCCGCCAAAAGACGGCGGCAAAGTCCCTGCTTATCCTTGCGGGCCCCGGCCCACTTCGTCGTCGCGCCTTGCCAGCCAGCCCGAAAACCGCACACTTGGGCGCGTTCAACTGAGGAATCCAGGTTGAACAAACTCCGCAAACTGCTGGACCCGGAAATCCGCGCCAAGAACCTGCGCGCGCTGAACTACGCCGCGCGCGGCCTGGCCTGGGATCTGCTGCATCCGGAGCAGCCCGACCCGGTCTTTCTGGTCGGCTGCTCCCGCTCCGGCACCACGGTGACTTACGAAACCCTGGCGGCGGCGCCGCAGTGGCTCAAGTTCGGCTATGAACTCCCGGACTTCTGGGATGGCCTCTATGGCCCGCTCAACAACGGCTGGGAATCCGAGGCCGCCGGCGCGGAACAGGCCAGGCCGGAACACCGTGATGCCGCGCTGCGCTTCTTCTACCAGCGTCTGGGCGCGGGGCGGGTGCTGGACAAGACCTGCATCAACACCCTGCGCCTGCCCTATCTGTACAAACTGTTCCCGAATGCGCGTTTTGTCTTCATCCAGCGCGACGGCCGCGACAACATCAGTTCCATGATCGACGGCTGGCGTCATGGCCGCACGGATGGCGGCTTCGGCCTGGCGCATTTCTTCGGCCCTTTCCCGGAGCCGGTGGCGATCAACGACGGTGAATTCAAGGAATGGCACTTCTTCCTGCCGCCAGGCTGGCGTGACTACAACCACGCCAGCCTGGAGGAGGTCTGCGCATTCCAGTGGATTTCCGCCAACCGCCTCGCCCTGGAGGCCAAACGCTTGATTCCGGCCGAGCAATGGGTGCATCTGCGCTACGAAGACCTGTTCGAGCGGCCGGTCGAAATGTTCGAGCAGGCCTTCGCCCAGCTCGACCTGCCATTCACGGCGGACCTGCGCGAGCGCTGCGCCAGCCTGCACCAGCGCCCCACCAGCATCGTCAAGGGCACGCCGCAACAGCAGAAATGGCGGCAGCACAACCCCGAGGCCATCGAGCGCATCCTGCCGATGATCCGGCCCTTGATGACGGAAATGGGCTATGACGCGGATGCCTGATTCGCCGCTGGTTTCTGTGGTCATTCCAACCTGGAATTCGGCCGCCACCCTGCCGCGCGCCATCGACAGCGTGCTGGCGCAGACCTGGGCGCGGCGCGAGATCATCGTGGTCGATGACGGCGGTACGGACGCCAGCCTGGCGCTGCTGGCCGATTATGGCGAGCGCGTGCGCGTGGTCAGCCAGACCAACGGTGGCCCCGCCTCGGCGCGCAATCGCGGCCTGCGCGAGGCGCGTGGGCAATATGTGGCGTTTCTCGATGCCGACGACCATTGGCTGCCGGAAAAACTGGAACGCCAGGTGGCCTTGCTCGATGCGCAGCCGGAGATTGGCTTTTGTTCCACCGCCACTGCCGTGGTCGATATGCAGGGCCAGCCGGTTTGCGACTGGCCTTGCCGCGCCGGTGACGCAGCGCTGCTGGAAACCCTGTTCATGCACAGCGCGGCGGTCAGCGGCTCCACTTCCGGGGTGCTGGCACGGCGTGAGCTGTTGCTCGCGGCGGGCGGCTTCGACGAGCGCCTGCGTGGTTTCGAAGATCCCGATCTATGGATACGCCTGGCCGCAGGCGCGGGCTATGCCTGCATTCCGCAAGCCCTGACCGTGGTGGTGCGCACCCCGAACAGCGTCAGCGGCAACCTCTCCGCCATGTGCGCGGCAACCCTGGCCTCCTTTCGCAAGAACCGCGCGCTGCTGCCCTCGGGAAAGCGCGGCCGCTATTGGCACGCCGCCTGTGCCGGCGCGCTGGCCGATTACGCCAAGGGCGCCTATCGCGCGGGCCGGCGTGGCCAGGCGCTGGCCTGGTTGCTGCAAGCCCTGTGGCATTCGCCGCTACGGCGCGGCCGTCTGATATCGGGATTGGCGCTGGCGATGCTGGTCGGCGGCAAGCTCCGATGACCGACCTGGAATTTCTCGGCCTGGCGATCCGTGCCAGCAACATGGCCGCGCTGATCGCCATCCTGTTCACCCTGCTGCTGCTCGGCAAATCCATGCTCGACTTCAGCCAGACCGGCCCACCGATGGGGCGCGAGGTGTTGCGGCATTACCGGGGGGTGCTGGTGCTGAGCCTGGGGCGGCTGGCGGTGGCCGCCTTCCTGGTGGCGAACCTGCTCGCCTTGCCGGGTGCGCTGGCCTATCTGCTCGGCCTGGTGCTGTTTGGCCTGCCCTATCACCCGGCCGTTGCCGCGCTGGCCGCGCTGCTCTCGCTCCTCCTGTTGGCGTTTTTCCAGTTCTGCCGGGTACTGCACGATTCACCTGGGGTGATCGTCGCCTCCTCGCATTACGCCATGCCGCGCTTCTATCCCCTGTGGGAGCGTCTCTCTCCGGCGCGTCTGGCCAGGGTGGCGTTGCTGACGCGGCTGGCCTATTTCACCTGGGTGGCCCTGGGGGCGGCGGCGCTGTGGTGGCAGGGCGCGGTGTATTCCGCGCTGAGTCTGATCATGCTGCACGGCCTGGTGCAACTGGTGTATCGGGCCTGGATCGAGGAGAGCGAGCCGTTGCCGTTGCCATTTCCGGCGAGCACGCCCGGCAAGCGCCGCAACCTGTTGATGATCGGCTCCGACACCTTGCGCGCGGACCGCCTCGGCCACGCCGGCTATCGCCGCGCGCTGACCCCCAACCTGGACCGCCTGGCCGGGCGCGGCGCCGTGCTCACCCAGTGTTATGTCCCATGCGCGCGCACCGCGCCCAGCCTGCTTTCCCTGTTCACCGGCACCTGGCCGCACAGCCACGGTGTGCGCGACAACTTCGTCAGCGATGCCGAACGGGCGCTGATCCCGGCCGCTTTGCCCAAGCTACTCGCCGAGGCCGGCTACCAGACCGCCGCCGTGGGGGACTGGGCGGCTTCCGACCTGAGCAAATTCGATCTCGGTTTCGCGACGCTGGATGTGCCGGCGGACCAGTGGAACCTGAAATTCCTGCTGCGCCAGGGGCCCAAGGACATCCGCCTGTTCCTCTCGCTGTTTCTCGGCAACCGCATCGGCAAGTTTTTCCTGGAGGAAATCTATTACCTGGGCGGCATCCCCCTGACCCGCCAATTGGGCCAGCGCGCGCGCCGGATGCTGAAGCGCCTGGGCGAGGACGAACGGCCCTTCTTCCTCAACGTGTTCATGGCCAGTACCCACCCGCCGTTCGCCAGCGAGTATCCCTATTACACGATGTACGCCGACCCCAGCTATCGTGGTCCTTCCAAGTTCGCCATGGCGAAACTGACCGATCCGTTCGAGATCATCCGGCGCCAGGGCGAGCCGCGCGAGGAGTTCGATCTGGAGCAGATCCTGGATCTCTACGATGGCTGCGTGAAGCGTTTCGACGACGAACTCGGGCACATCCTCGACTACCTGGAAGCCAGCGACCTCGCGCGCGATACCCTGGTCGTGGTCTACAGCGATCACGGCATGGAGTTTTTCGAGCATGAGACCTGGGGCCAGGGCAATTCCGCGATCAGCGATTTTTCGGCGCGCATCCCGATGGTTCTAGCCGGGCCGTCCTTGCCCGCCGCGACCCGGCTGGACGGCGTGACTCGCAGCATCGACCTGGCGCCGACGCTGCTCGATCTGCTGGACCTGCCACCGGCGCCGACGATGGAAGGGGTTTCTCTGGCCGCTGCGCTGAAGGGGGGGACGTTGCCGGAACTGCCCGCCTTCTGCGAGACCGGCATCTGGCTGACGACGCTGCCGGGCACGCCGGAGGGCCATCTGAGCTACCCGGGAATCCTGGAACTGCTGGATGTCCCCGACCTGGCTTCCGGCACCCTGGCGATCAAGCGGGAATACCAGCGCCAAGTGGTTGCCGCCAAGGACCGCTCGATCCGCCTCGGTCGCTGGAAGCTGGTCTATCAACCCCTGGAAAACGGGAAATTGTTGCGGCTGTATGACCTCGAATCCGATCCCGACTGCCGCCGGGACTTGTCCGCCGATCAGACTGAAGTCACCTCCAGTCTTTGGGGACTACTCCAGGCGTGGATGGAGAAGGACGCGCCGGGCTCGCCGGCGTATCGGCACAGAAACGGCACCATGGATTCGTAGGCGAGCCGATCTCGCTCCGCGCTTCGACGGGCGAGTCCACCACTGCCCGCAGGGTTTCCTGTTTCCCTGCTTTATCTTTCGGCAGCTCGGCGGGAGCTACCTGAATGTTCGCTGCGGATTCATCCGGCTTCTTGCCGGGCGTTTCCGCAACGGGTGCTATCGGCACGGGGTAAGGCATTGCACCCCCCAACTCCTTGTACATCCGCTGCAGAACCTTGCTCTCCGGGTTGTTTTGCAAACCCGTGGTGATAATTTCCAGCGCTTTTTTCTGGTCATGTTTCTGGATGAAAAAATCCGCCATCCCGCTATAAGCCTTGACCAGTTTGTTATTGCCGCTCAACGCCTTTAGATATTCCGCCGCAGCTAATGAATCCTGCCCTTGCAACGAATAGATCACGCCTTTCTGAAGGAATATCTCCGGGAGCAACGAGAAGCCGGGCGTGGCGTGGCTGATAACGTAGTTGCAACCGCCCATGGCTTCGCCGAGGTTGTATGAAACTGCCTGTTTGTTTTTTCCCAGGGAGGCAAAGGCTCGGTTGGTAAAGCGAACGCAGTCGCAATAGTGGTGTACATGTGACCAACTCGGGTCGCCCTGGACCTTTCGACTCCAGATGGTGGCCTCGCACATTTTTTTCTCTTCCGGCGTGATTTTGAAATCGGCGCTTGCAAGGATTGGAAATGACAGCGCCATGAAGCCGGCCGCCAAGGTTTGGAAAATAATTGCGCTACTCATCCCGTCGATCTCCTGTTTCAATTTCCCGGGGCCAAAGCGCCCCAGACTTGCATTAACTAAAAAGCTCAGTTGCAGTGCTCGTAGGTGCGAATTTATTCGCACAGTGGCGTAGGTTGGGCAAAGCGAAGCGTGCCCAACGAACCGTCGCGATGTTGGGCACGCTTCGCTTTGCCCAACCTACGGCGCCATGCCGCGAAATCACGACCCACTACATCTAGCGGGCGGGTGTGACAACCCGATAAGCACGGATTAAACGAGCGCAGCGGTCTTCGCTGCCACCGAATCCCAACTGAACGCTGATTCCGCGCGTTCCTGCGCTGCCTGCGCCAACCGTTCCGCCAACGACGGGTCACTTAGCACGCTGGCAAGCGCGCTCGTCACTGCCTGAACACAGGTGCCATCGACACGAAACCCGGTTTCCCCCTCCAGCACCGCCGCCCCGGTGCCGCCGGCGTCACCGGCGATGGCAGGTTTGCGGCAGGCCGCCGCTTCCAGGAACACCATGCCGAAACCTTCGGTGTCGCCGTTGATTTCGCGGTTGGCCATGATGAAAACGTCGCAGGCGTTGTACCAGCGCGGCAGGTCTTCCGGGCTGACCGGGCCGAGCAGGCGCACCCGTTCGGCCACCCCCAGTTCCCGCGCCAGGCTGGATAGATAGTCGTGGTCTTCACCTATGCCGATCAAGACATAGCGTGCGTCGATTCCCCGCCGAACCAGTTCCGGAATGGCGCGGATGACCTGATCGAAGCCCTTGCGCCGGACCAGACGACCGACCGACAGGATCAACTTTTGCCCGGCTTGCAGGCCGATGGATTGCTTCAAATCGTCGCAGGGCAGGCCCGGGTGGAAACGCTCGGTATCGACGCCGGGGTAGATCAGGGTGATGGACTCGCGCGGCACCCCCAGGCGCACCATTTCCTCCAGCGTGTACTCGCTGTTGGCGATATTGGCGTCGGCATGGTGATACACCCAGAGCATGGCGCGGAACTTCCGCCCCTTGCCCCAGGTGGTGAGTTCCTCGCCGTGGCAGTAGACCAGCAGGGGTTTCCGGATGAGCCGCGCCACCATCCAGGCCACCAGGCCCTCGGGCAGGGCGCGCGCGCCATGCACTGCGTCGAAGCGGTGGTGCAGCACCAGAAACAGCGATTGCAGCAGCATCCTGAGATACATGCCGAGCGATTCCGGCTTCAGCCACCAGACCCGCTGGAGCCAGACCCGGTGAATGCTGTTGGGGTGGCTGCGGTCGAAGGCCTCGGCATCCGGCACGGCGGCGGTGACGATGTGCGTTCCCTTGCCGCCCAGACGGCGATAGACCGCGTCGTACCACACGGTGGTGCCGCCCTTGGTGGGCAGGAACAACTCGGAAATGACCAGCAAGCGAGTGGGCTTCATGGGTGGAGGCGATCGGGTCGGGCAAACAGGTTGAGCAGTGGCAACAGGCCGCTCAGGCGCGCGGCCTTGCCGAAACGGGGCAGGCCGGCCACGCGGCACAGCCAGATGGTAAACCGGCGCCGGCGATCCCGCTCGATCCAGGCCGGATCGTTGCCATTCAAGGCCAGCCCCAGTTCCGCGCAGGACAGGTAACGCAGGTCCGGGTAAGCGGCGAGCGCCAGCCGGTAGAGGTCGTCGAGCGCGGTGAGTCCCTGGTCGAGATCACCGCCCGCCGCCGCCAGGAAGTTGTTGCGATGCGTCTCCAGCAGGCAGGGGCGCCCCAGTTCGGTCTTGCGCGCCAGGGCGGCGAGGGCGCGTTCCGGGGTATGGCCGAGCAACGGCTCGAAGTAATCGTCGCGCACCAGATACACCGCCCCACCGTGGCTTCGGTCGCCGTTGCGCATCGTTTTGTCGATGCCGGCCGGGCGCCCCGCGCCATCGCGGCAAGTGAAACGCCGGCCCGGCGTCACCAGCACGCGCATGCCCGCCGCCGCCCAGGCCGATTCCACGGCGGCGGTCCAGACGAACGTGGGCGGCACCACCACTTGCGGCGGCACACCCAGCAAGCGGGTATAGGCGGCCACCTCCTCGGCAACCGCCGCGCGGACACGCTCGTCATCCAGCGGCAGCGAAGGCAGCTCGGACGCATCGGTCCAGCGGCTTTGCAGGGGAGAAGGAAGTTGTTCGGTCAGGCTGGGCGCCGCCAGCCAGGCCGCAACCTGCGGCTGAGCCAGGGCGGCGCGGGCCAGGGCGGGAGGCCAGAAATGCGTCATCCCGTGCAATTGCGGCGCCAGCACGCCGCGCGCGATGCCGGCCTGCAAAGCGGCCAGGATCGGCGCGAATTCGGGGCTATCCAGTGGGCGCAGGCGGGTGGCCGAATTCGCTTCCGGCAGGGCCAGGATCAGGGCCACGGTCATCACCGGCGAGCGGCCTTGGCGGTCGTGGTGCCGCGCCAGGCAATCCACGATGGCGCTGAGCGCTTCTGCCTGCTCCAGCGGGCCGACGCCCCAGTCGTCACTCTCGACGATCAGCACCGGGTGGCGCATGACCGGCTCGCGCCAGAGCGCGATCAGCGCGCGCCGGTGCAGTAATAGAATGGCGGCCACACCCAGGCCCCAGGCCACGCCGAGTAGAGTCAGAAGTTGCATGGCGCGGCAGTCTACCACCCCACTTTTTCACGCTTCCGCCCCATGAAAATCGCCACCTGGAACGTCAACTCCCTGAAAGTCCGCCTGCCGCATCTGCTCGATTGGCTGGCCACGACGCAGGCCGATGTGGTCTGTTTGCAGGAAACGAAAACGGAAGACGTGAAGTTCCCGCGCGAGGAAATCGAGGCCGCCGGCTATCAGGTCGCCTACGCCGGGCAGAAGACCTACAACGGCGTCGCCATCGTCAGCCGCTTGCCGTTGCGGGACGTTCAGGCCGGCATTCCCGGTTTCGCGGATGAACAGAAGCGGGTGCTGGCGGCCACGGTGGAAGGTGTCCGGGTGGTCTGCGTCTACATCCCCAATGGCCAGAGCCTGGATTCCGACAAATACCGCTACAAACTGCGCTGGCTGAATACGCTGAACGCGTGGCTCAAGGACGAACTGGCGCGCCACCCGCGTCTGGCGCTGCTCGGCGACTACAACATCGCCCCGGAAGACCGCGACGTGTACGACCCGGCCGCCTGGGTGGGCAATGTGCTGGTGTCGGAGCCGGAGCGCGAGCAGTTTCGGGCGCTGCTGGGCCTTGGCCTGACGGATGCCTTTCGCCTGTTCGAGCAGCCGGAAAAAAGTTTCAGTTGGTGGGATTACCGCGCCGCTGGTTTCCGCCGCAACCTGGGCATGCGCATCGACCACATCCTGCTATCGCCGGAACTGGCCGCGTGCTGCACAGCGGTGGAGATCGACAAGGCGCCGCGCAAGCTGGAACGTCCATCGGACCACACGCCGGTGGTGGCCACCCTCGCGACCGTGTAATTCGACGTTTCACAAGCCGGTAGCGTCGACATTTCTTTCTGCCGGGTTGCAAGACGCCGGCAGGGATGCCGGCGCTACAAGGGGGGTGGCGTGCCGCGCGGCGAATCGGGTCGGTCATGAAAATATTGCTTGAAAACACTGCCCATAGTGTCTAAAAAGCGACTTCCACCATATATCTAGTGTGAGGACGCCACCATGCAGGAAGCCCTGTTCCCCGAACTGGCCGATCAGGCCATCTCCAGTGAAGTGCTGTTGGAAAAATATGCCAAAGGCGACGAACAGAACGTCGTCGATGTGCGCGTCAGGGTGGCGCAGGCACTGGCCTCGGTGGAGAAAAAGGCGCAGCGGGCACATTGGGAAAAAACTTTTTTTCACGCCATGGAAGCCGGTTTCATTCCGGCCGGGCGGATCAACTCGGCGGCCGGTACCGGCTTGCAGGCGACCCTGATCAACTGTTTCGTGCAGCCGGTGGGCGATGCGATCTCCGGGATAAGCGATGGCCGCCCCGGCATTTACGTGGCCCTGGAAGAAGCCGCCGAAACCATGCGCCGAGGTGGCGGCGTCGGCTATGACTTCTCCACCATCCGCCCCAAGGGCGCGCTGGTGAAAGGCACCCAGTCGCGCGCCAGCGGCCCGGTTTCCTACATGCGCGTGTTCGACCGCTCCTGTGAGACGGTGGAATCCGCCGGTAGCCGGCGCGGCGCGCAGATGGGCGTGATGCGCTGCGACCACCCCGACATCGAAGACTTCATCCACGCCAAGGACAAGGGCGACCTGAAGAACTTCAACATCTCCGTGGGCATCAGCGATGCCTTCATGCAGGCGGTGGAAGCCGACGGCGACGTGGAACTGGTGCACAAGGCGGAACCCGGCGCCGAGCAGATGGCCAACGGCGCCTATCGACACCGGGATGAGAACGGCGAGGGCCTCTGGGTCTACCGCAAACTGCCCGCGCGCGAGTTGTGGACCCAGATCATGGCCTCCACCTACGACCACGCCGAACCCGGCGTGCTGTTCATCGACCGCATCAACCGCGACAACAACCTCGGCTACTGCGAGACCATCGAGGCGACCAACCCTTGTGGCGAACAGCCCTTGCCGCCCTACGGCTGCTGCTGCCTTGGCTCGGTCAACCTCACCCGCTTCGTCAACAGCCCCTTCGGCGACGAAGCCAGCTTCGATTTCGACGGCCTCAAACGCATCCTGCCCATCTGTGTGCGCGCGCTGGACAACGTGCTCGATCTGACCGCCTGGCCCATGGAGAAGCAGCAGAACGAAGCCCACAGCAAGCGCCGCGTCGGCCTCGGCTTCACCGGCCTGGGCGATGCCCTGGTCATGCTCGGCCTGCGCTACGACACCCCGGCGGCGCTGGCCTTCTCCACCCAGGTGGCCGAGTTCATGCGTGACCAGTCTTACCTGGCCTCGGTGGAACTGGCGATCGAACGCGACCCCTTCCCCCTGTTCAACGCCGACCTCTACCTGTCCGGCGGCAACTTCGCCTCGCGCCTGCCGGAGGAGATCAAGGCAAAAATCCGTGAACACGGCATCCGCAATTCGCACCTGCTCTCCATCGCCCCCACCGGCACCATTTCCCTGGCCTTCGCCGACAACGCCAGCAACGGTATCGAACCGCCGTTCTCCTGGGCCTACACGCGCAAGAAGCGCCTGGCCGAAGGCGGCTGGAAGGAATACCAGGTGGAAGACCACGCCTGGCGCGTCTACCGCGAACAGGGCGGCGATATGGAAAACCTGCCGGATTCCTTCGTCACCGCCCTGGAAATCTCCGCCATGGCGCACATGAATATCGTCGCCGCCGTCGCGCCCTACGTCGATTCCGCCATTTCCAAGACCGTCAACGTCCCGGTCGACTACCCCTACACCGACTTCGAAGGCCTTTACATGGCGGGCTGGAAAGCCGGCCTCAAGGGCCTCGCCACCTACCGGCCCAACGCCGTGCTGGGCAGCGTGCTGTCCACCGGCAAGGAAACCCCGGCGCCGGCCAAGTCGGCCACCAACCCGCAGGATTTCGAACTTTCCGACGTCAACCGCCGCATCGAAATCAAGGCCCTGCCGGCGCCGGTGCTGGAAAGCCTGAAATGGCCCGGCCGCCCGAAACTGTCCGGCGGCAACCCGGCCTGGTGCTACATGCTCGACAGCGCCTGCGGCAGCTTCGCCCTGTTCGTCGGCCACACCGAAAGCGAAGGCCGTTCCTGGCCGTTCGAGGTCTGGGTCAATGGTGCGGAACAACCGCGCGGCCTCGGCGCGGTGGCGAAAACCCTGTCCATGGACATGCGCGCCAATGATCGCGGCTGGCTCAAATTGAAGCTCGATACCCTGGCGAAAACGCGTGGCGACGACAGTTGCTCCATCCCCTTCCCGCCCGACGGCGAGCCCAAGCTGATGCCCAGCCTGGTCTCCGCCACCGCGCAACTCCTGCGCTGGCGCCTGGATGAACTGCACGCGCTGGATGGTGGCGGCGCCACACCGGTGCTCGACGCCCTGTTCTCGCCCAAGGAACCCAAGACCGGCACCGACGGCACCCTGTCCTGGACCGTGGATGTCTACAACCCCCACACCGGCGATGATTTCGTTCTCGGCCTCAAGGAAATCACCCTGCCGGACGGCGTCACCCGCCCCTATTCCCTCTGGCTCTCCGGCGAGTACCCCAGGGCGCTGGACGGCCTGTGCAAGCTCTTGTCGCTGGACATGCGGGTCATGGACCCGGCCTGGGTCGGCATGAAACTGCGCAAGCTCCTCAACTACCCGGAACCCCTGGGCGACTTCATGGCCTTCGTCCCCGGCACGCGTTTGACAACCTCGAAACAGAGCAACTGGCCCTCCACCGTCGCCTACCTCGCCCGCCTCATCATCCATCGCTACGCCATGCTCGGCATCCTCACCGAAGAAGGCCTCCCGGTGAAGGAAATGGGCATCCTGCAAACCCCCTCGCTCCCCCCATCCCCTGCCGGCGTCCCCGCCAAAGTCGTCATGACCGGCTCGGTCTGCAAGGAATGCGGCAACGCCACGGTGATCCGGAGAGACGGCTGCGATTTCTGCACGGCGTGCGGAGCGGTGGGGGCGTGCGGGTAAGGCTTGCGGGTGTGCGGCGACTGCTTTTGGGGTGAGCAAAGGCCATAAGAAGTCTGTAAACAGCCCAGGCGATGTTGCCGGGGCTATTTTTTTCTTGATTCGCAAACCACCCGCTTTGCCCAACCTACGGTGCTGCGACAACCGGATAGGCACGGAATCAAGGTAGTAACGTAGGTTGGGCAAAGCGAAGCGTGCCCAACATCGCGACGGTTCGTTGGGCACGCTTCGCTTTGCCCAACCTACGGGGCTGCGACAACCGGATAGGCGCGGAATCAAGGTTCAACCCCCTTCGCTACGGCAATGAAGGTAGAGGGGCGCACGGCGGCAATTCGCGGATAATTGCGCCGTTTTTTTACGTCGCCACGCAAGCCTGGCCGGGTACGAAAAACGCATCACCAACCAAACCACACGAGAGGCCAATCCCATGTTGCTGGGTTTCGTCATTCTTTATCTGGTCATTTCCCTGGGCATCGGCATGGTTGCCGCCACCCGCGTGCACAACGCCCGCGACTACATTTCCGCCGGGCGTTCGTTGCCGCTCTATATCGTCATGGCGATGGTGTTCGCCACCTGGTTCGGGGCGGAGACGGTGCTGGGGATTCCCGCGACCTTCATGGAAGAAGACCTGGGCGGGCTGATTTCCGATCCCTTTGGCGCGTCGCTGTGCCTGGTGCTGTTCGGCCTGTTCTTCGCGAAGAAGTTGTATCGCATGAATTTGCTGACCATCGGCGACTTCTACCGGGAACGCTACGACCGTCGCGTGGAGGTGGTGACCGGCGTGGCCATCGCGCTGTCCTACCTGGGCTGGGTGTCGGCGCAGGTCACCGCGCTGGGGCTGGTGTTCAACGTGCTGTCCGACGGCCAGATCACGCAGGCGCAGGGCATCCTGATCGGCGCGTCGGTGGTGCTGATGTACACGCTCTATGGCGGCATGTGGTCGGTGGCGCTGACCACCTTCTTCCAGATGATCGTCATCGTCCTCGGCCTGCTCTACATCGCCTGGCTGGTGGCTGGCCTGACCGGCGGGGTGGCGCCGGTGATCGAACATGCGGCGGCGCACGGCAAGTTCCATTTCTGGCCGGATCTGAATGCGGTGGCGCTGGTGGCCTTCATTTCCGGCCTGCTGACCATGGGTTTCGGCTCGATCCCGCAGCAGGATGTGTTCCAGCGCGCCAACGCGTCGAAGAATGAAAACGTGGCGGTGTGGGGCACGGTGGCGGGGGGCATCGCCTATTTCCTGTTCGCCGCCGTGCCCTTGTTCCTGGCCTATTCCGCCAATCTGGTCGACCCGGCGCTGACGGCGAAATGGCTGGCGGCGGATAGCCAGAAACTGCTGCCGGAACTGGTCAAGGGGCATCTGCCGTTGTTCGCCCAGGTGGTCTTCTATGGCGCCCTGCTCTCGGTGATCATGTCCACCGCTTCCGGCACGCTGCTGGCGCCTTCGGTCACGATTTCGGAGAACGTGCTCAAGGGCTTTGTCACCCGCCGCAAGCACCTGTCGGACAAGAAGCTGCTGCTGATGACCCGCTGGGTGGTCGGCGTCTTCGCCGTGCTGGTCACGCTCTACGCGCTGTGGGCGCTGGGCGAGGATACCGGCATCCACCAGATGGTGGAAAACGCCTACAAGGTCACGCTGGTGGTGGCTTTCGTGCCGCTGGTCGCCGGGCTCTACTGGGCGCGTGCCAATACGGCGGGCGCTTATCTGGCTATCGGCCTGGGGCTGACGACCTGGCTGTCGCTGGAATTCTTTGCGCCGGAGGCCGGCCTGCCACCGCAATTTGCCGGCTTTCTCGTGAGCGCGGTGGGGATGTTGGCCGGTTCTCTGCTATTCAGGTCTTCACCCGGGGAAAAACAGGAATAAGAGGTATAAAGCGTGCTTATCCGGTTAACACACCCACCCACTACCGGTAGTGACGTAGGTTGGGCAAAGCGAAGCGTGCCCAACGAACCGTCGCGCTGTTGGGCACGCTTCGCTTTGCCCAACCTACGGCGCCATGCCGCGAAATCACGCTCCACTACATCTAGTGGGTGGGTGTGTTAACCGGATAAGCGCGGTATAAAGATTTCATTTGCATAGCCGATAGATATAACCCAATCCGCCTAGCTCACCCGGGATCATGGCCCAAACCCCCAACGTCATCGGCACGGCCGTCATGCAGTTGCTCAAGGATCGCGGTGAACCAGCGACCCCGGAGAACTATGAACGCACCTATTACGCGCTCTCCGGCCTGCCGCGCCCGGCCAAGCCGAGCGAGCCCGCCGATGACAACAGCGCCAACCTCGAACTGCTCGCCATGCTGCGCGAGATGGTGCGGGAAATCACCGAGAAGACCGCGCACCTGGCCAACGATCTGGGCGAGAAGAACCAGGGCCTGGCGGAAAACGTCAGCGACCTGAAATCCTGCCGCGACAAGCAGGAAATCCTGCGTTTGCTGTCTTCGGTGGTGATGCAGGCGGGCAGCATCCACAGCACGGTGGAATCGAGCCATCAGGAACTCCTGGAAACCCGCCAGTCGCTCAACGCCATGCAGGAAGAGCTGGCCGAAACCCGCCAGATGCTCAACGAAGACGCCCTGACCGGCGCCCTCAACCGGCGTGGGCTGGATACCACCCTGTCACGCGAGATCGCCCGCGCGCAGCGCAGCAATGCGCGCCTTTCCCTGGCGATGGTGGATCTCGACCACTTCAAGAAGGTCAACGACGACTTCGGCCACGCGGCCGGCGACCAGATGCTGATGCACTTCACCAGCCTGATCCGCTCGGTGATGCGCAAGTCCGATGCCCTGGTGCGCTACGGCGGTGAGGAATTCACCCTGATCCTGCCGGAAACCGACGCGCGCGGCGCCCACTTCGTGCTCGGCCGCCTGCAACAGATGATGGCGCGCTCGCCGCTGCATTACGAAGGCAAGCAGATCAACACCACCTTCAGCGCCGGTGTCGCCACCCTGAAGCCCGATGAAAATGGCCACGCCCTGCTGCGCCGCGCCGACGATGCGGTCTACGCCGCCAAGAACGCGGGACGCAACGCTATCAAGCTGGCGCAGTAGGAGCGGGCTTGCCCGCGATAGTTTGCCCGCGATTCGGGTGGGCGGTTTGCCGTCCGCCCGCGAGGACGATTCGATGTCCCCGCCATCGGTATACTCCCGGCCAGTTTTCTGGAACCCACTCCACCGCCCGCCATGCCGCGCATTCTGGACAACATCGACCAGCACCTGCTTCCCGCTTTGCGCGGCTCGCTTTCCGTCAGCAAACGGGCGGATTTCTGTGTCGGCTATTTCAACCTGCGCGGCTGGAAACAGGTCCAGGACCTGATCGAGACGTATCCCGGCACTGAAGAAGGCTGCTGCCGCGTCCTGGTCGGTATGCAGAAACTGCCCCAGGACGAATTGCGCGAAGCGCTGTCGCTGGAGGGCGAGCCCCTCGGCCTGGACAAGCAATCGGTGGATCGCCTGCGTCGCCGCGTGGCCGAAGAATTCCGCCAGCAACTAGCCCTGGGCGCACCGACCGAATCCGACGAGCAGGCCTTGCGCCGCCTCGCACGCCAGTTGCGCGCCGGCAAGACGCGGGTGCGGCTGACCCTGTCCCACCCCCTGCACGCCAAGCTCTACCTGGCTTTCCGCGACGATCCGCAGAACCCGGCCATCGGTTATGTCGGCAGCAGCAACCTGACCTTCTCCGGCCTGCTCAAACAGGGGGAACTGAATGTCGACGTGCTGGACGCGGATGCCTGCGACAAGCTCTCGCGCTGGTTCGACGCGCGCTGGAGCGAGCAATGGTGTTTGGACATCAGCATCGATCTGGCGGAAATCATCGAACAAAGCTGGGCGCGGGAAACGCCCGTGCCGCCCTGGCACATCTATCTCAAGATGGCCTGGCACCTCTCCCGCGAGGCGCGCCAGGGGGTGAGCGAATTCCGCATTCCCAAACGCTTCGAGGGCGAACTCCTGGAGTTCCAGGCGCGCGCCGTGCAGATCGCCGCCAACCACTTGAACAAACGCCACGGCGTCCTCATCGGCGATGTCGTCGGCCTCGGCAAGACCCGCATCGGCGCGGCCCTGGCGCGGATGTTCGAGGATGACCACGGGATCGAGTCCCTGATCATCTGCCCGAAAAACCTGGTGCCGATGTGGGAGCGCACCCGCGAGCAATACGGCCTGCGCGGGCGGGTGCTGGCGCTCACCCAGGTAGCCAGAGTGCTGCCCAACTTGCGCCCCTACCACATCGTCCTCATCGACGAATCGCACAACCTGCGCAATCGTGCCGGCCAGCGCTACCGCGCCCTGCTGGAATACCTGCGCGCCTGCCAGTCGCGCGTGGTGCTGCTCTCTGCCACCCCGTACAACAAGCACTACGTCGATCTTTCCAACCAGTTGCGCCTGTTCCTGCCGGAAGACAAACGCCTGCCCTGCCGGCCCATGCACCTGATCGACCGCGAATACGGCGGCAACGAGCGCCTGTTCGAGAGCCGCAAGCAGTGCCTCGCCAATACCCTGCAAGCCTTCGAGCACAGCACCTACAGCGAGGACTGGCGCGACCTGCTGCGGCATTACATGGTGCGCCGCACGCGCAGCTTCATCCTCGACAACTACGCCCCCCTGGACGAGCACGGGCGGCATTACGTGGAGCTGGCCGGCGGCAAGCGCGCCTATTTTCCGCTGCGCGCGGCGAAGACCCTGACCTTCGGCATCCGCGACGACGATCCGCACGACCAATACGGCCGGCTCTATTCCGACACGGTGGTGGACGTCATCGGCAGCCTGACCCTGCCCCGCTACGGCCTGGGCAACTATCAGAAGCAGAAGCACAACCCCAAGCCCGGCCCCACGGAACAGAAGCTGCTGGACAACCTCACCCGCGCCGGGCGCCGGCTCATGGGCTTCTGCCGTACCAACCTGTTCAAGCGGCTGGAGTCTTCCGGCGCCTCGTTCGTCTACTCCATCGAGCGCCACATCCTGCGCAACTACATTTATCTGCACGCCATCGAGAACGGCCTCGACCTGCCCATCGGCACCCAGGACGCCACCCTGCTGGACCCGCGTTTCTTCGACGACGAGGAGAGTCAGGCCGCGCTGGAGTGGGAGGACACCGAATCCGAAGCGGCGGAGGCCGACCAGCCGCCCGTCGAAGCCACGGAAGCCGCGCTGCGCGCCAAGGCGGTGGAGGCCTATCGCGCCTACCAGGCCCTGGGCGGCAAGCGCTTCAAATGGCTGGGCGCCCGGTTTTTCCGGCCCGATCTGGCGCAAGACCTGGAAGCCGATGCCCAGGGCCTGCTCGATCTGCTGCTTACCGTGGGCGCCTGGCGGGCGGACGCCGACACCAAGCTGGATGCCCTGGCCGACCTCATCCAGAAGCAACACGGCAAGGAAAAACTCCTGGTCTTCACCCAGTTCGCCGACACCGCCCGTTATCTCGAAACGGAACTGAAGCGGCGCGGCGTCAAGAGCCTGGGCGCGGTCACCGGCGACAGCGCCGACCCCACCGGCATGGCCGTGCGCTTCTCTCCCGTCTCCAACGAGGCGCGCCGGCAGGTCGCGCGTGCCGATGAGTTTCGGGTTCTCATCGCCACCGACGTCCTTTCCGAAGGCCAGAATCTTCAGGACGCCGCCGTGGTGGTCAACTACGACCTGCCCTGGGCCATCATCCGATTGATCCAGCGCGCCGGCCGGGTGGACCGCATCGGCCAGCAGGCGGAGCGGATCACCTGTTACACCTTTCTCCCCGCCGAGGGTGTGGAACGCATCATCCGGCTGCGCGCGCGGGTGCGCGAACGCCTGCACCAGAACGCCGAAGTCATCGGCACCGACGAAACCTTCTTCGAGGAAGACCTCGACGCCGAACGGCTGCAACACCTCTACCACGAAGAAACCGGCGTCCTCGACGATCCCGACGACGACGAAGTGGACCTCTCCTCCTACGCCTGGCAAATCTGGAACAACGCCACCCGGGACGACGAAGCGCTGAAAAGCGCCATTGAAACGTTGCCCAACGTCGTCTACTCCGCCAAAGACGCCGCCGTCCTTCCACCAGAGGGAGAGGGCACAAAAGCCGACGGCGTCCTGGTCTACCTGCGCACCGCCGACGATAACGACGCCCTCGCCTGGCTGGACCCTCAAGGCCAGGTCGTCACCGAATCCCAGCTCGACATCCTGCGCGCCGCCGCCTGCGCGCCGGACACCCCCGCCCGCCCGCGCGGCGCGGAACACCACGCCCTGGTCAAACAGGCCGTGGCCGGCCTGGTGAGCCTGGACCAATCCGCCGGCGGCAACCTGGGCCGCCCCAGCGGCCCGCGCGCCCGCACCTACGAACGCCTCAAACACCTGGCCGAAGCACGCCACCGCAGCCTGTTCCCCGACCCCGAACTGGAACTGGCCGTGGACGACCTCTACCGCCGCCCGCTCAAGGAAGCCGCCTGGGACACCCTGCACCGGCAACTCAAGGCCGGCGTGCGCGACGAGGAACTGGCCGAACTGGCCAAGCTCCTGCGCGAGGAAGGCAAGCTCACCCAGGACGACGAGGAACTCTCCCGGCGGGAACCGCAGATCATCTGCTCGCTGGGGCTGGTGTAGGAGAATCGGGCCGTGATCCTTGATCCCTCGGTTGAACGCGGCCGTAGGAGCGAGCTTGCTCGCGATTGCAACCGTTGCTATCGCGGGCAAGCCCGCTCCTACGGGGTGAATCCAGACGGCGCGCCAGCCGTGCATCGGATGCGTAGGGCGGAACGCGAAGCGGTTCCGCCGATTTATGCGGCAGATCGCCCTTCGGGCATCCGCCCTACCCAAATGGGGAGGCCCGTCGAAGGCTGCGCGACAGGCATTCATGAGGCGTTCCAAAGGACGATGAGTGGTCAGCTGAGGAATCAAGGATGAATATCGAAAAAACCCGCGACCTGCTCGCGGCCTTCGATTTCCACGGACTGTTCATCGAACTCGGCTGGAGCCAGCCCGGCGCGCGCCGGCCCGGCATGGGGGAAGCGGCCGGGGTGGTGTATTCGCGGCGGATGATCGCGCAACTGGCGGGCGTGGCGGTGTTCGAGGTGTGGACCGGCGCGGGGCTGCCTGACCGCGCCGGGCGCGATGCCATCGAACGCGACGTGGCGCGCGACTACCGGGAAAACCTGTGCATCTTCATCGACCGGGAACACGCCGCCAGCCAGAGCATCTGGGCCTGGGCCAATAGAGCAGCCCCAGGCGCCCAGGGCGAAGCCGGCAAACCCCGCCGGGTGCTGCGCGAACATGCCTATTTTCGCGGCCAGCCCGCCGACCTGTTCATCAGCAAGCTGCAAGCCCTGTTCTTCGAACTCGCCGAAGTCGGCGCCATCGGCAACCTCACCGTGGTCGAGGTGGCGCGGCGGCTGAAGGACGCGCTGGACGTCGAGCGGGTCACCAAGAAATTCTTCCGCGCCTACCAGCAACAACACGAGGAGTTCATCGCCCTGATCGCAGGCATCGCCGAGGAGCGGGACCGGCGCTGGTATGCCTCGGTCATCTTGAACCGCCTGATGTTCGTCTGGTTCCTGCAGAAGAAGGGCTTCCTCGACCACGACGCCGGCAGCGGCCACGGCGATTTCGACTACCTGCCGAACAAGCTGGAACAAAGCCGGGCGCGCGGCGAAGACCGTTTCTTCGGCGAATTCCTCAAGGCTCTCTTTTTCGAAGCCTTCGCCAAGCCCGAGGAACTGCGCGACGAGGCGGCCCGCGCCCTCACCGGCAACATCCGCTACCTCAACGGCGGCCTGTTCATCCCGCATCGCCTGGAAAAAGATGGCGCCGGCGAGATTCGCGTCGGCCGCGACCTGCGCATTCCCGACCGGGCCTTCGAGCGCCTGTTCACCCTGTTCGACGCCTATTCCTGGAACCTGGACGACACCCCCGGCGGCAAGGCCGACGAGATCAACCCGGATGTGCTGGGCTACATCTTCGAGAAATACATCAACCAGAAGGCCTTCGGCGCCTACTACACCCGGCCCGAGATCACCGAATACCTGTGCGAACGCACCATCCACCGGCTGATCCTGGCGCGGGTCAACGACCCCTGCGACCTCCCGCTGCTGGCGGCGCGCAAGTTCCAGACCCTGCCCGACCTGCTGCTGCACCTGGACGCGCCCCTGTGCCACGAACTGCTGGATAAGGCGCTGCCCGGCCTGAAACTGCTCGACCCGGCCTGCGGCTCCGGCGCCTTCCTGGTGGCGGCCATGAAGACCCTGGTGAACATCTACTCGGCCATCATCGGCCGGATCAAATTCCTCGGCGACAAGGGGCTCGACGCCAGGCTGAAAAAGTGGGAAAGCGAGCACAAGAGCCTGGGCTATTTCATCAAGCGCAGCATCATCACCGACAACCTGTTCGGCGTGGACCTGATGGAAGAGGCCACGGAGATCGCCCGCCTGCGCCTGTTCCTCGCCCTGGTCGCCTCGGCGCGCACGGTGGAGCAACTGGAACCGCTGCCCAACATCGACTTCAACATCCTGGCGGGGAATTCGCTGGTCGGGCTGCTGCGGGTGGAAGCCCATGAATTCGAAGCGCGCCAGGACGACCTGTTTCGCCAGAGCTACCGGCACATCCTGGACGAGAAGAACCTCAAAATCGACCGCTACCGCCATACCGTCGGCTGGGCCGGCGACCTCGATCTCTCAGCCCTCAAGGCCGACATCGAGCAGCACAAACACGAGGCCCAGACCACGCTCAACGACTTGTTGCTGGCGCAGTGGGACGCGGCGGGCATCCGCTACGAACAGGCCACCTGGGACACAGCCAAATGCAAAGAGGGCCGCCCCGCCAAACGCAAGCTCAAGACCGCCGACATCGAGGTGCAGCGTCCCTTCCATTGGGGCTTCGAGTTCGACGACATCCTGCACAAACACGGCGGCTTCGACGCCATCATCACCAACCCGCCCTGGGAAGCTTTCAAGCCCAACGCCAAGGAGTTTTTCCAGGAGCACTCCGAACTGGTCAGCAAGAACAAGATGGCCATCGAGGCGTTCGAGAAGGAACAGGCCAAGCTCCTGCAAGACCCGGCGATCCGCGCCGCCTGGCTGGACTATCTCTCGCGCTTTCCCCACCTGAATGCCTGGTTCCGCAACGCCAGCCAGTACGCCAACCAGGTGGCCCAGGCCGATGGCAAGAAGATCGTCACCGACCTCAACCTCTACAAGCTGTTTCTGGAACAGTGCGTGCATCTGCTGCGCCCCGGCGGCGAGTGCGGCATCGTCATTCCCTCCGGCATCTACACCGACCTGGGTGCCAAGGGGTTGCGGGAAATGCTGTTCGACGAGAACACCGTCACCGGCCTGTTCGGCTTCGAGAACCGCAAGACGATCTTCGAGGGCGTGCATCGCAGCTTCAAATTCGTCGTTCTCACCTTCGAGAAGGGCGGCAAGACGGCGTCATTCCCGGCCGCTTTCATGCGGCTGGACGTGGAGGAACTGTCACGGTTTCCGGCTGAGGGCGCTATCGAGATTCCGGTGGAAGTGATCAAACGCCTCTCACCCGATGCCTATGCCGTCCAGGAATTCCGCAACGCGCGGGATGTGGCCCTCGCCGAAAAGTTGTTCGACTACCCGATGCTGGGTGATGCCCAGGCATCCGACTGGCGCCTGGACCTGCGGCGTGAATTCCACATGACCGACGATGCCGCCCTCTACCACGCCGAATTTAAGTCTGGCCGGCTGCCGCTGGTGGAAGGCAAGATGATCCACCAGTTCGACGCCGCCTATGCCGCGCCCCGTTACTGGCTGGATGAAGCTGTCGCCCGCGACACGCTGATGAAATCCCGCATCAAGCAGTCCCGTAAGCGTTTCGAGGAAGCCGGACGGCATGTCGATCCCAATCCGGAAAAGATACGTCTCGATTACGAGTCCTACCGGCTGGCTTTCCGCGCTGTGGCAGCGAGTACCAACGAACGAACTTTCATCGGCGCCATCCTCCCACCGGGGCGTTTCTGCCCGCATTCGGTGAGTCTGGAGTCCGTGTTTCAGGAAGGTGTGGTGCGCGGCAAGCCGGTCTACAACCTATCTGGCCTTGGTATCCGCACCCGGCTCTATCTGCTGGCGGTGCTGAACAGTTTCGTGGCCGACCACCTGTTGCGCCAGAAGGTGTCGGCGAATATCTCGTACTTTTTCGTCTACGGCCTCCCGGTGCCGCGCATTCAGGAAACGGATGAGCGCTTCGCCCCCATCGCCACCCGCGCCGCCCGCCTCAGCTGCACCACGCCCGAGTTCGACGCCCTGGCGCAAGAAGTCGGGCTTGAGCGCCACCGGCCCCTGGAACCCGGCGAACGCGCCCGCCTGCGCGCCGAACTGGACGGCCTGGTGGCCCACCTCTACGGGCTGACCGAGGAAGAATTCATCCATATCCTCGCCACCTTCCCCCTGGTCGCCGACCCGGTGAAACTGGCCGCCCGCAATGCCTATCGCGATGTGGAACAGGGCAAATTTGTTCTCACGAATCCTGCCGAGCAGGGGCGGAGTTTTTGGTGAGCCGCAGATAGTCGAGAACGATGCGGGGACGCAGACAGAGTTTGCGCATCATCGAAGCGATTGACTGGCCGGGCTTCTGGAACGACTTGAG
>JAUYFG010000153.1 GCA_030690985.1 Pseudomonadota bacterium
CCAACCAGGGCACGCTGATGAACGACGAGGACGTGGTGCGCTGGCTGATGAAGAACGTGCCCGCCATCGCGCCGTGGACGCCGGAAGACGCGATGAAGCATGGCTACGTCACGCTCAACCGCGAGGCCGGCTACAACTCGCCGCTGTACGCCAACCGGCCGTTCCACTCGTTCGAGAACAACGTCTACCTGCGCCAGCCCTACAAGACCCTGTCGGGCCGGCAGCAGTTCTACGTCGATCATCCGGTGTTCAAAAAACTGGGCTGCGCCACGCCCACGGCCATGCAGCCGGTGCGGCCGAAGAGCTTCCCGCTCGCGTTCTGGACGCCGCACACCCGCCACGGCATCCACTCCCAATGGCGCGCCAACACGCAACTGCTCAGGTTGCAGCGCGGCGAGCCCTACATCTGTCTCAACCCCGATACGGCCCGGCAGCGCGGCATCCAGGAGGGTGACCCGGTGCGGGTGTTCAACGACGTCGGCGAGTTCCAGGCGCGCGCCAAACTCATGCCGTCGGCCCCCCCCGGCGCCGTGGTGCTCGACCACGCCTGGGAACCGTTCCAGTTCCGTGGCCGGCAGGGCCTCAACAGCGTGGTGGCGGGCCTGCTCTCGCCGCTGGAGCTGGTCGATGGCTGGGGCCACCTCAAATTCAACCCGAACTGGGACGGCAACATGATCGCCTTCGAATCGGCGGTGGAAGTAGAGAAGGTGGCGGTATGAAACAGGCCGAAAACCGTAGGGTGCGCCGCGCGCACCGGTTCGGATCGGTGCGCGCGGCGCACCCTACGTATCTTCACCTTGCTAATCAGGAAACGACATGAGCACACGTCAACTCGGCATGGTCATCGACCTCAACAAGTGCATCGGCTGCCAGACCTGCACCCTGGCTTGCAAATCGCAATGGACGGACCGCGGCGGCCGCGAGTTCATGTACTGGAACCACGTGGAAACCAAGCCCGGCAAGGGCTACCCGCGCAAATGGGAAGAAGCCGGCGGCGGTTGGGATGGCGAGACATTGAAACCCGGTCGTCTGCCGCGCCTGGCCGAGGACTACGGCGTCCCCGCCGACTTCAACTTCGAGGCCACCCTGTTCCAGCCTAGCGATCAGCCCCTGCGGCCTCTGGAGGCGATGCAATGGGGCCCGAACTGGGAGGAGGATCAGGGCGCAGGGGAATTCCCCAACGGCTATTTCTTCTACCTGCCGCGCCTGTGCAACCACTGCTCCAACCCCGCCTGCCTCGCCGCCTGCCCGCGCCAGGCCATCTACAAGCGCGAGGAAGACGGCATCGTGCTGATCGACCAGGAGCGCTGCCGGGGCTACCGTTTCTGCGTCGCCGCCTGCCCGTACAAGAAGATCTACTTCAACCCGCTGGCGGGAAAATCGGAGAAGTGCATCTTCTGCTACCCGCGCGTCGAGAAGGGCATCCCCCAGGCCTGCGCCTACCAGTGCGTCGGCCGGGCGCGGCATGTGGCCTATCTCGACGACCCCGAGGGCGCCATCCAGCAACTGGCCAAGGTCTGGAAGGTGGCCCTGCCGCTGCACCCGGAATACGGCACCCAGCCCAATGTCTACTACGTGCCGCCCTTGTCGCCGCCCACCTTCGCTGCCGACGGCAAACCCACGGGTGCGCCGCGCATTCCGGACGAATACCTGCGCCAGTTGTTCGGGCCGGCGGTAGATGCGGCGCTGGACGTGCTGCAAGGCGAGATCGACAAGAAAGCAAAGGGCGGCGAATCGGCCCTGATGGACCTGCTCATCGCCTACCGCCACGGCGACATGTTCCGGCTGAGTCGGCCGGAAGGGGGGCAGCCATGAGCCGGGCGCTTGTCTGGTTGCTGTCAAAAGACGCCGGCGGGGACGCCGGCGCTACACAGGCCGGCGGGGCCCGAAGGGGGGGCTTCATCAGCGCCGGCGCTACACGGGGCCGCGCGTTGGTGTGGCTCCTGCTGCTGCTCGCCGCCCCGGCCTGGGCCGCATCCGCATGGACGATCCCGGTCGGCGAGAGTGCCGGCCCACCGCCCCTCGACCCTCTCGATGCCGCCTGGACAGGGGCACCGGCCGCAGCCGTGCCGCTGTATCCCCAGGCCACTACGGCGGGCGGGTTATCGCGGGCAGCGGAGTCGTTGCGCTTCAGCGCTTACGAATCCGGCGTGCCCCTTGCGGGTGCAAGCCCGCTCCTACAGGAAGCACGCGTGCTGCGCGGCGGCGGCAAGTTGGCGCTGCGCCTGGCCTGGCCGGATGCCACGGCGGATCTGGCCGACGCCAAGGCCACCGACCGCTTCGCCGACGCGGCGGCGGTGCAGTTCGCTCCAGCGGAACCAGCCGGGCCGGGATGCGCCCCCGTAGGAGCGGGCTTGCCCGCGATAGCCCGGCCGGAGATCGCGGGCAAGCCCGCTCCCACGGCTGCGCCCACCTGTCGGGCCGGCACGCTGCCCTACGTCGGCATGGGCGAGCCCGGCCGGCCGGTGCGGGTCTGGCTCTGGCGCGCCGGCCGGCCGGCGGAAGGCCTGGCGGCGCAGGGCTTCGGCAGTCTGTCGCAGCAACCGAATGAATCCGTCGAGACCCAGGCCCGGCGCACGGCGACCGGCTGGGTGGTGGTGCTGCGCGGCGAGTTGAACGCCACGGACATGGCCGCCGGAGCGATCGCTTTCGCCGCCTGGGATGGCGCCGAGGACGGCCGTGCCGGCCGCAAGCGGCTGTCCGCCTGGCGGGCGCTGACCAAACCGGGTGTGGAACCGGATGCCCGGTTGCTGGAGGAAATGCGCGTCACCGGCGACCCCGCGCGCGGCGCCCGCCTCTATACCGAACACGGCTGCGCCGCCTGCCACGCACCGGGTGTTTGGATAGGCCCCGACCTCACCCACGCCGGCGGCATCCACTGGCCCGGCTACCTGCGCCGCGCCATCCGCGAGCCGGCCGCCTTCCTGGTGCCGGGCTACGCGGCGATCATGCCCGCCTTGCCACTACGGCCGGAGGAGGTGGATGACCTGGTGGCGTATCTGCTGACTTTGCATTGAGAAGAGAAGGAGTGGCCGATGAGCATTGAAATCCGCGTTATTTCCCAGCGGCCACCCGGTGGCCGCTGCACCCTGTACGCCGGCTACGCCGATGTGCTCGAACGCCACCTGGAGGCGCGCGCCGAACTGGTCTTTACCACGACACGCGATGCCCACGGCGAGGGTTTCCCCAGCCTGCGGCTGAATGGGGCCGCCGTCCAACCCGAGGATGGCGTGATCCTGATGCCGGCCGATATTCTGGCCGGCCTGAAGTCGCATGGCATGACGGAGGAGGCCATGCTGGGCCTGGTCGAGGCGCTGGAGGCGCCGCTGGAACGGATGCTGGAAAGTGAGGAATAAACCATGCTTATCCGGTTGTCACACCCGCCCGCTAGATGTAGTGGGTCGTGATTTCGCGGCATGGCGCCGTAGGTTGGGCAAAGCGAAGCGTGCCCAACATCGCGACGGTTCGTTGGGCACGCTTCGCTTTGCCCAACCTACGCCACTGAAATGTGTGAGTTATTCGGCGCCAGCCGCCGCCGTAGCCCGGATGCAGCGCAGCGGAATCCGGGGATTGCACGCAGAACCCGAATCCACAGAGCGCCCAGCAGGCCAAAAGCCCCGGATTCCATTGCATTCCATCCGGGCTACGTTGGCCCACCACGCGAGCCAGACAACATTAACGAGCCCTGACCCAAGGAGACACCCGATGTCCAAGCAACACAGCCTGTCCACCCGCGCCATTCATGGCCACACCAGCAAAGACGCCCACGGCAGCCCGCACATCCCGGTCTACAACACCACCACGTTTGCGTTCACCTCGACCGCCGACCTGCTCGACGTGGTGGATGGCCGCAAACCCGGCGCCCTGTACACCCGCTATGGCCTGAATCCGAGCATCTTCGCGCTGGAAGAAACGCTGGCCGGTCTGGAAAGCGCGGAGATGGCCTGGGCGTTCTGTTCCGGCATGGCGGCGGAAACGGCGCTGTTCCTGAGCCAC
>JAUYFG010000129.1 GCA_030690985.1 Pseudomonadota bacterium
GCCGACCTTGACGTCATCGACGATGCGATCCTTGTCCACCCGCCCGGAGTAGGGCGGGTTGGCGGCGACGACATGGAAGCCCGCGGGCAAGCCGAGTTCGCGCTTTCTCTCGGCATCCAGCGTGGTGGTGAGCACGTTGCGCTGGAAGATGCGAACGTCGGGCAGGCCGCGCAGCGTGAGGTTCATGGTCGCCAGGCGAACCATCTTCGGGTCGACGTCGTTGCCGAAAAAAGTCTGCTCCTGCAACACGCGCCACTTGGCGGCGGAGAGCGCATTGCCATTGCCGCGCGCGATGCGCTTGCCGT
This sequence comes from Pseudomonadota bacterium, assembly GCA_030690985.1. Taxonomy (GTDB): domain Bacteria; phylum Pseudomonadota; class Gammaproteobacteria; order Burkholderiales; family Thiobacillaceae; genus PFJX01. Next base: position 306 of record JAUYFG010000129.1, read on the forward strand.
CGAGTTCGGTGCTGCCGATGCCCTCCGCGGTGGAGTTGGCGAGCTTGATGTGGTCGAGAATGGCGGCGATGAAACCGGCCGTGCCCGCTGCCGGGTCGTAGCAGGTTTCGCCGATCTTCGGGTCGAGCATGGCGACGATGACGCGGATGATGTGGCGCGGCGAGCGGAACTGGCCGAGTTCGCCGGCCGTCTTGATCTGCTTCAGCACATGCTCGAACAGATCGCCCTTGGTGTCGGCGTCCTCTTCGTCGAGGCGCAGGTGATCGACCTTGCCGACGACTTGCGTCAGCACCACCGGCTCGTCGATGACCAGACGTGCGCCGTCCATGAAGTTGACCGCGCCCTTGCCGGCGACTTCCGCATAGAAGAGAAATACCTCGTCACGCAGAAAACGGACAAGGTTCTCGCCGGAAAGTGCGCGCGCCCATTGTGACCATCGGAAGCGCTCGCGCGGGATGACGTTTTTCCCACCCAGCGAAGGAGCGTTGAGCGGGTTGCGCAGCTTCCACGAACCGGCGTAGATGCTGGCCACCGGTTTCTTCATCAGCCGGGCGCGGGCTTGGGCTTGGGTGTCCAGCCCTTCGGCGAGGTAGAAGAAGAACAGGAAGGCGAGTTGTTCGGCATTGGTCACCGGATCGGGATAGCCGCCACCGTAGAGGTAGTTGCGGATGTCGTCGATGTCCTGGCGGAGTTGTGGGGTCAGTGACATGGGAGGGATT
>JAUYFG010000131.1 GCA_030690985.1 Pseudomonadota bacterium
GGGTTAAAAGACGCCGGCGAGGGCGCCGGCGCTACAGGAAAGGCGCCGCCTGCGCCATTTGCGAATGCCTTGCGACCGCAGGCCATTTGCCTCACCAACACACCTGAACCTAATGCCCATGCGCCTGATCTTCGCCGGAACCCCCGAATTCGCCGCCGCCGCCCTGCGCGCCCTGATCGCCGCCGGCCATGAAATTCCCCTGGTCCTCACCCAACCGGACCGGCCAGCGGGGCGTGGCATGAAACTCAAGGCCAGCCCGGTGAAGGAAGTCGCGCTGGCGCATGGCCTCACCGTGGCGCAGCCGGAAAACCTGAAAACAGAAGCAGCGCGGCAGCCCATCGCGGACGCCGCCGCCGATGCCATGGTGGTCGCCGCCTACGGCCTGATCCTGCCGGAAGCAGCGCTGGCCATGCCGCGCCTCGGTTGCGTGAACATCCACGCCTCCCTGCTACCACGCTGGCGTGGCGCCGCGCCGATCCACCGCGCCATCGAAGCGGGCGACCGGGAAACCGGCATCACCCTGATGCAGATGGACAAAGGCCTGGATACCGGCGCCATGCTGGTTAAAAGTGCCCTACCCATACTCGCCACGGACACCAGCGGCAGCCTCCACGACAAGCTGGCGGAACTGGGCGCGCGCGAAATCGTCGCCCTGCTGCCCCGGTTGGAGACGATGCTGGGCGAGCAGCAGGACGACGCCCTGGCCACCTACGCGAAGAAAATCGGCAAGGAAGATGCCCGCCTCGACTGGAGCCGCCCCGCCGAGGAACTGGAACGCCAGATCCGCGCTTTCAACCCCACTCAGACCTTGTTGGCCGGCGAGCCGATCAAGATCTGGCGGGCGCGCCTGGTAACGGATGCCGGCCTGCCCGGCACGGTGCTGGCGGTGAGCAAGGAAGGGCTGCGCGTCGCCTGCGGCAGCGGCGCGCTGGACATCACCGAAGTGCAGAAACCGGGCGGCAAGCGCCTGGACATCGCCGCCTTCCTCGCCGGCAGCACGATCAAACCAGGCGACCGGCTAATGTAGCGCCGGCTTCCAGCCGGCTCGTTCTTGCAACCCAAAACAGCCGGCTGGAAGCCGGCGCTACAGAACCGATTGAATTTTTCCCGCTCCCCCCGCATCTATGGCCCTGACCGAATTCATTACAGGAAGCTCGCAATGCTCAACAACTGGCTGAAAACCACGCTGCTGATGGCTGCCATCGTCGCTTTGTTCGGCGCGGTGGGCATGTTGCTTGGCGGTGCCGTCGGCATGTTGATTGCGCTGCTGCTGGGGGGCGCCATGAACCTGTGGGCCTACTGGAATTCCGACAAGAGGGTCCTGCGCATGTACAACGCCCAGGAAGTCGGCCCGACGGACGCGCCCGAGTTCTACAACCTGGTCGCGGAACTGGCGCAACGCGCAGATTTACCCATGCCCCGCGTCTATCTCATCGACGAGGCGCAGCCCAACGCCTTCGCCACCGGGCGCAACCCGGAACACGCCGCCGTCGCCGCCACTACCGGCATCCTGCGGATGCTCTCGGCGCGCGAACTGCGCGGGGTGATGGCGCACGAACTGGCGCATGTGAAGAACCGCGACATTCTCACTTCCACCCTTTCCGCCACCGTCGCAGGCGCCATTTCCGCCCTGGCCCAGTTCGGCATGTTTTTCGGCGGCGACCGCGACCGCCCCAACTTCGTCGTGCAACTGGTGATCATGATCCTGGCGCCGCTGGCCGCCACCCTGATCCAGATGGCGATTTCGCGCGCCCGCGAATTCGGTGCCGACCGTGGCGGTGCGAAAATCTCCGGCGACCCGGAAGCGCTCGCCGCCGCTCTGCGCAAGATCGATGCCTACGCGCGCGGCACGCCTATGCACACCGCCGACCTGCACCCGGAAACCGCGCAAATGATGATCATCAACCCGCTTTCCGGCGGTGACCTCGCCGGCCTGTTCCGCACCCACCCGGCCACCGAACAGCGCGTCGCCCGCCTGCTGGAACTGGCCCGGCGCGGGGTCTGACATTTCCTGGTTTTTGTCGGTTAATCACGCAGATCCCGCCCCGTCAGTTTGAGGAACACGTCTTCCAGATTGGCCGGACGGTGCAGGTAGCGCAGGCCGGCGGTTTTTGGATTATTCGTTTCCAGTTCGGCCACCACCTTTTCTGGCGCTTCGGTGTAGCAGAACAGGGTTTCACCAGCCACCTCGCAGCGGCGGCAAAATTGACGACCCCCACGCTCACTTTGTTCGCTGCCCCCCGAGGGGGCGCAGTTCTCCCTTGGGGCGTCCCGGCGGCAGAACAGGCTGGCGCAGTCCTGCCATTCGGCCAGGCCGTCGCCGTAGATTTCCACCACGTGCGGTTCGATGTGGGTCTTGATGAGGTCGCGCGGGCTGCCCTGGACGATGACGCGGCCGTGGTCGATGACGCTGATGTCGTCGCACAGGCGTTCTGCTTCTTCCATGAAATGGGTGGTGAGTAGCAGGGTCTTGCCTTGCCCGATCAGGCGGCGCAGGCCCTGCCAGATCAGGTGGCGGGCTTGCGGGTCGAGGCCGGTGGTGGGTTCGTCGAGGATCACCAGATCGGGGTCGTTGACCAGGGCGCGGGCCAGGGTGAGGCGGCGCTTCATGCCGCCGGAAAGGGTGGTGATGGTCGCTTCTGCCTTGCCGGCGAGACCGGCGAAATCGAGCAGGGCGGGGATGCGCGCGGCCATTTCGCGCTTCGAGATGCCGAAATAGCGGCCATAGATTTGCAGGTTTTCCCGCACCGTGAAATCCGGGTCGAGGTTGTCCATCTGCGGCACTACGCCGACCCGGGCGCGGGCCACGTCGGCGTGCTCCGGCAGGGTATGGCCGAGCAGTTCCACCGTGCCGGCGTCTGCCTCGATCAGGCCGAGGGCCAAGCGCAGGGTAGTGGTCTTGCCGGCGCCGTTGGGGCCGAGCAGGCCGTGGCAGCGACCGGCTTGCAGTTCCAGGTCGAGGCCATCCACCACCAGGGCGTCGCCGTAGCTTTTGCTCAGGCCGGTGAGTTTCAGCGGGGACATAGCAGCCCCTCCACGGTCTGTTGCAGTTCGCGCAGCTTGCCGTGGAAGAAGTGGCCGGCGCCGGGGATTTCGATCAGGGGGATGTCGTGCCGGCGGGCGTAGTCACGCGCGGCGGCGAACGGAATCACCTCGTCTTCGTTGCCGTGAATGAGGGTTGTGGGAATGTTGTTGGCCGCGAACTCGTACATGGAGACCGCCGGGCCGACCAGGATCAGGCGCTGGGCGTGCAGTTCCCGCGCCACCCGATGCTGCACATAGGCGCCGAAGGAGAAGCCCAGCAGGGTCCAGGGCAGCGGGCCGTAATGGCTGGCGACGGAAGCGGCCAGGGCGAGCAGATCCTCGCTTTCGCCGATGCCGTGGTCGAAGCTGCCGTCGCTGCCGCCCACCCCGCGGAAGTTGGGCCGCACCGCGATCAGGCCACAGGCCAGCGCGGCGCGCGCCAGGGTCCAGGCCACCTTGTTGTCGAGACTGCCGCCTTTCAGGGAGTGCGGGTGCGCGATCAGGGCAAGGCCCTTTGGCGCGCCGTCCGGTTCCTCGATGACGGTTTCGAGGTAGCCGACGGGAACCTTGATGCGGAGTTTGTGGCGTTTCAAATCTTCAACCGTTCCACGACCTTGCCGTCGCGCAGGTGGGATTCGACGATTTCGTCGATGTCGTCGGCGTCGACGTAGGTGTACCAGACCGCATCCGGGTAGACCACGCACACCGGGCCTTCGCCGCAGCGGTCGAAGCAGCCGGCGCGGTTGACTCGGCAGTCGCCGCCTTGGCCGTGCAGGCCGAGTTTCTTGGCCTTTTTCTTGGCGTACTCGAACATGGCTTCGGCGTCGTGGTCGGAGCAGCAGGCGGCACCGTCCTCGCGCTGGTTGAGGCAGAAGAACAGGTGGTGTTTGAAGTGGCTCATGATTTTCAAAGTTCGTGGGATTTCGCGCAGGACCCTTTGGCTTTCTCTACCGGGTACTTGGCGGCGTTGATCGCCAGCTTGTCCTCGGCGGCTTTCAGCAGGTCGATTTCCAGGCAATTGGCCAGGCTCACCAGGTAGATCAGCACATCGGCCATTTCCTGGCGTACCGCCTCCTTCTTCGGCGCGGGCAGGTTCAGGCTCTGTTCCGGGGTGAGCCACTGGAAGGGTTCCAGCAGTTCCGCCGCCTCGACGATGAGGGCGGCGGTGAGGTTCTTGGGCGTGTGGTAGAGGTGCCAGTCGCGCTCGCGGCCGAATTCGCGCACGGTCTTTGCGAGTTGTTCCAGGCTGGTGATGGCCATGGTCAGCGCAGCACGAACACCACGGCGATATTGAGCAAACCCAGGGTGAGATTGGTGCCCACCAGCATCCGGATGCGGTTCAGCGCCGCGCCCGCAGCCGGCCAGTCCCCCGCCATGACGGCGCGTTTCATGGCCGCGAAGGGCACGAAGTAGAGGTAGGCATAGAGCGCGGCCATGAGGTAGCCGATGCCCAGCATGATGTGAACATGCGTGGGTACGGCGGCCATGCCGCCCATTTGCATGATCATCGCCTGACCGGTCAGGAGCAGCACGATCACCGACACCCATACCCAGGGGAAGAAGCGGCCGAATACGCCGCGCCATAGCGCCAGCCGTAATGGCGGCTCCAGGGTGGTGATCGCCGCCGGGCGCAGGCACTGGTGCGCGAAGAACATCCCGCCCACCCAGATGACGGTGGCAAGAACATGGAACAGGACAAGCAGGCTATGGATCATGAGGGGCTCCGAGATATGCGACAGGCGCCGAGTTTACCTGTCTCAGGTTTCTCCGCCGGGCCGGCGCGGCGGCGATGTTTTTCTCAATAACGACAAGGCCGCTGTTTATACTTACGCCGGTTTTTTTCCGGTATCCCGCCCCCCTCATGAGCTCCCCTCTGAACGTCGTCATCCTCGCTGCCGGCAAAGGCACGCGGATGAAATCCGATTTGCCCAAGGTGTTGCATCCGCTCGCCGGCCGGCCGTTGCTCGGCCATGTGCTGGCCGCTGCCGATACCTTGTCCCCGGAGAAGATCTGCGTGGTCTACGGCCACGGCGGCGAGGCGCTGCCCAAGGCGATCGGCCGCGATGAGCTGGCCTGGGCGATACAGGAACCGCAACTGGGCACCGGCCACGCCGTGCAACAGGCGGTGGCGCATCTCGACCCGGAGGCGATCTGCCTGATTCTTTATGGCGACGTGCCGCTGACCCGCCCGGAAACCTTGCAGCAACTGCCCCTGATCGCGCGCGAAGGCGCCATCGCCCTGTTGACCGTGCGCCTGGCGAACCCGGCGGGTTACGGCCGCATCGTGCGCAATGGGCACGGCCAGGTGGAACGCATCGTCGAGCACAAGGACGCGACGCCTGAGGAACTGGCGATCAATGAAGTGAATACCGGCATCCTCTGTCTGCCCGTCGCCAAGCTGGCCGGGTGGCTGGCGCGCCTGGGCAACGACAACGCCCAGGGCGAGTATTACCTGACCGATGTGATCGGCATGGCGGCCGCCGAGGGCGAGCAGGTGATTCCCTGCCATCCCTCCGCCGAGTGGGAAGTGCTGGGCGTGAACAGCCGCCAACAGCTCGCCGAACTGGAGCGCATGCACCAGCACAACGTGGCCGAGGCGCTGATGGTGCAAGGCGTCACCTTGATCGACCCGGCGCGCCTCGACGTGCGTGGCAGCCTGGAGTGCGGCCGCGACGTGCTGATCGACGTCAATTGCGTATTCGAGGGCACGGTGACGCTGGGCGACGGCGTCAAGATCGGCGCCAACTGTGTATTAAAGAATGTGAGCCTGGCGGCGGGCGTGGAACTGCAACCGTTCTGCCATCTCGACGGCGCCAAGGTCGGCGCGGATGCGCGTATCGGCCCGTTCAGTCGCCTGCGTCCCGGCACCGAACTGGCGGAAGCAACCCGTGTCGGCAACTTCGTCGAGATCAAGAACAGCCAGATCGGCTTCAATTCCAAGATCAATCACCTGTCCTATGTGGGCGACGCCACGGTGGGGCGCAAGGTCAACATCGGCGCCGGCACCATCACCTGCAATTACGACGGCGCCAACAAGCACCGCACGGTGATCGAGGATGACGTTTTCATCGGTTCCGACACCCAACTGGTGGCCCCGGTCAGCGTCGGCCGTGGCGCCACCATCGGCGCCGGCACTACCTTGACCCGCGACGCGCCGGCCGGGCAACTGACCCTGTCGCGCGCCAAGCAACTCACCCTTCCCGGCTGGCAGCGGCCGGTGAAAAAGAAATAAACGGAGACCCAATTCATGTGTGGAATCGTCGGCGCCATCGCGCAACGCAATGTCGTTCCCATCCTGCTGGAGGGGCTGCGGCGCCTGGAATATCGTGGTTATGACTCGGCCGGCCTCGCGGTGCGCGGTGCGGAGGGCACCATGCAGCGCATCCGTTCCGTGGGCAAGGTAGTCAACCTCATGGAAATGGAGCGCGCGACCCCCATCCCCGGCGACCTGGGCATCGCCCACACCCGCTGGGCGACCCACGGCATGCCGGCGGAGCGCAACGCGCACCCGCACATGAGCGGCGAGAAGGTGGCGGTGGTGCATAACGGCATCATCGAAAACCATGCCGAACTGCGCGCGGAACTGATCGCCCAGGGCTACCGCTTCACCTCGGAAACCGACACCGAAGTCATCGCCCACCTGCTTGCGCACCTTCTGGACAGCGAGCCCGATCTGCTCAAAGCGGTGCAATCGGCGGTGACCCGGCTGGTCGGCGCCTATGGCCTGGCGGTCGCCAGCCCGGATGACGCGGAGCGGATCATCGTCGCCCGTTCCGGCAGCCCGCTGGTGATTGGCCTCGGAATGGACAAAAACGCGGGCGAAAACTTCATCGCCTCCGACGTGTTCGCCCTGCTGCCGGTGACGCAACGCTTCGTCTTCCTGGAAGAAGGCGACATCGCCGAAATCCGTCGCGATTCCATCCGTATTTTCGACGTGGCCGGCAATGCGGCCGAGCGCCCGGAACGCCTGTCGCAGCTTTCCGCTTCCACCACCGACAAGGGGCCTTACGCCCACTACATGCTCAAGGAAATCTTCGAGCAACCCTCGGTGATCGCGGAAACCCTGGAAGGCCGCATCCACAAGGGGCGATTGCTGGAAGAGAGCTTCGGCCACAAGGCGCAGGAACTGTTCGAGCAGGCCAAAGGCGTGCACATCATCGCCTGCGGCACCAGTTACCACGCCGGCATGGTGGCCAAATACTGGCTGGAAGAAGCCGGCGTGCCCTGCCAGGTGGAAGTGGCCAGCGAATACCGCTACCGCAGGGTGGTGGTGCCGGAAGGCACCTTGTTCCTGTCCATCTCGCAATCGGGTGAGACCGCCGACACCCTGGCCGCCCTGCGTTTCGCCAAGAAGGCCGGCTATGTCGGGAGCATGACCATCTGCAATGTGCCGGAATCGTCGCTCACCCGCGAATCCGACGTCGCCCTGATGACCCGCGCCGGCCCCGAGATCGGCGTCGCCTCGACCAAGGCCTTCACCACCCAACTCACCGCCTTGCGCCTGGTCACCCTGGCCCTGGCGCGGCGACGCGGCATGACGGCGGAGCAGGAAGCCGTGCTGGTGGAGGAGTTGCAAGCCCTGCCGCGCCAGGTGGAAGTGGTGCTGGCGCTGTCGGACGAAATCAAGGTGATGGCCGCCGCCTTCGCCGACAAGAAAGACGCGCTGTTCCTCGGCCGTGGTCCGTTCTATCCGGTGGCCCTGGAGGGCGCGCTGAAACTCAAGGAAATCTCCTACATCCACGCCGAGGCCTACCCGGCCGGCGAACTGAAGCATGGCCCCCTGGCGCTGGTCGATGCCGATATGCCGGTGATCTGCGCCCTGCCCGACGACCCGCTGCTGGACAAGGTGTTGTCCAACCTCCAGGAAGTGCGCGCACGCGGCGGCGAGCTGTTCCTGTTCTCCGACCAGAAAGTGAAGATCGAACTGGACCACTTCCAGAATCTCACCCTGGCCGACATCTGCCCCAGCACCGCGCCCATCGTCTACAGCATCCCGCTGCAACTGCTGGCCTACCATGTCGCCGTGCTCAAGGGCACCGACGTCGACCAGCCGCGTAATCTGGCCAAGTCGGTCACGGTGGAATGAGCCACGCCGAAACGTCGCCACGTCGTGTGTAGCGCAGTAGGTTGGGCAAAGCGAAGCGTGCCCAACGAACCGCCGCGATGTTGGGCACGCTTCGCTTTGCCCAACCTACGTCGATTGAATCAATGGGTTGCGGGATGTTTCTTGTAAGGAGTCATGAATGGCGGTGATTGCGGTATTCAACCAGAAGGGTGGGGTCGGCAAGACCACCACCACGCTCAACGTCGCCGCCTCCCTGGCTTTGCTGGAACGCCGGCCGCTGGTCATCGACCTCGATCCGCAAGCGCATGTGACCCTGGCCCTGGGCGTGAAACACCTGCCCGGCAACGCCGGCGCCGCCGCCTTCTTTCGCGACCAGACCCCGCTCGACCGCCTCACCCGCCGTCTCGGCAACGGCCTCCGGCTGGTGCCCGGCCATGCCGAGCTGTCCAAGGTCGATACCCTGCTTGCCGCTACGCCCGGCATCGCCGGCACCCTGAAGAAGGGGCTGGATGCCGCCCTGGCCTGGGACGACTCGCCCATCCTGATCGACTGTGCCCCGGCCTTGGGTGTGCTCTCGCTCAACGCCCTGTGCGCCGCTGACCGCGTGCTGATTCCGGTGACCTCCGATTTTCTCGCCATCCAGGGTTTGAACCGTCTCGACCTGGCCCTGGGGGTGCTGGAAAACGCGCTCAAGCGGCGCATCGAACGGCGCGTGCTGTTGACCCGTTTCGATGAAGGCAAGGCGCTTTGCCGGGAAGCCTTGGCCACCTTGAAGGGGCGCTACGGCGATGCGCTGTGCGATACGAAAATTTGCGACGATCCCGCCCTCTCCGAGAGCCCGGCGCATGGCCTGGACATCTTCGCCTACGCCGCCGACTGCCCCGGCGCGCACGACTACCGGCTGCTGACCATGGAACTGCTGTCGAAAGGGTTCTTTGCCTGAATCCCGCCGAAGCGCCGCATCTGTAGCGCAGGCGTCTCGCCTGCCTCGTTCTTCCAATCAGCCCTACGAAGCAGGCGAGACGCCTGCGCTACAGCCATCGATGTCCGACTCCAACCTGTTACCCCGCACCCTGGCCGCCGTCTGGCACCCCTGTACCCAGATGAAGCATCTGGAGCGCACGCCGCCGTTGGCCATCGCGCGGGGCGAAGGGCCGTGGCTGATCGACCACGACGGGCGCCGTTATCTGGATGCCATTTCCTCCTGGTGGGTCAACCTGTTCGGCCATGCCAACCCGCGCATCAACGCCGCTTTGATCGACCAACTTTCCCGCATCGAGCACGTCATGCTCGCCGGCTGCACCCATGCGCCGGTGGTGGAACTGTCGGAACGTCTGGGACAACTGACCGGGCTGGGCCATGCCTTCTACGGTTCGGATGGCGCCAGCGCCACCGAGATCGCCCTGAAGATGAGCTTCCACTTCTGGCGCAACAGCGGGCGGCCGGAGAAGACGAGTTTCATCTCCCTGAAAAACAGCTACCACGGCGAAACCCTGGGCGCCTTGTCGGTCACCGATGTCGCCCTGTTCAAGGACACCTACGCGCCGCTGCTGCGCCACAGCCATCAGGCCATGAGCCCGGATTCACGCCTGGCGGAAACGGGGGAATCGGCGCATGGCTACGCACTGCGCGCCGCCGCCGATCTGGAAGCGCATCTGGCCGCGCATGCCGGGAGCACGGCGGCGATCATCCTGGAGCCGCTGGTACAGGGCGCGGCCGGTATGGCCATGTATCCGCCGGTCTACCTCAAGCGGGTGCGGGAACTGTGCGACCAGTACCAGGTGCACCTGATCGCCGATGAAATCGCGGTGGGCTTCGGCCGCACGGGAACGCTGTTCGCTTGTGAACAAGCCGGCGAAAAGGTAGCCGCCATCGCCGACTTTCTCTGCCTCTCCAAAGGCATCACCGGCGGCTACCTGCCGCTGTCCTGCGTGCTCACCCGCGATGCCGTCTATGCCGCGTTTTACGACGACGCCACGGCGCGCGGCTTCCTGCACTCGCATTCCTATACCGGCAACCCGCTCGCCTGCCGCGCCGCGCTGGCGGTGCTGGACCTCTTCGAGCAGGACGCGGTGATCGCGGCCAACCGAATCAAGGCCGCGCGATTCAGCGAGATATTGAAAGAAGTCGCCGCGCACCCTCGGGTCAGGAACTTCCGCCACACCGGCATGATCTGGGCCTTCGACGTGGCCGACGCCGCGCCCGGCTTTTCCGATGAATTCCACCGCCGTGCCCTGGAACTGGGCGTCTTCATCCGCCCCATCGGCCACAGCGTTTACTTCATGCCGCCCTACGTCATCGAAGAACCTGAAATGCACCTGCTGGCGGAAACCACGCTGGCCTGTCTGTCGTAGCGCCGGCGCCTCGCCGGCTCGTCTTTCACCTGGAGTTCCCCTTGTCCCGCCTAATCCTCCCGTTCCTGCTCTCCCTCGCCATCACCCCGATACAAGCCGCCGAGCACGCCCACCACGCCGTCCCGCAGGAACAGCGCGCGGCGATCCGCCTCACGACGGAAGAAAAGGCGCACATCCACCAGGAAATGCGTCTGTTCCTGTCCGCTACCCAGAAGATCGTCGCCAGTGTCGCCGCCAACGACATGAAGGGCGTGGCCGGGGCCGCGCGCGAAGCCGGCATGGCCGCCGCCCACGAGGTGCCCGGCAAGCTGCGGGAAAAACTGCCGATGCAGTTCAAGAAACTGGGCCATGCCACCCATCAGGGCTTCGACGACCTGGCGCGCGACGCGGACAGCCTGGGTGATGCCAATCACGCGCTCAAACAACTTGGCCAGGTGATGAGCAATTGCGTGTCCTGCCATGCGATGTATCGCATCGAGACAGGCAAACGCTGAGATGAAACAGCCCCCACGCTCACTTCGTTCGCTGCCCCCCGAGGGGGCATGTCAGTCCCTTGGGACGGCCCGGCGGGACTGACATGGACATCTTCAACGTCTTCCACCTGGAAGCCTCGCGCCGCCTGCCGCGCCTGCCGGCCGAACACCCGTGTTCGCGCCTGCATGGACATTCCTTCCGGGTCGAGGTGCAGGTGTCCGGGCCGCTCGACCCGGAACTCGGCTGGGTGTGCGACTTCGCCGAGGTGCAGGCGGCCTGGCGGCCGATCCATGCGGCGCTGGATCATCGCTATCTGAATGACATCGCCGGCCTGGACAACCCCACCAGCGAACATCTCGCCATCTGGATCTGGGATCGCTTGAAGCCCGCCCTGCCCGGCCTGGGCCGGGTGGTGGTGATGGAAACGCACGCTTCCGGGTGCAGTTACAGCGGGGTGTGAAGCCACGCAACCCGCTGCCTGGACTGGGGCGTTCCGCTTTCTTGTAGCGCCGGCATCCTTGCCGGCGTCTGTTAACCCCGCCGGCAAGGATGCCGGCGCTACACAAGGCAACAGCGCCGCTTTATGCCTTGTCCTTCTCCCACTCGTCCCGCCACACGCACACCTGATTGCCGCCCTCGGCCTTGGCGATGAGCTGGGCGCGCTCCACCCGTTCCAGGGTTTCGTCGATGAAGAACACCGGCTCCAGGGCGACTACGCCGAACGAGGCGGTGAGCCGCAACGGCTGGCCTTCCAGGACGAAGGTGTGGGCCGCGAGACTGACGCGCAAACGGTCGATGAGAACGCCGGCCTGGAGGATGTCGGTGCTGGGCAGGCAGAGCAGAAACTCTTCGCCACCGATGCGGAAGATGGTGTCGTAGCGGCGCAGGTGGTCGGCGAAGAAACTGACGACGGCTTTCAGCATGGCATCACCCAGTCGCTGCCCGTGCGCTTCGTTGAAGCGGCCGAAATCATCCAGATCGGCATAGCAGACGGCACAGGGCTGGTGCGTCCGCTGCACCCGTTCGATCTCTTCCGCCAGGCGCAGATTCACCGCCTGCCGGTTCCATACCCCGGTGAGGTTGTCCACCGCGCCCAGGCGCCCCATGAGGTCGAGTTCCAGACGGCGCAACTGTTGCCGGAATTGATTGGCGATGGCGGTGAAGGCGTCGTAATCGTCACCCGGCACGGATTCGCCGGCGGCCTGGCAAACGAGCAAGTGGCGGGCGATGTCATGCATCGAGCGATGCGCGGATTCGATCGCGGCGAGACTGGATTCTTCCGCCAGATCGGCCTGGGCATTGGCGTAAATCTGCGAGTAGAACCAGGCGCCGAAACGACAGCGGGTGTGGGCATCCTCGGCCAGATCGTCGGCGCCGGCGGCTTCCCGGCAAATCAATTGCCGGTTGAAGCGCGCCAGCCAGGCGGCGTGGCTGGCGATGGCGCGATCGAGGTCATGCAGGCGCGCGAGCGTGGCGGCGTTATCTTGCTGAAGTGGGTTCATCCTCGATTCCTCATAAATCAGTAGGTCGGAAAAGCCGGTGGCTTCATACCGGCGCCTTCCGACATTTGGGCTTTCCACCTTCCGGCGGAAGGCGCGATAAGGCCGCTTTTCCGCCCTACGCCACTCTACCCACCCTGTCGCAGCGCCGGGTGATCGGCCTGCGGGCGGTCGAGGTGGTAGCCCTGGGCCATATCGACACCCAACTCGGCGAGCAGGTTCAGGGTCGCTTCGTCTTCCACGAATTCCGCCACCGTGCGTTTGCCGAGGCCGCGTGCGACTTCCACCATGCCGCGCACGAACACCTGGTTGTCGTGGTCACGCGGTAGATCGCGGATGAACATGCCGTCGAGCTTGATGGTGTCGACACGGATGTGCTTGAGGTAGGCGAAGGACGCAAAACCGGCGCCGAAATCGTCCAGGCAGACGCCGCAACCCGTCGCCCGCAGCGCGCCGATAAAGCGCTGCGCGTCGGTGAGATCGGACACGGCGGCGGTTTCCGTGACTTCGATCAGCAGGCGCGGCGGGTCGATGTTCCGGCTGTGCAGGAGGTCGGCGATGTAGCCGGGCAGGCCGGGATCGTCGAAGGAACGGCCGGAGATGTTGACGGCAATGGCCGGCCCGGTCGGATGGGTGGCGAGCAGATGCGCCACCTGGGCCAGCACCCAGCGGTCGATTTCCAGAATCTTGTTGCTCTTTTCCGCCACCGGGATGAACTGGCCGGGCGCGACCAGTTCGCCCGTGGTTTCGTCGCGCAGGCGAATCAGGGCTTCCAGGTGGGCAAGCTGGCGGTTGTGAACGTGGTAGACGCCCTGAAAATGCAACTCGAACAGGTTGTTGGCGAGCGCGGTCGCCAGGCGCTCGTTCCAGGACAGGCGGTTGACCATTTCCGGCGCGGTGTCGAGGTCGGCGCGATACAGGCGCCAGGCGTTCTTGCCGGCCTGCTTGGCCTGATACATGGCGGCGTCGGCGCAGGCGACCAGTTGGTCCTGGTCGGCGGCATGGCGCGGGTAGAGCGCGATGCCGAGGCTGGAAGAAATGTGCAGCGTGCGCCCATCGAAGCGGAAGGGGATCGCGGCGATGGCGCGCACGATGCGCTCGGCCAGGGCTTGTGCCTGGGCTTCTTCCGCGTAGGGCAGGAGCACGGCGAATTCGTCGCCGCCGAGGCGAAACAGCATCTCGTTCTTGCGGATGAGGCCGGAAACCTCGCCGGCCACGCGGATCAGCAGGGCATCTCCGGCGGTATGGCCGAAGTGGTCGTTGATCGCCTTGAATTCGTCGAGGTCGAAATAAAGCAGCGCGGTGGGGCTGTCCTGGCGCACGGTTTCGGCCAGCGTGCGCTCCAGCTCGATCTGGAAGCGGTGCCGGTTGAACAGGCCGGTGAGCGAGTCGCGTTCCGCCAGGTAGAGCAGTTGTTCGGCGGTCTGGCGTTCGCGCGTGACATCCTCGTAGATCCAGAGATGGCCGATGAAATGGCCGTCGCGCTCGAATACCGGGTAACTCAACTGGGTGGCGATGCGGCCGTCTTTCACCACGATGTCCAGGCTTTCGCCCGGTTCGCGCCCGGCCAGGATGGCCTCGATGTGAGCGGCGAACGGTCCAGGTTGCAGGAGTTGGCAGCCGCTGTGGGCGAACACCTCGCACGGCGGCCAGCCCACCAGGCTCTCCGCTTCCGGGATCAGCCAGAGGCGGTTGAAAGCGGGGTTGTGATAGACCACGCGGCCATCCGCAGCGACGAACAGGATGCCCAGGTTCATCGCGGAGAGCAGGGCTTGCAGGCGAGCATGTTCGGCTTCCGACTCGGCCAGGTAGGTTTGCGTGCGCACTTCCGATTCGTGAAGCGCGGTAATGCGGCTATGTAATTGCCGCGCCATTTCCTGGAAGGCGGTGGCAAGACGACCCACTTCGTCGAACGCGGGCGCGGGCAGGCGAGCCGTGAAATCACCCTCGGCCAGCGCCCGGCTGGCCTCGGTGAGCAGTGCCAGGCGGCGGGTCAACAGGTAGCCGATCAGCGACAGGGTGAGAAAGGTCGACAGCACCGCCGCCAGGCCGGCATAGACGCCCTGGCGCAGTACGCGCGCGCGCGCCTCGACGAGAAAGCCGGTGGCGATGCCGAAATGCAGGCGCCCGTATTCGGTTCCGGCAAGACGAATGGGGATTGTCGTGTTGTAAACGGGATCATCAGCGCTCAGTCGCGCATCCGCCGCCGGCAGGGCTTCATCGGCGCCCAGACCGGATGCGGCCAGGCGGTGTCCATCCGGCCCCAGCAGTACCAGGTAGCGATAGGCGTTGTTGCCGCGCGCTTCGCTGAGAACGTCTTGCAGCGCGCCGTAGTCGCGCTGCATCAGGCGCGGCGCCAGGGCGGCATTGAGCAGGGGAGTCGCGCTGTCGACCCGCAGCCGGGTCTTGCGGATGAGTTCTTCCTCGGTCAGACGCACATTGCTGAATACCAGAAGACCCAAAATCAAGACCTCTACCAGCAGGCCGGCCAACGTGAGCTTGAGCCAGAGGGGGGGGTGCAGATAGCGGCGCATCAGGGTGACAGGGCCTTGCGGGTGGCCTTGAGGTAGGCATCAGCGCGTTTCAAGCGTGTTTCACTGGCCGCGACCACGGCGCTGTAGCCGATGTTGCGGAGAAAACCGAGGCCTTCAGCCTCGGCCGAAAATTCCAATAACAGTGTCTTCAGGTGCTCGGCCTGGGAACGCGGCGTATCGGGCCGGGCCAGAAAAACGAAAGCAGGAATATCGGCGATGTGTTTCTGCACCACCAGCTTGCGCCGCAGATACTCGGGAATCTGCAACATGCCCTGGCTGGTGGTAACGGCGGCGACGGACAGGCCGGTCATCAGCGAATAGGCGGCGCTGGCGTGGGTGCGGTGTTCCGCGACGCGATAGTCGCGCTCGGCTTCCAGCCCCTGTTCTTCGAGATAGCTCAGGGTGGCCATGACGGTGACGGCGAGGCGGTCGATCACCGCCAGTTGCTTGCCGCGCAGATCGCCGACCCCGGCCAGTGGGTGATCGGACGAAGTGACCAGCAGGGCGTCATGATCCGGCGTGAATTGCGCCAGCGGCAGGAACCCCGCGTCTTTCTGCGCCAGGCGCGCGAAATGCGAGGGGGTGATGGTGAGGTCGAAATCGCCGTGCAAGGTACGCGCCTGGAAGCGCGCGAAATCCGCCGCGCTTTCGATACGCACCGGCTGCTTCAGATGGTTTTCCAGGTACGCGCGCAGCGGTTCGTACCGCTCCGCCAGCACCCGCGCACTGTGGATGGGCAGGACGCCCAGGGTGAACGTGGCGGCAGCCTGCGTGGCAAAGCCCAGCAGGCACAGGCAGAAGGCGAGCAGGCGAATCATCCTGGATTCCGCAGTTGACCGCGTCGTAGGAGCGGGCTTGCCCGCGATAGCCGCCGCCAATCGCGGGCAAGCCCGCTCCTACGGCCGCCACGCAGATTCACCCAAACGGTGAGCGTCCTCATGGCCTCAGGCGCCTGTAGCCATACGGCATCCCGGTGACCAAGACGCAGTCAACTGCGGTTTTAAGGATCATTCCCCTTCCAGCCGCTTCACCAGCACCTTGGAGCGCCGCTGCCAGTTGTACATGGCCTGGCGCGGTGCCGGCAGATCCTCCAGGCTACCCAGGGCGAAGCCGTGTTCGATGAACCAGTGCGCGGTGCGGGTGGTGAGCACGAACAACTGGGTGAGGCCAAGTTCCAGCGCAGCTTCTTCGACCGTGGCGAGCAGCGCATCACCACGCCCGCCGCGCTGGAATTCCGGTGCCACCGCCAGACAGGCCATCTCGGCCGCCTGCGCTTCGGGAAACGGGTAGAGCGCCACGCAGCCGACGATGCGGCCATCCAGTTCATCGACGAAAAACTGTTCCACCTCCTGCTCCAGCCGCTCGCGTGAACGCCGAACCAGGATGCCGTCGCTTTCCAGGGGCTCGATCACCGAGAGAATGCCGCCGACATCGGCTATCGTCGCCGGCCGCAAGTTTTCCACCGACTGCCGCGTGACCATGGTGCCGACACCGGCATGGGTGAACAACTCCATCAGCACGGCGCCATCGACATCCGCGCTGATCAGATGCACCTTGCCCACCCCTTTCTTGCAGGCGTGCGCGGCGTGCGGCAGATACAACTTCATGTCGCCCTCCGGCAGGTCGCGCAGCAACCTGGGCACCTGCGCGGCGGTCACCCGGTTGATCCGGTGGCCTTTGCCATCGACGCTGTCACCGTGGTCGAGGATGAATACCAGCTTGTCCGCGCCCAAGGCGATGGCGGCGTGGGTCGCCACCTCTTCCAGCGTCAGGTTGAACACTTCCCCGGTGGGGGAATAGCCGATCGGCGAGAGCAGGACGATCTCGCCCGCCTCCAGGCGGGCGCGGATGGGGGCGACGGCGATCTTGCGTACCTCGCCGGTGAATTGCAGATCGACGCCATCCACCACGCCGGCCGGCTGCGCGGTGACGTAATTGCCGGAGGCGACGCGAATCTCGGCGCCGGCCATCGGCGTGTTGGGCAGACCGACGGAAAGCAGGCTTTCAATATCCACCCGCACCGAGCCGACCGCATCCTTGACGTGCTCCAGCGCATCGCCATCGGTCACCCGGCGGCCCCGCACATACTGTGCTTCGGCGGCCAGGCGTTCCTCCACCTGCGGCCGCACGCCATGCACCAGCACCAGGCGCACCCCGAGCGCATTGAGCAGGTTGATGTCGTAGACCAGATCGACGAAGTCCTCGCGCAACATCGCCTCACCGCCGAAGGCCAGCACGAAGGTCTTGCCGCGAAACGCATGGATGTACGGCGCCGCCGCGCGGAACCACTCGACAAAAGCGGTGGCATCCAAGGCTTTGGCGCTGCTGCCCACCTCGCCCACTTTTCCCATCTCCGACTCCCGAATACGCAAGTGCCCGGGATGTTACGGCGGAACGCCGGGAAACTTGAGCGGGTTACTGTGAAACCACGGCAAATTTGTTCTGGCGATAACCCTTTGAATTACCGTCATTCCCGCGCAGGCGGGAATCCAGTGCGTTCATCAAATCAGTTTTTTAAAGGCCTGATTAGACGGAGGAAACTGGATTCCCGCCTGCGCGGGAATGAC
>JAUYFG010000148.1 GCA_030690985.1 Pseudomonadota bacterium
CGCCACGCTGGTGTTCAAGCCGACGCTGAACTTCAACGGCACGGTGACGATTCCCTTCACGGTGACCGACAACGAAAACAACGTATCGGTCGCGGCCAACGAAGTGATCACGGTGGTCCCGGTGAACGACATTCCCACCCTGACCGCCTTCGCCGCCGCCGTCGAGACCACCAACGAGGACACCCAGACCGAAATCACCCTGGCCGAACTCAAGGCGCAGGGCGATGAAGCGGATGTGGATGGGACGGTGGACAGTTTTGTCATCAAGTCCGTGACCACCGGCAGCTTGCTCATCGGCACCAGTGCCGTGGCCGCTACCGCCTGGGCGGCGGGGAGCAACGACACCGTGGATGCCACCCATCATGCCTACTGGACCCCGGTCCTGAACGCCAGCGGCACGCTCAACGCCTTTACCGCCGTGGCGAAGGACGACAGCGGCGCCGAGTCCAGCACCGCGCGCCAGGCCACGGTGAACGTCACCCCGGTCGCCGACACCCCCACGCTCACGGTCGATGCCGCCGCGCCGACCGTCGAGGGGGCGGCGGGTTGGGACACGACCGTTTCCACGCCCAGTGACTACTCGGCCCGGTTCATCGTCGCCAGTACCTACGAGGGTTGGAATTTGATGCCGGTCACCAGCCAGTCGGGCTCGGGGCGCACCGATGTCTTCATGATCGTGACCGAAGGCGACGACAAGCCCAATCTGGCCTATGACAGCAGTCCCATACAGGCGAACCGGCCCATCCTCTACGCCCCGGCGGGCGACAACTTCCAGATGCTCCAACTCCAGGATGCGAATACGGCCCTTGCCGATGTGCCGCAACTCCTCGGCATCCAGAAGACCATTGCCACGCAGGCGGGGCAGGTCTACGAGTTGTCGTTCGACTATGCCGGGCGCAATGGTTATTCCGTCGATTACACCCGCATCGGGGTCTATCTCGACTATGGCACGGGGGGCGAGACCCCGATCCAGTCATACGCGGCGACCAGCCTGGAGGCTTTTTCGGACTGGAAGGCCTTGAGTTTCAGCTTCCTGGGGGATGGCGCCAGCCACACGGTGACACTCAGGACTGATGCAACCCTATTCCACCCGGGCGGACGCGGTTCGTTCATCGACGACGTCAAGCTGGTGTCGTCTCAGGGGGTGGTGGCGGGGAACTCGGATACGGGCAGCAAGACTTCGATCGCCCTGGCGGGCTACGTGGCCGGTGTTTTGACGGATAGCTCGGAAGTCCTGACCCTGACCTTCAGCAATCTGGCTTCCGGTGCGCAAATCGTGGCCGGCAGCAACACCTACACCGAGTCCGGTGGCGCGATCACGATCTCCGGCAGCGAACTGGCCTCCGCGCAACTGAAGCTGAACAGCAGCGTGCTGGGCCATCTGAGCATCGGCGTGACCGCCACCAGCACGGATGGTTCGGATACCGCAATCACCGCCACGAAGACCCTGGAACTGGATGTGCTGGCGAAGTTCAGCGAGACCGATCTCGTCGATTTCACCGCACCTACCCACACCGGCACCGCCGCCGCCAACACGCTGACGGGCACGACGGGAGTCGATGTCATGCTCGGCCTGGATGGCAACGACACGGTCAATGCCGGCGATAGCGGTGACCTGCTCAAGGGGGGCGAAGGCAATGACACGCTGAATGGCGAGGCCGGCAATGATGTGCTGGATGGCGGCCGTGGCAACGACATACTCAACGGTGGTGATGGTGTGGACACGCTGTATGGCGGCCCGGGCGATGACACGCTGACTGGTGGCGCGGGCGCGGACGTGTTCGTCTGGAATCTCTCGGATCGCGGTACGGTGGGTATACCTGGAGCCGATACGGTGACCGATTTCTCGGCGTTGGGCGATTCCAGCAATGTATTGAACTTGCAGGACTTGCTGGTGGGCGAGTTCCACGGTGCCGCCGACACCGGCAATCTGGCCAATTACCTGCATTTCGAGCTGTCTGGCGGCAGCACGGTGATTCAGGTCAGCAGCACCGGCACGGTCTCTAGCGGGTTTGATCAGAGCATCACCCTGGCCGGAGTCAACCTGGTCACGGGCAACACCGATCAGCAGATCATCCAGGCGCTGTTGTCCGCCAACAAGCTCATCACGGACTGAGCGGCTGTGACTTCATCGGCAGCGCAACGGAACTCCGTGTGGGAGCGTGCCATCCCCGGATTCCGCTGCGCTGCATCCGGGCTACTCGGTTGAAGCCGGCAGGGACGGGTTCATGGTGCGCACGGCGCACCCTACGGTCAGCGACTACCGGTAGCCCAGTAGGATGTGGTGAGCGCAGCGAACCGCATCAACTAGCGCAACCGTGGTCGATGCGGTTCGCTACGCTCACCACATCCTACGGCCCTGAGCGGCCGGGACTTCATCGGCAGCGCAACGGAACTCCGTGCGAGAGCGTGCCATCCCCGGATTCCGCTGCGCTGC